>CANQZK010000010.1 GCA_947628285.1 uncultured Muribaculaceae bacterium
TCATGCTAAACGTCAGATTTTTAATGAATTAAACACTTGGCTCCCAGGAGCTGTTAAAAAATAACCGAAGTATTGTACTATTGATTCAAAAGATTTTCTTTCGCAACCGTGCGGCGGTTTTCTGAAAATTCAGTATTTTTGTGATGTCAATTTACTTACCGCTTCCCGGCGACACTTGGGACGATAGATTTTGTGTATGAAGTATCTGAAAATTTGTGTTGAAATCAATGCTTACGGCGCTGTGAGTGCCAAGGTCTATGATTTGCCTGTGACGGATTTCTACGATGGCCGCACCGTTGCCGTCGCGGCCCTTTTTCCGCCCCATATAATTGATTATGTGGCGCCTATATTTGCCAAGCTGAGTGACGACGGTGCCGCAATCGACATTATAAGCGAAAAGTACGGCAACGGCCGTTTGCCGCTTAACGGCGAGTATGGCCGATGGTACAGTCCCGAAATCGGTCTGTCATACGCAAAGTGCGAGGTCTCGGCCCGCATCGAGGAACAGGATTAGTAACGGGCCATGCGGATAGTTTACGATAATATCATCTTTTCGTTACAGAGGGCAGGCGGAATCTCAGTGGTTTGGGAGCACCTGCTGAATCATTGTCTCGGAAAGGCGGATATATCGTGTCTGGAATATGCCGGTGCCGCGAAGAATTTATCGCGCAAGTCGCTGGTTGTTCCGGCAGAGGATATTGTCGTAAAATCGCTTAACCCCCGAGTTGCAGAGCTGTTTTCGCCCGGGGTGCCTTCACGCCCGGAGGCGCTCTTCATTTTCCATTCGTCATATTACAGGATCTGCAATAATCCCAAGGCCATCAATGTCACCACGGTGCATGATTTCATATATGAATATGTGCGTCCCACGGTGAAGCAGCGCCTCCGTAAGGCACTCAATTATCGGGCGATACGGGAAAGCGATGCGATTGTCTGCGTAAGCGAGAACACGCGGCGGGATTTGTTGAAATTCATTCCCGAAATTGATACATCCAAGATTACGGTCATCCATAACGGCGTTTCAGAAACCTTCCATAAGCTCGCTACAAGGCCCTTTGCCGAGTATGCCGAATATGTCCTGTTTGTGGGTGGCCGAAGCGGGTATAAAAACTTCCGGTTCATAGTCGAAGCCCTGGCCGGCACGAAATTCAAGCTTCTGATATGCGGTAAGCCGCTGAGCAAGAGCGAAAAGCGGATGCTTGACGCACAGTTGCCCAACAGGTATCGATCAATTGTTTTCCCGTCCAATGAGGAGCTGAACCGGATTTATAATTCAGTATACGCGTTGGTTTACCCATCGGCCTACGAGGGTTTCGGCCTTCCGATACCCGAGGCGCAGCGGGCCGGTTGCCCCGTAATTGCCTTGGGCTCATCGTCCGTCCCAGAAGTGGCCGGCAACGGGGCCATCCTATTGGACACACTGACGCAGGAAAATCTTGCCGAAGCACTTGAACGCTTGGCCGACCGGGAATTCCGCACCGATTTGATTGAGCGCGGCCATGCCAACTCACAGCGCTTCTCATGGAAGTCCATGGCCGAAAGCTATCTGAAACTTTACGAACGCCTGCTAAAGGCAGCTCGCTGATGCATTATCAGTGCGTTTCGCCGCCGGTGCTATGTATAGCGCCGCTACGGCTCTGCTGCACAAGACATTACAAAGACCGGCAGCGGCGCAATACATTGCCCCGGCGGCGAAACGTCCGCTGCTGCGCAGCGTTCCGGGTCGGGCGTGTCTGCGCAATGTCCGCTGACCCCAATGTTTTTGAATCTGGTGTGCCTGACGGTTTCGGGCGCGTGGGTATATAACAAAAGCTCGGAAATTGAGGTCAATTTCCGAGCCTTTTGTTGTGTCCGAGAGGAGATTCGAACTCCCACAGCATTTCTGCCACTACCCCCTCAAAGTAGCGTGTCTACCAATTCCACCACCCGGACATCGCTGAAAAGTAGAGCGAAAAACGGGACTCGAACCCGCGACCCCGACCTTGGCAAGGTCGTGCTCTACCAACTGAGCTATTTTCGCATTAGGAGGGGTTTAAACCTTTTCAGCTTAATAATGTAGATGTGCTCTAATCAGAGCGAAAAACGGGACTCGAACCCGCGACCCCGACCTTGGCAAGGTCGTGCTCTACCAACTGAGCTATTTTCGCGTTGGTGCATAGCCTTTTTGCTTTTGCGTTGCAAAGGTAGGTATTATTTTTGAAATGACAAATCTTTTGGCAACTTTTTTTACTCGTTTTTTGAAGTTTTTTGTGGTGCGTGCGGCAAATAGCTGTTATATAGCGCTTTACAGAATGGGGCTAAGGAGGCGTATTACGGACTCAAGGACGCGTCGGTGCAGGGCGCGCTTGCGCCACAGCGAGGGTGTGATGCGGGTGCAGTGGGTGAGGTCCTCGCGGTAGACGTCGAGCATGCGGCTGTTGAACTCGCGGGAGTAGAACAGGAGGTTGCCCTCAAAGTTGTGTTCGAAGCTGCGGAAATCGAAGTTGGTGGAGCCGATGGTGACGAATTCGTCGTCGGTTATGACCATTTTGGAGTGCAGCATGCCGTCGTCGTACATGTAAATTTTGACGCCGGCGCGCAGACATTCGGTGATGTATGATGCGGAGGCGTAGTTGAGCAGGACGGAGTCGGAGTGGCGCGGTATCATTATGCGGACGTCTACGTGGGCCAGGGCGGCGGTGTGGAGGTCCTTGAGCAGGGCGTCGGTGGGCAGGAAGTAGGGTGTCTGGATGTATACGCGGCGGCGGGCGTTGGATATGGCCTGGTGGAACAGCAGTGCCAGATTGTTCCACTGGGATGTGGGGCCGGAGGTGACCAACTGGGCGTAGACGCTGCCGCCGGGGGGCGGGGTGACGTCGGCGGGGATGGTGGGCTCCAGCAGGGGCTGGCCCATGAAGTGCCAGTCGACGGCGAAGGAGTGTTGCAGTGAGCTTACGATGGGGCCTGTCACGCGGACGTGTGTGTCGCGCCAGCGGGCGAATTTGCCGCCGTCGATGTAGCGGTCGGCTATGTTCATGCCGCCCAGGTAGCCGGTTATGCCGTCGATGACGCAGAGCTTGCGGTGGTTGCGCCAGTTGATGCGTGTGCCCAGCTGGGGGAAGGTGACTTCAAAGAAGGGGTAGACTTGTATGCCGGCGCGGCGCATGCGCTTGAAGAAGCGGTTTTTGACGGTGAATGACCCTACGTGGTCGTATATGACGCGTACGGCCACGCCGGCGTTGGCGCGCTCGATGAGGATGTCTGCTATCTCGTTGCCGATGTTGTCGTTCTCGAAAATGTAGTATTCCAGGTGGATGAAGTGGCGAGCGGCTGCAAGGTCGCGTTTGAGGTCGGCGAATTTGTCGTGGCCGTTGGTGTATACCTTGACGTCGTTGCCGGCGTAGAAAGGTGCGTTTGTAAGCGATTTGGCCAGGGTTATCTGCTGGACGGACTCGGGGGTGAGGTCTTGTTCGCGAAGGTTGATTCCGGGGTCTTTCTCGCGTTTTTTGAGGCGACGGCGGTTGCGGCGCGACAGCTTGCGTGTGTTCTTGATGTTGCGGCCGAAGAAGAGGTAGAGCACTATGCCCAGCATGGGCAGGAGCAGCAGCACGGTGACCCATGCGAGCGACTTGACGGGGTTGCGGTTCTCAGACAGCACAACCACTATGATGCTGATAATGGTAAGGGCGTAGGCCACCATAAAGGCGTTGCGCGCCCAACTCCAATCGAAATTCTGTGCCAGCGTCTCAAACATAATGCAAGTTATGAAAAAGGGCGCGAACGGCGTTCTCTGTTAACGTAATTTAACTATTTGAGCGGCGTAAAGAAAAACGGGTGTGCGCCGTATGATGTGGCGCGCACCCGTTTATATGGGGTAGGGGATGTGTCAGCGGATGAAGTAGGCCAGCAGGGAGCTGTCGGCGGTGAGGTCCAGCAGGTAATCGTAGACGGGGCTGAGCAGACCCAGGAAGATGATGCCTGCCACGGCAATCCACATGCCCAGACGCTCGCTGAAGGCTGAGCGGAAGCGGGCGATGGTGCATTCGTCGTCGCTGATGAACATGGCCTTCACTACCAGCAGGTAGTAGTAGAGCGACACGATGGTGTTGATCAGGGCGATGAGCACCAGCACGTAGATGGCTACGCTGCCCTGTCCTACAGCTGCGGTGAATATGAAGAACTTGGAGAAGAATCCGGCGAAGGGCGGGATACCGGCCAGTGAGAACATGGCCAGCATCATGGCGAATGACAGACGCGGGTTGGTCTTGTACAGGCCGCGGTAGTCGTCCATCGAAATCTTGCCGGTGGCGTTCTCGATGGCACCGATTACGCCGAAGGCTGCCAGGTTGGAGAAGATGTAGACCAGGATGTAGTACATCATTGCGGCGACGCCCATGGTGTTGTAGGCGATGATGCCCAGCATGATGTAGCCGGCCTGCGAGATTGACGAGAAGGCTAAGAAGCGCTTCATGTTGCGCTGGCGAATGGCGAAGAGGTTACCGACGGTGATGGTCAGGATAATGAGCGCGTAGAGCATCCATTCCCATACCTGCGAGTAGATGGAGCCGAATACCTGGGCAAGGATGACCAGGAAGGCGAAGGCGGTGGCGCCTTTGGAGATAACGGACAGGTAGGAGGTTACGGATGTGGGTGCGCCCTGATATACATCGGCGGTCCACAGGTGGAAGGGTACCAGCGAGAGTTTGAAGCCGACACCGGAAATCACGAATGCCAGGGCGAGAACCAGCATGGCAGTGTGCTCGCCGTAGAGGGCGTTGTAGATTTTGTCGAAGTAGAGCGAGCCGGCGCAGGCGTAGACAAACGACAGACCCATCATGAAGATGGCCGATGAGAACACAGCGGTGAGGATGTACTTGACGGCAGCTTCGTGGCTTTCGTAGCGGTTCTTGTCAAATGCCACCATGGCAGCCAGGGGCAGCGAGGCGCATTCCAAACCGATGACGAAGAGCAGGAAGTGGCGTGCGGAAATCATCAGGTACATGCCGAAGAGAGTCACCAGCAGCAGTTCGTAGAACTCGCCGCGGCGCATGATCATCAGCTCGCCGTTGGCCCAGCGGATGGACTGGATCAGAACGATGATGACGCCGATATTGAGGATGTTCTTGATGGCTGTAACGACGGCCGAGGTCTCGTACATGCCTCCGAAGGCGGCCACGGCGCTTGTGTTGCCGCCGTAGCAGATGCCGAAGCCCAGGGCTGTGAACACTACCATCAGCAGGGTGGTGACCACAGGGAGAGCCTTGAGGCTGTTCTTAGGCATGAACGTGTCGTAGAGGAACACCAGCAGGAAGATGACCAGAAGGCCTATCTCCTGTTTCATTATGAGAAATTGTGAGTAATCCATTGCTTACGTACGTTATTTAATGCCCAGGACTGAGAAAATCTCGGGGGTGAAGGTGAAATTAATCAGATTGTTGAAGAAGTTGGGGAAGCAACCGATGCCGGCCACGCAGACGATGAGCGTAACGGTAGAGAGGCGTTCCCACCATTCGGCGTCGGTGAGTTTGAGGTGGTGTTCGTCATACACACGGCCGAAGAGCAGCTTGCCGACAACACGCAGGATGTAGACAGCGGTGATGACGATTGAGCAGCAGGCGATGATGGTGAACACCAGGCGGAGCGAGCCTGCGCCGGCCAGATAGTCCTGCATACCGGCCTGGAACGAACCGACGAAGATGGTCATTTCAGCTACGAAACCGCTCAGACCGGGCAGACCCAGGGAGGCCATACCGGCAATTACGTAGCAGACGGAGAGGTAGGGCATAATCTGCATCATGCCGCCCATCTGGGTAATCTCGCGGGTGTGGGTACGTCCGTAAATCATACCGATGAGGGCGAAGAAGAGGGCTGTCATCAGACCGTGCGAGAGCATCTGCATGATGGCGCCGGTCATGGCCGTCTCGTTGAGCATCAGGATGGCGAAGAGCACCAGACCGCAGTGACTTACGGATGAGTAGGCGTTGATGTACTTGAGGTCGGTCTTGACGCATGCGCAGAAGGCACCGTAGACAACCGAGATACCGGTGAGGATAAGGAATATCCAGGCCAGTTCATGAGCGGCCTGAGGCATGGTGTAGATGGCTACGCGGAAACATCCGTAACCGCCCAGCTTCATCAGCACGCCGGCGTGGAGCATCGACACCGCAGTGGGGGCCGAGGCATGACCGTCGGGCGACCAGGTGTGGAAGGGGAACATGGCGCCGAGCACGCCGAAGCCTACAAAGGTCATCGGGAACAGGAACGACTGCCAGCCGTGGGGGATGGAGGCGTTATCGACAATCTCCAGCAGGTTCCAGGTCAGCTGTTCGCCGGCGGGAGCCGAGTGGTAGTAGATGCCGATGAGGCCGAGCATCAGGAAGGCCGAGCCACCCATCAGCATCAGGGTCAGCTTCATGGCTGAGTAGTTCTTGTTGCCGGAACCCCATACGCCGATGAGCAGGTACATGGGGATGAGGGCCACCTCATAGAACATGAACATGGTGAACATGTCGATGGAGATGAAGAAGCCGAACACACCGGTGGACAGCAGGATGAGCCACAGGAAGAATTCCTTGGGCTGGGGGATTTTCCAGGAAGCGAATGAACCGGCGAAAACAATCACCGATGAGAGCAGCAGCATGGCGATGGAGATGCCGTCGACACCTACCGCCAGATGGATGTTGAGGGGACGGAACCACATCCATGAGCCGGTGTAGAGCATCGGAGCGGTCTCGCCTGCGGCGCGCAGGGCCAGATAGTCGACAAGCAGCCAAACCGACAGACCGATCAGAGCCAGCGAGCCAACCACAGCCACCGCACGGATTTGTCTGATATTGCGGCACAGGCCCAGGCCTGCCAGCATTAACAGCGGGATGACTACGAAGTAGATTAATATATTTTCAAACATTGCTGAATTACTTTTTCTTGGTTTACTTAACTGATCAGATCAGGCAGAGGATGGTAATGCCGCCTAACAGCAGGGCGCCGATGAGGTAAAGCCATACATACATCTGTACCTGGCCGGACTGAAGCGGCTTGATGGCGTTGGAGGCCTTGTTGGTGACGATGGCGAAGGAATCCATGGTGCCGTCGATGATGTGGCGGTCAAACCATGCCAGAGGGCGGCATACGCAGCCGAAGATGATCTTGTGGGTGATGAACATGTAGAGCTCGTCCCAGTAGAAGCGGTGGAATGCCCAGCGCCACAGGGCGGGCATGGCGTTCTTCATCTTGGCGGGCAGCTTGTTCTCCTTGCGGTACATGACGGTTGCCAGCAGGATGGCGGCCACGGCCACAATCAGGCTGACGGTGGCGATGCTCCAGTCAAAGTGAGCCATGAAGTCGTAGGGTTCGCCGTTCCAGCTCACCAGGTTGCCGAAGGGGATGAAACCGGCCACACAGGTGA
The DNA here is from genome assembly GCA_947628285.1 of uncultured Muribaculaceae bacterium. Lineage (GTDB taxonomy): Bacteria > Bacteroidota > Bacteroidia > Bacteroidales > Muribaculaceae > CAG-873. Next base: position 7,385 of record CANQZK010000010.1, read on the forward strand.
TGGCGGCAAGGATGATCAGAGGCACGGACATGGTCCAAGGCTGGTCATGCGGCGCATGATGGCCCTCGCGTACGGTATGTTCCTTCCACCAGAAGATGAGGTAGTACAGACGGAACATGTAGAAGGCGGTCATGAAGGCTACCAGCGACATCCAGATGTAAACCCAGACGCTGTAGTTGCCGGCGGCCGAGAGAATCTCATCCTTGGAGAAGAAGCCCGAGAAGGGGATGATGCCGGCGATGGCCAGACAGCCGATGAGGAATGTCCAGTGGGTGATGGGCATGTATTTGCGCAGGCCGTGCATCTCGGTATAGTCGTTTGAGCCGATGGCGTGGATGAGTGCGCCGGCGCCGAGGAAGAGCAGGGCCTTGAACATGGCATGTGTGAACAGGTGGAACATGGAGGCCATGTAGCCGAGGCCCTCGTGATACTCGGGACGAGCCACGCCCAGCGAAACCATCATGAAGGCAATCTGCGAGATGGTCGAGAAGGCCAGCACGCGTTTGATGTCGACCTGTGTGCAGGCCACCACGGCGGCATAGAATGCGGTGATGGCGCCCACGACGGTGACGATGACCAGAGCGCTGTTCTCCATCAGGTAGAGCGGGAACAGACGGGCCACCAGATATACACCGGCCACGACCATGGTAGCGGCGTGGATGAGGGCCGATACGGGGGTGGGGCCTTCCATGGCGTCAGGCAGCCAGATGTGCAGAGGCAGCATGGCCGATTTGCCCATCCCGCCGACGAATATCAGCACCAGGGCCCATGTCAGCACCGATGCGCCCATGAATATGGGAGCGGCGCCGGAGCTGATGCCGGCCAGAACGGTCTCGGGGGTGGAGAGGTCGACACGGAAGGTGTCGGCCAGACCTTCGACGGGAACCGAGGTGAGGTCGGTGAAGTTGAATGTGCCTGTATAATAGCTCAGAGTCAGGATGCCGATGAGGAAGCCGAGGTCAGCGAAACGGGTGACGATGAAGGCTTTCTTGGAGGCAGATACTGCCGAGGGCTTAGTGTAGTAGAAGCCGATGAGCAGGTAGGACGAAGCGCCCACGAGCTCCCAGAAGATGTACATCTGGAAGATGTTCGTGGCCACTACCAGGCCGAGCATCGAGAACGAGAACAGCGACAGGAATGCGTAGAAGCGCTGGAAGCCCTTCTCGAACACGCCGTGGTGGTCGCGCATGTAACCGAGGCTGTAGAGGTGAACCATGAATGAGATGGTGGTGATTACCACAAGCATCATGGCCGAGATGGGGTCGAGCAGGAAGCCCAGTTTGATGACCAGCGAGTCAGTGAACTGCAGCCATGTGGTATTGAAGATGACGTGCTGCAGGCGTTCGCCGGCTTCGTTGATGAAGCAGGCCTGGCCGCTGAAGAAGTAGTTGAAAGCAGTGTAGTAGGCCAGAACCAGAACGGTGCCCATGCCCAGGGTGCCGAGCGTGCCGGCAAGCAGGTGCGACATTTTCTTGCCGCACAGGCCCAGGAAGATGAACATGAACAGCGGGATGGCCAGAATGAGGATAGGTATTGTAACGGACATGACTATCAGAATTTCATTTGGTTAAGCTCCCGTACGTCAATGTTGTGGACAGAGCGGAAAATGTTGATGATAATGGCGATGGCCAGGGCGGTCTCAGCTGCGGCGATGCCGATGGCGAACAGGGTGAACATCATGCCTTCCATGGCTCCGGGGAAGAGGAAGCGGTTGAAAATCACGAAGTTCATGTCCACGGCGTTGAGCATCAGCTCCAGCGAAACCAGCATGGCAATCATATTACGGCGGGTGAGGAAGCCGTACAGGCCGCAGCAGAACATAATCAGCGACGGAACGAGGTAGTATATTGCATTAAATTCCATGGTTGATTAACGTTTGCGGGCGACGACAACGCCACCGATTATACATGCCAAGAGTAAAACACTGATTGCCTCGAAGGGCAGCAGATACTGACCGTCGCCTGTGCCCATGAGGGTCTGGCCTATCTGCTTCATGTCGGGGTTCTCCATCGCGGGCTTGGATGCGTACAGGGCGCAGCGCGACAGCAGAGTCCAGCCGGTGACCACAAGCATGGCCAGAGCGCCGACCAGACCGAGCAGGCGGCGCTTCGAGGTGAGGCGGGATGAGTTGTCACCGGGATGAGAAGTGAGCAGAATGGCGAAGACAAAGAGCACGACAATGCCGCCGGCGTACACGGCAATCTGCACAGCGCCGAGGAACTCGAAGTCGAGCATGAAGTAGACTACGGCGGTGGCAAAGAGCGTGAACAGCAGATAAGTGGCGGCACGCAATATCTTGCGTGTTGTCACGGCCAGTACCGAGAATACGACGATCGACACAGCGACTACGACGTACAGAATGATACTTCCTACTGATTCCATATATTGGTTTATTTACTTGTTTTCAGGATTATCGGTTTTGGCGGCAGCGGCGCGTTCGGCTTTGAGGCGTGCGGCGCGTTCCAGTGCGGCGCGGATTTTGGCTTCCTTTTCGGGGTCGCCTTTGGCGGCTGCCAGGGCCTTGGCCACGGCGGGATCCTCGGCCGGAGCGGCTGCGGGGGCTGCCGGAGCTGCTTCGCCTGATGCTGCGGCGGCCTTTGCGGCAGCTGCTTTGGCCTTGGCGGCGGCTATCTTGGCCTCGCGTTCGGCTGCCAGACGGGCTTTCTCCTCTTCGGTGAGTTCGGGCTCGGGCTTTTCGGGCAGGTAGTTGAGCTGTTTAACGAGCTTGTCGCGGGTGAAGACGCTCTGTTCAAAGTCGTTGCTGAACTGCAGGGCGTCGGTGGGACATGTGGTGACGCACAGCTGGCAGAAGGTGCAGCTGCCCAGGTCGTAGATATACCGGGCCAGTTTTTTCTTCTTTGTGCCGGCCGGGGTGTCGACCATTTTTGACTCGATTTTGATGGTGCCGTTGGGGCAGTTGCGCTCGCAGGTGCCGCAGGCTATACATTTGTGGTTACCCTCTTTGTCGTACTTGAGCTCCAGGATGGCACGGAAGCGTTCCGGCCACTTGTAGGTCTCGCGGTCTTCGGGATAACGTTCGGTAATCTTTGGGGTGACAAATTCCTTGCCGGTCACCTGCATGCCCTTAAGGAGCGATACGATGCCGGACCCCAATGATGAAAAATACTCTTTTACACTACCCATTGATAATAGTCGGTTATATTCCTTGGATGGTTCGTTACATTATATATGTCAGTCGCGCACCTGGCCGCCGACGATGTCCAGCAGCTCGGTGGTGATTGATTGTTGGCGGAGTTTGTTGTATTCCAGACGCAGCTGGTCAAGCAGCTTCTTGGCGTTGTCGTTGGCGGCCTGCATGGCCATTACGCGGGCGGCCTGTTCGGACGCGCGGTTTTCCACGAACACCTCCTGGGCCATGGCCAGCAGATACATGGGCAGCACGGTGGCGAAGATGGTCTGGGCGTCGGGCTCAAACAGGTAAGGCTTGTCCGTGGCGGTCTTTCCGTCTGTGGCGAAGGCGTCGGCCGACATGGGCAGCATGTGGTCCACGCGGGCGCGCTGGCGTCCGGCGGAGATGTAGTGCATGTAGGCCATTTCGACGGCATCGGTCTCGCCCAGCAGGAAGCGGTCGCGCAGCGAGGCTTCGAACTGCTTGACCTGAGCACCTTCGCTCTTGGAGTCGACGCCGGGAGCGGCCTGGACCTCCACGCCGGCGCCGCTCAGACGCTGGCAGGCCTTGAACATCTTGCGGCCAACGGCCACGATGGTGATGTGCAGGTCGGCACCGTATTTCTGACGCAGCTCGGCTATGTGGGCGTCAAGCATCTTGGCCAGGTTGACGTTGTAGGCGCCGCACAGGCCGTCGTCGCTACCTAAGACCACCAGTGTGAGGTGCGCTACGGGGCGTTCCTCGGTCAGGGGCGAGGTGAAGGTGGCGTCGGAGGCCAGCAGGTTGGCTATGATGGACTCGATGTTGTCGCGGTACGGTTGCAGACGACGCAGTTCGCCCTCAGCCTTGTGCATCTTGGCCGACGAAATCATCTTCATGGCGCCGGTAATCTTCTCTGATGATGCTACCGAGCCGATGCGTCCTTTAAGTTCTCTCAGTGTTGCCATGCGGGGTGGGGTGAGGGGTGTTTAACGGTTATCAAAATTGTGCTGCGACCTGGTTGGCTGCCTCGGTGAGTGCGGCTTGAATCTCGTCGGTCAGTTTGCCGGCCTTGATCTGGTCCAGAGTGTCCTGATATTTGGCGTGGAGCAGCTGCAGCAGCTGGTGCTCGAACTCGGCCACCTTGTCCAGGGGCACGTTTTCAAGCAGACCGTTCACGCCGCAGAAAATCTGTGCCACCTCATCCTCCACTGCCACAGGGTGGTACTGGGGCTGGATGAGCAGGCGCTCGTTCTTACGGCCCTTGTCGATGACGCGGGCGGTAACGGCGTCGATGTCGCCGCCGAATTTGGTGAACGATTCCAGCTCGCGGAACTGAGCCTGGTCAATCTTCAGCGTACCGGCCACCTTCTTCATTGATTTAATCTGGGCGTTACCGCCTACACGCGATACGGAGATGCCGACGTTGATGGCCGGACGGATACCGCGGTTGAACAGGGCAGTTTCCAGATAAATCTGGCCGTCGGTGATTGAGATTACGTTAGTGGGGATGTATGCCGATACGTCGCCTGCCTGAGTCTCGATGATGGGGAGGGCTGTCAGAGAGCCGCCGCCTTTGACCATGGGGCGGAGCACCTCGGGCAGGTCATTCATCTTGGAGGCGATTTCCTGGTTGTCGATGATTTTGGCGGCACGTTCCAGCAGACGCGAGTGCAGGTAGAAGATATCGCCGGGATAAGCCTCGCGGCCGGAGGGGCGTTTGAGGATCAGCGAAATTTCGCGGTAAGCGACGGCCTGCTTCGAGAGGTCGTCGTAAACGATGAGGGCGTCGCGGCCGGTGTCGCGGAAGTATTCGCCGATGGCTACGCCGGCAAAGGGGGCGTAGTAGCGCATCGAGGCCGAGTCAGATGCGGTGGCGGCTACAACTACGGTGTAGTCCAGTGCGCCGTGCTGACGCAGGGTCTCGACGAGTGCGGCGATTGATGAAGCCTTCTGGCCGATTGCTACATAGATGCAGTAGACGGGCTTGCCGGCCTCATAGTTGGCGCGCTGGTTGATGATGGTGTCGATGGCGATGGCAGTCTTGCCAATCTGGCGGTCGCCGATGATGAGCTCGCGCTGGCCGCGGCCGATGGGCACCATTGAGTCGACGGCCTTGATACCGGTCTGGAGGGGCTGAGTAACGGGCTGGCGGTAGATAACGCCGGGGGCCTTGCGTTCCAGGGGCAGGCGCACCAGGTCGCCGCTGATGGGACCACGGCCGTCAATGGGCTCGCCCAGCACATTGATGACACGGCCCAAGAGGCCTTCGCCTACGCGGATAGAGGCGATTTCGCCGGTACGGCGCACGCTCATACCCTCGGTGACGGAGTTGACGTTGTTCATAAGAATCACGCCTACGTTGCTTTCCTCGAGGTTGAGGGCCACGCCTTTCACGCCGTTGGCAAATTCAACGAGCTCGTTGGCGCATACGTTGTCGAGGCCATAGACATGGGCGACGCCGTCGCCGACTTCGAGCACCTTGCCTACTTCATCGAAGTTGACTTTGGTGTTTACGCTTTCGAGTTGCTGTTTTAAAACTTCTGATATCTCACTTGGATTAATCATTGCGGGCTATGCTGGGGAGTGATGTTTTGGAAATTAGTTTAGGAGGCCGCGGCGCAGCTCGTTGAACTGAGTGCTGAGCGAGGCGTCGAGGCGTTCGTTGTCGATATTGACTATGAAGCCGCCAATGAGGGCGGGGTTGATGTCGGTTGAGAACTCCATGGTGCCCTGACCGATCTGCTGCTGCACCATCTGTTTGATGCGGTCCAGCACTTCGGGGGCCAGGGGAGCGGCCGATACGACCTCGACCCGGTGGATGTGGTGTTCCAGGCGGTAGATATCGACATAGCTGCGGGCTATCTGGGCAGCGAAGTCGATGCGGTGGTTTTCGGCGAGCAGTTTCAGGAAATCGGCGAAGGTCTTATCCTGCGCCCCGGCGCCGGCGGCGGTAGTTAGCAGTGCATCCTTGTCGGCGTTGGCCACAAAGGGGTTGGCGACTGCTGTCTGCAACCGGTCATTGGCCGCGAATGCGGCCGTGAGATTCTGCATCAGAGTGTACATCTGCCGGTCACATTTGCGCTCGAGAGCTACTTTGTACAACGCTTTGGCGTAACGGCGTGGGATAAGTCCTTCGTTCATTTCCGGGAATCAGTTTTTACTTTTCTTTGCTTTCGATATCGTCGAGAATAGAATTTGCGAGCTTCGACTGAGCCTGAGGGTCGGAGAGCTGTCCCTTGACCACTTTGGATGCGATTTCCAGGGCGAATTCGCTCACCTGATGGCGGAACTGCTGTTCGGCCTCTTTCTGCTGCTGCTCAATCTGGACTTTTGCGCTGTCCATGACTTTCTGGGCCTCGGTCTGAGCGGCGCTCTTGGCCTGCTCTATGATCTGGGTCTTGATTTTGTCAGCTTCGCGCAGCATGTCGGCCTGTTGACGGCGAGCGTCGTTGAGCACTTCCTGTGCCGAGGTGCGGGCGTTGTCGAGTTGCTCTTTCGCGCTCTGGGCATATTCCACTCCCTTGTCGATGAGGTCGGCTCGGTTATCAACGGTCTTGAGGATGACGGGCCAGGCGAACTTCCACAGGATGAAGAAGAGCACCAGGAACGACACGAACATCCAGAAGATGAGTCCGAAGTCAGGGGTGAACAGTTCCATAGACTAAGAGTAGATATCGTAAAGGATTATACGAACAGGGCGAGGATGCAGATGATTACAGCGAACAGGGCCACACCTTCAATCAGGGCGGCGATGACAATCATGCTGCTTCGGATGTCGCCGGCTGCTTCGGGCTGGCGGGCGATGGCTTCCATGGCCGAGCCACCGATTTTACCGATACCGATACCTGCGCCGATGGCTGCGATACCTGCGCCGATGCAGGCGCCGATGCCGTTGAGTGTGAGTTCTGCTAAAAGTCCTAACATAATCTTTTGAGTTTTGTGGGGTTATTGATATTTTTTGTTTATTTCATTGCAGGGGCAGCTGAGGCGGCTGCTTCCAGTTTGTTTTCTATGCGTTCTTCCTTGTGCTTCTCCTTTTCCTCGGCCTTGTGTTCATGTTCCTGGGCCAGGGAGATGAAGATGGTACTCAGCATGGTGAATACGTAGGCCTGGATGAAGCTGACCAGAACGTCGATCAGCAGCATGAACACCGAGAATATCATCGATACGACGGTGGTGGCGCCGCCTACCAGCGGGCTCATGGCGCCGAAGATGAAGATCAGCAGCGTCAGCACTATCACTATCATGTGGCCGCCCATCATGTTGGCGAACAGACGCACTGTCAGGGCCGCAGGCTTGGTGAACATACCGAACACCTCGATGACCTGCATGATGGGCAGGGGGAATTTGAGCCAAATGGGTACGTCGGGCCAGAAGATTTCCTTCCAGTAGTGCTTGTTGGCCCAGAAGTTGGTGACGATGAAGGTGAAGATGGCCAGCACCAGAGTGACGGCGATGTTGCCCGTCAGGTTGGCACCGCCGGGGAAGATCACCATCAGTCCCAGCAGGTTCATGCCGAATATGAAGAAGAATACCGTAAGCAGATAGGGGGCGAAGCGGGGAGCGTTGCGGCCCAGGGTGGTCTTGATGACACCGTCGTAAATGAACATCAGTATGGATTCCACGGCGCCAAGGCCCTTGCGGGGAGCCTTGTAGGGGTGGCGCTTGTGATATCCGGCCAGCCACAGCATCAGGCCCGCGGTGAGCATGATGGAGATGAACAGGGCGCAGACGTTCTTGGTGATGGAGATGTCATAGGGCTTGACTTCCTTGCCGTCCACCAGCTCGACAACCTTGCCTTTGTAGGGCGAGTCCTTGCCGGCCACCTTGAAGGTGGTGTTGCCGTCGCGGTATTCCTGTCCGTGGTCGATGCGCGAGGACGAGAACACGTGCAGGCCGTCTGACCCGAAAACGATTACAGGCAGAGGCATGCGTTTGTGGTGGTTGAAGGGCACTTCCCAGCCGTAGCCGTCGCCGAGGTGTTCGAATATAATCTCCTTGGGGTTGATTTTCGTTTCCTCGTCGTGGGCCTTCGATTCGTCGAGAGCCGATGCTGACAGGGGCGCCAGCAGCGTCAGGGCAGCTACGATTAATATGTTGATTAGTCGGCTCATGGGTCAATATACGCAGACAGACACTACGTTGTTGTCGACATCGGCCAGGCCGCCGCTGATGTGACGGGTCTCTTCAGCGCCGTCGGCGTTGATGAACGATACGTCGCCCTCCGTAAGGGTGGAGACCAGCGAGGCGTGGTTGCGCAGGACGGTGAAGGCGCCCATGGTGCCCGGCAGGGTCACGCGGCTTACGGTGCCTTCATACACTATCTCTACGGCCGATATGATTTTGAGTGTCATGTGGTGGTGTTCTTTGTTGTTGGTTTACTTCACTTCTGCAAGCAGGCGTTTGCCCTTCTCGATGGCGTCGTCGATGGTGCCGACGTTGAGGAAGGCCTGCTCGGGGTACTGGTCCATCTGGCCTTCCAGAATCATCTTGAAGCCGCGGATGGTCTCGCTCAGGGGCACCATCACGCCGGGAACGCCGGTGAACTGCTCAGCCACGTGGAAGGGCTGCGACAGGAAGCGCTGTGCGCGGCGTGCGCGGGCTACGACCAGCTTGTCCTCGTCGGAGAGTTCGTCAACGCCCAGGATGGCGATGATGTCCTGCAGCTCGTTGTACTTCTGCAGCAGCTGCTTGACGGCCTGTGCGGTGTTGTAGTGTTCCTCGCCCACGATGTTGGGGTCCAGGATGCGCGATGTGGATTCCAGGGGGTCAACGGCGGGGTAGATGCCCAACTCGGTGATTTTACGGGAAAGCACGGTGGTTGCGTCCAGGAAGCTGAATGTTGTGGCGGGCGCGGGGTCGGTCAAGTCGTCGGCTGGCACGTAGATGGCCTGTACCGAGGTGATTGAACCGTTTTTGGTTGATGTGATTCGTTCCTGCAGGGCACCCATTTCAGATGCCAGGGTGGGCTGGTAGCCTACGGCCGAGGGCATGCGGCCCAGAAGGGCTGACAGCTCGGAACCGGCCTGTGTGAAACGGAAGATGTTGTCGATGAACAGCAGCACGTCCTTGCCGCCGGCACCCTGGTCGCGGAACTGTTCGGCTACGGTCAGGCCGGTCAGGGCCACACGCAGACGTGCGCCCGGGGGCTCGTTCATCTGACCGAACACCAGAGCGGCTTGTGAGTCGGCCAGCTCCTTGAGGTCGACATCGGAGAGGTTCCACTCGCCTTTTTCCATGCCTTCCTTGAACTTCTCGCCGTAGCGCATGACGCCGCTCTCGATCATCTCGCGCAGCAGGTCGTTACCCTCGCGGGTACGTTCGCCTACGCCGGTGAATACCGAAAAGCCGTCGTGGCCCTTGGCGATGTTGTTGATCAGTTCCATAATGAGCACGGTCTTGCCTACGCCGGCACCGCCGAACAGACCGATTTTACCGCCCTTGCTGTAAGGTTCCAGCAGGTCGATGACCTTGATGCCGGTTGAGAGGATTTCGGTGCCGATGGTGAGGTCGTCGAACTCGGGTGCGGGCTGGTGGATGGGCTTGAGGTCGGTGCGGTCCAGCTGGGGCAGGTTGTCGATGGCGCGTCCGACGACGTTCATCAGACGGCCTTTGACCTGGTTGCCCGTGGGGATAGCGATGGGGTGGCCGAGGTTTTCCACTTTCAGGCCGCGGCGCAGGCCGTCGGTACTCTCCATTGCCACGCAGCGCACGGTGTCCTCGCCGATGTGCTGCTCCACTTCGAGGATGGTTTCCGTACCGTCCTCACGGGTTATTCGAAGGGCTGTATAGATGGGGGGCAGCAGGTTTTCGTCGCCCTCGAAAGCCACGTCGACCACCGGGCCGATGACTTGTGCTATAGTGCCGTAGTTTTCGCTCATTGTTTGATATTTGGGTGCAGGGTGGGTTTAATCAATTAGAAGTGCCAGCCGAGGATGATGATGCATACCATCAGCACCAGGTTGACCAGGTTGATGGGCAGGAGGTATTTCCATTCAAGCGACAGCAGCTGGTCGATGCGCAGACGCGGGAATGTCCACTTGAACCACATGATGACGCCGGAAAGCACCATGGCTTTGCCCACGAACCATACCACTGAGGGGATGTAGTCCATGATGTGGTTGAAACCGTCCCAGCCGGGGATGTGCAGGGGCATCCAGCCGCCGAAGAACAGCAGCGAGGCCACGCCGGCCACGATGAACAGGTTGAGGTACTCGGCCAGATAGAAGAAGCCGAAGTGGATACCGGAGTATTCGGTGTGGTAGCCGGCGGTAAGCTCGGATTCGGCCTCGGGAAGGTCGAACGGGCCGCGGTTGGTCTCGGCCGTACCGGCTATCATGTAGATTACAAAGGCGATGAGGGCGGGGATGTGGCCCTTGAAGATGAACCAGCAGTCCTGCTGCTCCATGACGATGCCGCCTACGGACATTGTGCCGGCCAGACATACCATGGTGATGACGGACAGGCCGATTGACAGTTCGTAGCTGACCATCTGGGCGCCGGAACGGAGGGCGCCGATGAGGGTGAACTTGTTGTTTGACGACCAGCCGGCCAGCAGGATACCCAAAACGCCTATCGACGAGCATGCCAGCAGGAAGAATATGCCGATGTTGAAGTCAATGATCTGCAGGCCGTTGCCCCAGGGCAGGACGGCGAAGCACAGCATCGAGGCGATAATTACCAGATAGGGTGCCAGCGCGAACAGGAATTTGTCGATGTGGTTGAGGTGGATAAGCTCTTTGATGAGAATCTTGAACATATCGGCCACACTCTGCAGCAGACCCCAGGGACCTACGCGGTTGGGCCCGAGGCGGCACTGGATTGCGGCGCAGAATTTACGCTCGTAGTAGATGTAGATCAGTGCCAGCACTGAATAGACCAGCAGCAGGCCCATGCCGATTATGAGGCATTCGGTGAGCACGGCCAGCCACGGGGCCATGAACGATAGCAGGAACTCGTGTATGCTGCCTGTTATGGTTGAGAAGTCGTACATATCGTGTTGATGATTGATTTCTTATTATAATGTTTAACGGTCCATATCGGGCACGATATAATCAAGCGAGCCGCCGATGGTGATGAGGTCGGCTATTTTGGCGCCGCGCGTGATGTGGTCGACCACGGTAGCCAGGGGCAGGCAGGGCGGGGCGATTTTCAGTCGGTAGGGCTTGGCGGTGCCGTCGCTTTCGATGTATACGCCGAACACGCCGCGGCAGCCTTCAACCATCTGGAACCAGCTACCTTTGGGCAGTTTGAGCACCTTGGGCACCTTGACGCAGTATTCGCCGTCGGGGATATTGTCCACCAGTTGTTCCAGGATGCGTGCGCTCTGTTCCATTTCCTTCATGCGGCATTCGAAGCGGGCCATCGAGTCGCCCTCGGTGGCGATGATTTCGTCGAATTCCAGTTCGGAGTAGATGGAGTAGGGGTGAGTCTTGCGGACGTCGCATGCCCAGCCGGAAGCGCGGCCCGAGGGACCGGTGACGGCGTATGAGATGGCGTCTTCGCGGCTCAGTGTGCCTACACCAATCATACGGTTGCGGGCAATGACGTTGCCGGTGAATATCTTGTTGTATTCCTTGATGTTGGCGGGCAGAACGGCCAGCAGAGCCTTGACGTCCTGAACAAAGTCAGGTGCGAGGTCCTGCATCACGCCGCCGATGCAGTCATAGTTGAATGTCATGCGGGCGCCGCAGGTCTTCTCCATGATGTCTAGAATCTGTTCGCGCACGCGCAGGGTGTAGAACAGCATTGTGGTGGCGCCGAGGTCCATGCAGTATGTGCCGATGAATAGGCAGTGCGATGCGATACGTGAGAGCTCGTCCATCATCACGCGGATCACCTGTGCGCGGCGGCTGATTTCAATGCCGGCGGCTTTTTCGATGGCGATGCACAGGCCGTGGTGGTAGTTGTGGGCCGAGAAGTAGTCCAGGCGGTCCATGAAGTGGAGTGTCTGGGGGTACTGGAGTGATTCGCAGAGTTTCTCGACGCCGCGGTGGATGTAGCCCATGTAGACGTCGATTTTCTTGATCATCTCGCCGTCGACGGCGGTGCGGAAGCGTAGCACGCCGTGGGTGGCGGGGTGCTGCGGGCCGATGTTGACTACAAAGTCGTCGGCCTCGAACACGCGGCGCTCGGTCTTTTCGACGGTGCCGTCTTCCTTCTCGACGTATACGTTGGTGAAGTCGCTCTGGCGCTCGTTTTCAGTCGAAACGGGGTTGAGCGCGGGGTCGTCGTTGTAGTCCTTGCGCAGGGGATAACCCACCCAGTCGATGTTCAGGAAAAGGCGGCGCATATCGGGGTTGCCGATGAATACGATTCCGAAGAGGTCATATACTTCGCGTTCGTATATTTCGGCGATGCGCCAGATGTCGGCCACTGAGTGCAGCATGGGTTTCTCGCGGTCGGTGGTCTGAATGCGCACCGAGCAGCGCTGAAGTGTTTTGGACGAGGCCAGGTAGTATATCGCGCCGAGCGATTCCACCCAGTCCATACCAACGATGGTAACGAGGTAGTCCATCGGGCATTCGGGGTCGTCGTGGAGTTTGCGGGCCAGGTCGTGCCAGTCTTTGTCGTCGACGGTGACCTGGGGGATGCCGGTGCCGTCGTCTTCAATGGTGGCTCCGGGTATGATTTGGGCAAGCTTTTCCTGTATGTTAGCCATAGGGCGTTATGATTGGTTGTGGGCTTGTATTATTAATGTGTGGTGGTGAGCGTCAATGCTGTCGACCGGGATTATTCCACGGGGTGGGATTCGAGAAATTCGCGTTGTTTTTCCTGTCGGTTGACGCCGCCGAAGAATTTTTCGACTTTGATTTTGCGGGACAGCTGCATGATGCCGTAAATCATGGCTTCGGGGCGGGGAGGACAGCCGGGGACGAAAACGTCGACGGGCACGATGTCCTCAATACCCTTGGCCACGTGATAGCTGTTGCGGAAGGGTCCGCCGGAGATGGCGCAGCTGCCACAGGCGATAACGTATTTGGGCTCGGCCAGCTGGTCGTAGAGGCGACGGAACACGGGCACCATGCGGTTAACGATGGTACCGGCCACCATCATGAAGTCGGCCTGGCGGGGTGAGGCGCGTGCAACTTCCCAGCCGAAACGGGCCATATCGAAACGGGCCGCGCCGAGCGACACGAATTCGATACCGCAGCAACTGGTGGCGAAGGTAAGCGGCCAGAGTGAGTTGGAACGCCCCCAGTTGATGAGCTTGTCGAAAGTTCCGACGATTACGTTGGTTCCGCTTTCGCGCAGCTCGTTGACGAGTTTTTCAATGTACTCGTTATCTTTGAATGCCTCGTAGGGCACACCTTTGCAAGTTACTTCCATTCGAGAGCTCCTTTCCGCCAGGCGTATACAAGACCCAGCACTAAAACACCAAAAAAGACGCCGATACTGATGAGTCCGTTCACACCAAGATCACGCATCTGCACGGCCCAGGGGAAGAGGAACACAGTTTCAACGTCGAACATCAGGAAGAGGATGGCGAACAGGTAGTAGCCTACGTGGAACTGCGACATGCTTTCGCCGCGTGTAGGGATACCGCATTCATATGCTTCGCCTTTCTGTGGGTTAAAGGAACGTGGCGAGATGAGGCCAGCGATCCACATGGCCAGCGCCACCAGAGCCGCACCAGTCAGCAGCGCCGTGATGGCGAGCATGCCGTTGCTGTCTACTCCAAAAATGGTCAAAGATATCATATATTCATTTTTCTATAGATTTATCGGTCAGAAGCCGCGCCATGTCAAATAGCGGGTGTAATGGCATGCATATTGGTAATATTCACGTCTTTACATCTGCTATAGGGCCGCTCGGGGCGGGCATGGTCAGCGTTTTCGAGTGCAAAGATACTAATAATTTGGCAAAAAACCACTTGTCGGGCCGAAAAAAAGTTTATGTTTTTTTAATACTTGCGGCGGGAGCGGCGCCGCCGGCGGCAATGCCGGGAATTTTCTGCCATGACGGCACGGTGTGTAATTTTTCAGCACATGTAAGGGTTCGTGCCTTATATAATACTGTTAACGAGTGTTAATTTTATCCGTTTGTATTCAGATTTGTAATCCTTGCTTTGACAATATGAAGAATATTCGTAATTTTGCATTTAATATAGTTTGTTTAATTACCGACTGAATTTAATAAACCGATTGTTAAACCATGCGAAATCATTTCCCATCCTAATTGAAGAGATTGACTCGCATAAGCATCAATAAATCGAAAAAAACGATACTTCCACTCGCTCTCTGTATGACTTGAGCGGCAGCACATACCGGCGGCACCGGGCGGCTGCGTTGAATTCCACCCCGCCTTTTCTGATGACAGTGCCACGCTTTGGGCATACTGTACGCTGACAGAAAGGCGTAACTCCAGGAATTAAGCCTGTCAGAGTTTGAACAGTACGGAAATATAATATTGACTATGAAGACTAATATCATCAGATCGACATTGCTCGCATCGTTCGTCGGGCTGGCTCTGGCCTCCCCGGCGCAGACCATCGGTGTCAAGACCAATCTGCTCTATGACGCGACTCTGAGCCCCAACCTCGGAGTGGAGATGAGCGTGGCCCCGCACTGGTCAGTCGAACTCTCAGGCAACTTCAATGACTGGGCCATCCGCGGCCATCAGTGGAAGCACTGGTTCGTGCAGCCCGAGGCCCGCTACTGGCTGTGCGAGAACTTCGGCGGCCACTTCTTTGCCGCTCACGCCGTGGCCGGCGAGTTCAATGTAGGCAATCTGCCCCACGGATTCGAGTTCTTGGGTACCAACTTCGCCGCCCTCACCAACCGCCGCTATCAGGGTTGGGGCGCCGGCCTGGGTATAGGCTACGGCTACACATGGATGCTGGGCCGACACTGGAACCTCGAAGCTGAAATCGGTCTGGGATGGGTCTACACCCGCTACGACAGCTATCCCTGCGCCAAATGCGGCAGCCGCATCGACAACAACCGCGTGCATAATTATGTAGGCCCCACCAAGGCCGCCATCAACCTTGTTTATGTATTCTAAATCAGTATGACCATGCAGTTCAAATCCGTCATAACCGCCACAGCCCTTGCTGTCAGCACACTGGCTTCGGCTCACGATATACCGTCGCTTGCAATTACTGATCTGAGTGTCGCTCCTGACCGTCAGGGCGTTGTCACCGTGCGCATGAACGTTAATCCGCGCGATTACGCTCTGGGACGCGACCGCGAGGTGGTGCTCAACCCCGTGATATACAATTCCGACTCGACAGCCGCGGTGGCCATGCCCGCCGTGGTGATAGTGGGCCGCGACCGCTTCATCCGTTATCAGCGCCGCCCCGAAACCCTTCCTGCCGGCACGGTAGTGCTGCGGGCCGGCAAGGATGCCCCCTATGCCTACACCGCCGCTGCCGACTGGCAGCCCTGGATGGAGGTGTCGACCGTGGCGCTCGACGCCCGCGAGCACGGCTGCTGCGGTGTGCCCCGCCGCAACACCTCCACCCCGGTGGCGCACCTTGACCTGCGTCCCCGCGAGTTCGTCGTGCCCGACTTCGTGGCCGAAGCTGTGGCCATCGACGACGACAAGACCGTCGAGGTATGCGGCTCGGCCTTTGTCGACTTCCCCGTCAACCGCACCGAAATCAAGCCCGAATACCGCCGCAACCCCGATGAGCTGGCCAAGATTCTGTCCACAATCAACAATATTACCGAGAACCCCGACGCGACCATAACCGACATTACCATAAAGGGTTATGCATCGCCAGAGGGCAAGTACGACGCCAACGCACGCCTGGCCAAGGGCCGCACACAGTCGCTCAAGGACTATGTGATGCAGCGTTGCGCCTTCGACGCCTCAGTCTACCATACCGATTACGAGCCCGAGGACTGGGCCGGCCTGCGCGACTATGTGGCCAAGTCAGCCCTTGACAACCGCGCCGCCATCCTTGACATCATCGACTCCGACATGGCTCCCGACGCCAAGGACGCCGCCATAAAGCGCAAATTCCCCGCCGATTACGCCTTCCTGCTCAAGAACGTATACCCCGGCCTGCGCCATTCAGACTATACCGTGCGTTACGGCATCCGCCACTATACCTACATTGACGAAATACGCCGTGTGATGCGCGAGCGTCCCTCCAACCTGAGTCTGGCCGAGCTGCACAAGTTAGCTATGAGCTATACGCCCGGCAGCGACGAATACAACGAGGTGTTCGATGTGGCCGTGCGCATGTTCCCCGAGGACTCCGTGAGCAACATCAACGCCGCTGCAGTGGCCATCAACAAGGCCGACTATACCGCCGCCGTGCGCTATCT
>CANQZK010000011.1 GCA_947628285.1 uncultured Muribaculaceae bacterium
AAAAAAGTTAACAATTGCCCGGGCCGGCTCCCGCCAGGGGGCGCAGGCCCTCCAGCACCGCCGCCGGCACGGCCAGACTGCCGTCGATGCCCTCGATGGGCCATGCCAGATAGGGGCGGGCGTCCGGGAAGCGGACCGAAATGGTGGTGATGCTGCCGACGGCGGCGCCTGATTCGGGCTCCAGCACGTAGTTGTCAAGCATCGAGGGGGCCTTGATTTCATACACCTCGTTTATTTCGGGGTTGAGGTCGGAGGCAAAGTCCTTCTTGAAGGCGCCGGCGGGGATGTGCAGGCGGTAGCGGCCCGGCTCGGTGATGGTGGGGAAGGTGATGTCGTATGAATAGCCCCAATCGTATTTGATTTTGGTGTAGGGGTAGGTCTTGGAGGGGTCCGACTCGCTGATGAGGGCAATGCCGTCATACTCCTCGTGGAACATGTCGGTGCTGAGGGCCTTGGGGAAGGATATGCGTATGACACTCAGCTCGTTGACCGGTCCGGCTGCGGGGCTCAGCGTGTATTCGGCCATGGGGTTGGGCTTCTCCGAGCCGGCTATGGTATAGGTCTCGGTGATGTCCAGATTGGCCTGGGAGACATCGTCGGTATCGCGGAAGGTGCGGGCGGGCACGCTCAGCTCATATGTGCCGGGGGCGGTGATGACGGTGGCCTGTGCGCCCTCGCCTTGGGTCTCGGCGAAGCGCAGGCTTACGGAATTGAAATCCTTTGAGCCCATGCAGCCGTAATAGACTTTGCCTGAGGCGGTTTCGGTCAGGGTGATGTTGTAGGCCCAGCCAAAGGCGTCGTAGGGCGTGACGGATGTCACGGCGGTGAACGTCAGGCGGATCTGCTCGATTTTCTCAACGGGCGAGCCGTTGGCGGGGTCGAGCGTGAACTTCATCATCGGTATGTCGGCATAGGCGCGGCCCAGCACGGCAACCAACGAGAAAAGCATAGCGACAAAAATTTTTCTCATGATAAGAGTGGTTGTATTGATGTTAGTTTACGTTCGCTTCAGGTTGAGCTTACGCAGGCATATCATACAACACACATCCCCGCGGGCGGGGCTGCCGGGACCGGACTGAGGGTGTCATAGCTATGTTCCGCGTAAGCTATTGACGCACGTCGGTCGGTCTTCTGACTTATCTCCTCGCTTGCCGCCGGCCTTCCCGCCCGCTCGGATGGGGGCAGTGACACAGTTGTGGCGGCTTGCTCAGACGGAGAAATACAGCAGCGGGTCTGTCGGGGATTCGCACCCCGTTCCCGATTTCCGTCGCGCAATTTCACGGCAAAGATACAAATAATTCACCACCCTCCAAAAAAATTTTTCATTCTCCGCCGCCGTCGACAAAGGTTTCCGGCGGGTTGATGAAGTACAGCCGGGTGCGGGTGCGGGTCACGGCGGTGTAGAGCCAGCGGTAGAAGTCCAGGCCCAGAGTCTCGGGCGGCACGTAGCTGAGGTCGACGAAGACGTTTTTCCACTGTCCGCCCTGGGCCTTGTGGCAGGTGACGGCGTAGGCGAACTTGACCTGCAGGGCGTTGTACCACGGCGAGCGGGCCATGATGTTGAGGCGCTCGCGGTCGGTGGCGCCGGGGGGCATCAGCTCCGGGTCGGTGAAGACTGAGCGGTACAGCCGCGTGGTCTTGGCGCTTTCGAGGCCGGGAGCGGGGTCGGTGAGGCAGTCCACGATGATTTTTGCGTCGAACTGCGAGTCGGGCAGGTCCACCACCTCCAGAGTCAGCTCGGCAAAGCACAGGCCGTAGCGTGTCTCCAGGCCGTTGACGCGCACCACACGCAGCAGCTCGCCGTTGGCTATGAAGTCGATGCGGCGGTTGTTGCGGGTCCAGAAGTAGTTGTTCTTGGCGGCGATGAGGAGGTCGCCGGCGGTGATCAGCTCCAGGCGCTCCAGCACGTTTAGGCGTATGGCGTTGTTGTAGTTGGCGGCCGAGAGGTTGCTGCGGGTTATGACGATGGTCTCCTCGGGGCCGTCCTCGCGATAGCAGGCAGCCAGCAGGTCGGGCAGATCCTCGGGGTAGGCTATGGCCACATCGTCGTATCCGCGTGCTATGACGGACATGGGAGGCAGGGAGGCGGGGTCGCTCACGGCCTGGGCCATGCGCAGGCGCGTGGCGTTGCGCAGGATGCCTGAGCCGGATGCCTGGCGGGCCACCTCGGTGAGGGTGGCGCGCGACACGCTCAGGCTCATGGAGCGCAGTACGTCGATGTCCATGGCGGCTGATTTCTCGGAGCCCACTGGGGGCAGCTGGGCGGTGTCGCCCAACAGGATGAGGCGGTTCTCGTGGCCGGCAAAGACGTACTGCACCAGGTCGCGCAGCAGGCTGTCGCGGTCGGGGCCGCTGCTGTCGGCTATCATGGAGGCCTCGTCCACGATGTAGACGGTTTCCGAGGCGCGGTTCTCGCGCAGGGCCGGGGGCCCGCTCATGCCGGGCAGGGCGTGGCGGTAGATGGCGCGGTGGATGGTCGATGCGCCGCATCCGGCAAAGGCGGCGAACACCTTGGCGGCGCGGCCCGTGGGCGCCATCAGCACCACGGATATGCGTGCCCGGCGCAGGGCGTTGACCAGGGCGGCGCACAGCGATGTCTTGCCCGTGCCGGCATAGCCGTTGAGCACAAACACGCGGTCCTTGCTGTAAAGGCGCGGCGCCTCAAAGTCGCAAAAACGCGCCAGCGCGCCGATCAGCAACGTCTGCTGCCGGTTGGGCCGGTAGGGCAGACCGTCGGTGATCAGGCGCGCCAGTCGTTCGGGGTTCAGTTGAGGCTCCATTCAAAGCCTCCGTCCTTGGTGTCCTTGACGGAGAAACCTATGCGGGCCAGGCGGTCGCGGATAAGGTCGGAGGTGGTCCAGTCCTTGCGCGATTTGGCCTCGCGGCGGATTTCCAGCAGCAGGTCCACGGCTTCCTCATAGGGCTTGATTGATGCGGCATCGTCCTGGTCAAGTCGGATGCCCATGATGTCGCCCAAGAAGGTGTCCATGAGGTCGCGCAGGGCGTCGATATCGGCGCGGGTGGCATGTGCGGTGCCGTCGTTCACCTGGTTGATTACGCGCACGGCGTCAAAGAGCACGGCCAGGGCCACGGGGGTGTTGAGGTCGTCGTCCAGGGCCTCGTAGCAGCGGCGCTTCAGGTCGGCCACGTCGATGTCCGATGTCTCCGAGGGTCGCAGGTCGCGCAGGCGGCGGTAGCCTTCCATCATGCGGCGCAGGGCTGTCTGGGCGCCCTGAAGGGCTTCGTTTGAGAAGTCGACCGTGCCGCGGTAGTGCGCCTGCAGGATGAAGAAGCGGAGCACCATGGGCGGGTAGGCCTGCTGCAGCTTGGGATGGTTGCCGGTGAAGAACTGCTCAAGGGTGATAAAGTTGCCCAGCGACTTGCCCATCTTCTGGCCGTCGATGGTAATCATGTTGTTGTGCATCCAGTAGTGGACGGCGGGGGTGCCGTTGTGGGCCACGCTCTGTGCTATTTCGCACTCGTGGTGGGGGAACTTGAGGTCCATGCCGCCGCCGTGGATGTCGAACTTGGTGCCCAGGTACTTCTCGCCCATGGTGGAGCACTCCAGGTGCCAGCCGGGGAAGCCTTCGCTCCAGGGCGAGGGCCAGTGCATGATGTGCTCCGGCGAGGCCTTCTTCCACAGGGCAAAGTCGGCGGGATTGCGCTTCTCGCTTTGGCCGTCCAGGGCGCGGGTGGCCGAGAGGAGCTCGTCTATGTCGCGTCCCGAGAGGCGTCCGTAGCCGTAGTCGGCGTTGAACTTGGGCACGTCGAAGTACACCGAGCCGTCGCTCACGTAGGCATAGCCGGCATCGAGAATCTTCTTGATATACTCTATCTGCTCGATTATGTGGCCCGAGGCGTGGGGCTCAATCGAGGGGGGCAGCACGTTCAGGGCCTCCATGTCGCGGTGGTAGCGGTTGAGGTAGTGCTGCACCACTTCCATGGGTTCGAGCTGCTCCAGGCGGGCTTTCTTGGCTATCTTGTCCTCGCCCTCGTCGGCGTCGTGTTCCAGGTGGCCCACATCGGTTATGTTGCGCACGTAGCGCACCTTGTAGCCCAGATGGGTCAGGTAGCGGTACAGCACGTCGAAGGTGATGGCCGGGCGGGCGTGGCCCAGGTGGGCGTCGCCGTACACGGTGGGACCGCAGACGTACATGCCGGCGTGTCCCGGGTGCAGGGGCTTGAACACTTCCTTGCACCGCGACATTGAGTTGTATATTGTCAGCATCTCTTACGGCTTGGGTTTCAGATGGTTGGTGTCAGGTCAGGCCTGGAAGGGGTTGGGCAGGTCGCCGCCGCCCTGGGGCTTGCCGCCTTTGGGCAGTTTGTGCTCGATTTCGCCGAAGGTCTGCTCGTACTTGGTCAGGTTGTCGCGCAGGGCGAACAGCAGGTTCTTGGCGTTCTCGGGGGTCATGACGATGCGGCTCTGTACCTTGGCCTGGGGCATGTTGGGGGCCATGGTCACGAAGTCGATGAAGAATTCCTGGGCCGAGTGCGAGATTACGGCCAGGTTGCTGTAGTGGCCGGCGGCGATTTCCGGCGTGATTTCAATCTTTATTTCTTTTTTCTGTTCCATTTTTATATTGATGTTTTTTATTCGGTGGGACGTATGCTTATTCCTCCTTTGGCAAAGCTGACGCTGGCGTCTTTCTCGCCGTCCTTGTAGTGGATTGTCAGGCCCTTGCAGGTGGACAGGTTCCAGACGGAGGATATGTCGAATGAGCCGATGATTTCGCGGTCGGCCACGCCGGCGTTGTCAGACTTGAACAGCACGTAGGCCTGGGGTACCTCGTCATTGACGGTAGCCTCGTCAACGGCGATGATGAACTGCTTGGCCTCGCTGTTGAAGGGCGCCTTGGCAAAGACGTTGACGTACTGGCCGATGCGCTCCACGTTGGACACGCGGATGGGGTCGGCCATGCCCTTGCGGATTTCGGCCATGGACTCGGACAGAATCTTGCCGTTGGCTATGATGCGGATGGTGTATATGCGGATTTCTCCGGCCTTGAAAGGCTTGCCGGAGTCGTTTGAGTAGTAGATGATGCAGCGCTCGCCGGGGTTGAGGCCGTTGAGGCCGTTGGCGTCGGGCTTGTCGATTTTCATCGGCGAGGTCAGCGTCACGGGGCTGGACTCGTTGTTCTCCTGGGCGACGAATACGGAACCTTGGTCGTTTGAGCTGACAAAGGTCACCAGGGCGGCAAACTGAGCGGTGCCGCCGGGAGTTTTCTGCTCATCGTCGCACGATGTCATCGCTACGGTGGCCAGGAGCGCCACCAGACAGAGTGTAAACAGAGATTTTACTTTTTTCATTTTCTAATTTTTTGATTGTGTGTTACTATTGGAAACGATGCGGCCGTCGGCCATCTCGATTATGATGTCGGAGTCTGCAGCCAGACTCTCGTCGTGAGTCACTATGACAAATGTCGTGCCCATGTCGGCGCGGATATCCAGGAACAGACGCCTGAGCCACAGCCGGTTCTGCGAGTCGAGGCTGCCCGAGGGCTCGTCGGCCAGAATCACCGCCGGGTCGTTGACCAGCGCGCGGGCCACGGCTCCGCGCTGGCACTCGCCGCCGGACAGCTGCGAGGGACGATGCTCGGCACGGTCGCGCAGGCTCAGATAGTCAAGCAGCCCCAGTGCCTTGTCAAAGGCCTCCTTGCGGCTGCGGCCCGCAATCAGAGCCGGCATGGCCACATTTTCAAGCAGCGAGAACTCCGGCAGCAGGCGGTGCATCTGGAACACGAAGCCGATGTGGCGGTTGCGGAAACGCGATACCTCGCGGTCCGACAACGCCAGTACGTCCGTGCCGTCGTAGGTGACGCGGCCGCTGTCCGGGCGCGACAGCGTGCCGAGGATTTGAAGCAGCGTAGTCTTGCCGGCGCCGCTGGGGCCGACAATTGACGTCACCGACCCCGCCGGAACCTCCAGCGAGATGCCGCGCAGCACCTCCACCGCGCCGAAACTCTTATGAATATCGCAGGCTTTGAGCATAATTTATCACGTAAAGGTACGCCAAAAGCCCAAAACGCCCAAACATTTTTGCCAAATTTAACAATTTCCCACGAAAAACGCCCGCTAACGGCATGGAGGGGCGGCATCCCTGCCGCCGGCTCGCGGGAGGTCTCGTGCGGCCGCCTGGCGGCATGAATTCCGGAGCATCCGGGCCCGGGACATTCGATTATTGTATAGCGCCCCTACAGGCTATCAACACAGGATGCGGACATACAAAAAATCACGATTAAGAGAATACAAAGGTACAAATTTTTGCGATTATAACCGCGATATTTACAAAAAACTGAGTTTAGGAGGCGTGTCAGTGGGGAAATTATGCAAAGCAGATGAATTTACAACCGGAACATCATGCGAAAATCTCCCGGCGCTCTTCTTGTCTATATATAGTCTTATTGTTTTATTATATATATAATGTAGACTTGGGTAATTTTGCTGCCCATGAAGTTACCCAAGTTTTAAGGATTTGGGTAATTTGAATGACCATATAGTTACCCAAGTTGTTTTGGGTTTAGGTAATCAAATTGGCCAATGAATAACCTCTGCCTTATGCTCTCTGACCTCTGCCTTTAGCCCTCGGCGGGTGCGTCGATTTGCCGGTTTGGCTTATTTTTAGTACTTTTGTGCCAAAATTCACTTGTGTTATGAGAAAATTTATGACAATCCTTGCCCTTGCCGCCGCTGTGACTGCCGCCGCCGAGGGCTATCAGGTCAACAGTTTCAGCGCCCGACAGATGGGCATGGGGCACGTTGGTACGGCCATGGAACTCGGCGCCGAAAGCAACATCTTCAACCCCGGCGCGCTGGCCTTCTCCAAATCCACTTTCGAAATTTCCGGCTCGGTCGACGCCATCATCTCCACGGCCACTGCCCGCCATAACGGCATCGAATATAAGACGGACAACAAGGTGTCCACGCCGATGAACTTCTCGGCGGCTTTCCGCATATACGATAATCTGTACGCCGGCGTGTCGTTCTACACGCCCTACGGCTCGTCGATTGACTGGGGCGTGAACTGGCCGGGCGCCGTCCTCAACCAGCGCGTGGACATCAAGGTCTTCAGCGTGCAGCCTACGTTCTCGTGGCGCGTGCTGCCCAACCTGTCGATTGGCGCGGGCCTGTCCGTGGCCTGGGGCAATGTGGACCTGAGCAAGGGCCTGGTGGCCGCCGGCTCACTCAACAAGCTCCTGGGCGCCTTAGGCATGCCGCCCGCCATGATGTTTGACGGCGTCACTCCGGCGTCGGTCAACCTCAAGGGCTCGGCCCGTCCGGCCGTGGGCTTCAACGTGGGCGCGCTGTGGCGCGTGACATCGCGTGTCAACGTGGGTGCTTCGTTCCGCTCGCGCCTGACCATGACCGTGCACAAGGGCGACGCCGCTGTCAGCTATGCCAACGAGGCCGCCCGCACCATCCTGGGCAAGTACCTTGACAACCTGAACACCACCAACTTCGCCGCCTCGCTGCCGCTGCCCTACATCTTCACCGTGGGTGTGTCCTACCGCCCCGTGGACAAGCTGATTCTGGCCGCCGACGTGCAGCTCAACGGCTGGAAGACCTACCGCAACCTCAACATAGAGTTCGACGCGCTGCCCGATTACAACCAGAGCCTGACCAAGAACTACCACAACGCCATGACCTACCACGTGGGCGCCCAGTACACGCTGACGCCGCGCCTGGACCTGCGCGCCGGCCTGATGGTGGACTGCAGCCCGGCCGACAAGGATTTCTACAACCCCGAGACGCCCTCGCAGACGCGCATCGAGCCTACGGTGGGTCTGTCGTTCCGACCGGTCAAGGGGCTGTCGGTCGACCTCGCCTTCATGTACGTTCACGGCTGCGGTGCCGACAATGCCCGCGGCGAGTACGAGGATTTCATCGCCAAGAACTATCCTGCGCTGGGTCTGCCCGTTATGGGTGAGTTCCGCGCCGACTACCGTCTGCATGCCTTCTCGCCTGCCATCGGCCTGAGCTACAGCTTCTAAGGGTCGTTGCCCGGCGCCCGGCAAATTTTTAATTTTTAATTCTTAATTTTTAATTTTAAATTTGCAGACGATATGAAATCGGCTTTGCTCAGTCAGAAGTTCCACTCGCGTGCAGCGGCGGCTATCATGCTGGCCGTGGCCGCGCTGTATGTGGTGCTGTCCGGCGGCCTGAACAACGTGCTGCCCTCGCCGGGCGACACGGGTTTCGCCTTCGCCGCGCCGGGCGACTGGGGGCTGCCCTACTGGTGGAGCCTGGGCATGAACGTGGGTCTGAACGTGCTGATAGTCATATATATGGTGGCGCTCAACCGCGCCTTCAACGTCCTGCGGTCCATGACATGGCTCCATGTGGGGCTGTTCGGGCTGATGCAGGGCGCCATCCCGCGCCTGGTCACGCAGCTCAATTCCGGCACCCTGGTGTGTCTGACTATTGTGCTGTGCATCTACCTGATGTTCAGTTGCTTTGATGACCCCGGGCGGGTGCGCACCGTTTTCCTGGCGTTCATGCTGCTGTCGTTAGGATGCGCCACGCAGTACTGTTTCATTCTGTTCATCCCCATCTTCTGGCTGGTGCTGGCGCAGATGCGCATCCTGTCGCTGCGCACCTTCCTGGCCTCGCTGTTTGGCATTCTGACGGTGTGGATCATCCTGTTCGGCTTCGGCATCATTCGGCCTTGGGAACTGCACCTGCCGCGCATCGTGGGCGCCTTTGAGGACATGGACTACGGCGCCGTTATTTACCTGATGGTCAGCGCCGGCGTTACGGCCTTCATGCTGCTGGCGGGCACCATGCTCAACATCATGAAGACGATAGCCTATAACGCCCGAGCCCGCGCCTACAACGGCGCCCTGACGCTCATAGCCCTGGCCACTGTGGGCGCCATGCTGCTTGACTTCAACAACCTGCTGTCCTACATACCGCTGCTGAACATGTGCGCGGCCTATCAGATAACCCATTACTTTGTCAATCACCGCTATGACCGCCAGTACATAGGCATCCTGGCCGTGGCCTCCGTATACGTGGCCCTGTACCTGTGGCGTCTGACGCTGTGACAAATCCCGCTACATCCACACTGCCCCACGACAATGAAAGTAATCGTAGAAAAGAATGTGCCCTTCCTGAGCGTGCTGAAACCGAGGATGCACACCGCATTCCTGCCCGGCGACGCCATCACCCCCGAGAATATTGCCGACGCCGACGCCCTTATAGTGCGCACGCGCACCCGCTGCGACGCCTCGCTGCTTGAAGGCTCCCGCGTCAAATTCATCGGCACGGCCACCATCGACTACTGCCGCAGCCGCGGCATAGAGGTGGCCAACGCCCCGGGCTGCAACGCCCCCGCCGTGGCCCAGTACGTGTTCGGCTCCATCCTGCGGCTGGTCAACCGTCCCGTACGCCAGCACACCATAGGCATAGTCGGGGTGGGCCACGTGGGACGCATCGTGGAGCAGTGGGCCCGCTCGCTGGAGATGAAGGTGCTGCGCTGCGACCCGCCCCGCCAACGTGCCGAGGGCGGCGACGACTGGGCCGACCTGGACCGCATAGCCCGCGAGGCCGACATCATCACCTTCCACACGCCCCTGACCACGACCGGCCCCGACGCCACGCTGCATCTGGCCGACAGCGCCTTCTTCAGCTCGCTGCGCCGCGCCCCCATAATCATCAACGCCGCCCGCGGCCCGGTGACGGACACCGCCGCGTGGGTCGACGCCCTGGAGCGCGGCCTGACCGGCCCCGCTGTCGTGGACTGCTGGGAAGGCGAGCCCTGCATAGACGGCCGCCTGCTGGAACTGGCCGCCATCGCCACGCCCCACATAGCCGGCTACTCGCATCAGGGCAAGGTGCGCGCCTCACAGGCCGTGCTGACGGCCCTGTGCCGCCACTTCGGTATGCCCGAGCTACGCCTGGCCGAGCCTACTCCCGCCCCGGCCGCCCGCGCCGTCACCCCCGAGACGGTGCTGCGCAGCTACGACCCCTACGCCGACTCGGCCATGCTGCGTCAGAACCCCGCCGACTTCGAGACCCTGCGCAACAGCTACATCCTGCGCGACGAGGTGCCCGAGCGCTGGGCCCGCTGAGCGACAATCCCGTTTCCGCCCCGGAGGTTGGACAAATCGAATAAAAAGTTGGCCTTTCGGTCAACTTTTCTGCCCTGAGTGCAAGAAAATTGGCGAAAATAGCTAACTTTGTCCTTGCAAACCTATTCACGACATGGAGAAAGTTATACAATTCGACCAAGCCTCGCGTCTCAAAGATATCGCCTCAGTCTACAGCCAGATAGACGACTCATACCTCTACAGCCACGTCACCCCCGACAGTGACACCACCCTGCTCATCGACACCACGCCCTACAAGCTGGAGGGCACCTTCATCCTGCTGGTGCGCAGCAAGACGCCCTTCGAGGTGGAGATAAACATGGAGCGCTACACCCTGCAGCGCGACTCGTTCACCGTGCTCTTTCCCGGCAACGTCATGCGCCTGGTGTCCGACGTGCCCGCCGACCTGGACGCCTACATGCTCTACTTCGACCTCAAATTCCTGCAGGGCGTACACATCAACATGTCCGCCGTGGCCATCCCCCCGCTCATCGAGAAACCCGTGCCCGTGCAGACCCTGAGCAGCAGCGAGGCCGATCTCGTGACCCGCTACCTTCAGCTGCTATACCTCAACACCATAGACGAGACCAACCCCGTCATCAACCGCAGCATAGCCACCAGCCTCATCGCCGCCTTCTTCTACCAGATGGTGCAGTTCTACCACCGCCGCATCAGCGGCCTGATAGACATGAAAGACACCGCCAAGAACAACCTGGGCCGCCGCCACGACTACGTGCGTGAGTTTATCAAGCTGGTGCACCTCGAGTACGTGCATGAGCGCTCCGTGTCCTACTATGCCGACAAACTGTTCATAACGCCCAAATACCTGTCGCTGCTGGTCAAGGAAGCCACCGGACGCTCCGCCGCCAAGTGGATTGACGACTTCGTGATCATGGAGGCCAAGAGCATGCTGCGCTTCTCCAACCGCAACATCCAGCAGGTGGCCTACGCCTTGAACTTCCCCACGCAATCCTCCTTCGGCAAATACTTCAAGCACCTCACCGGCATGTCCCCCACCGAGTACCAGAAATCCTGACCCCCCCGGCGACCGAAAAATATAAGAGAAAAAGACGCTGTGTGAAAATTATTTAGTACATTTGCGCATTATGGACAAGACTGCACCAAGCAAAATCAGGAGCGTATCCATCAGGAATTTCAAATCGGTAAAATCGGTTACGCTCACGGACTGTCGGCGCATCAATGTGCTGATAGGCAGACCGAATGTCGGCAAGAGCAATATTCTTGAAGCGCTTGCCCTGTTTGACATACCCTATATGGTGAACTCGGCAAACAAGTCGCTCAAGGAGCTTGTCCGCATAGAGAATACCGCAGAACTTTTCCATAACGGAGAATCGGCAGCCCCGATTGAGGTGTTGGCTGATGACAACCGTCTCAGTGTCAGCCGGACGCCCGCCAACGGTCTGTCGGTGGCGATTTCCGTGCAGGATGATTTGTCCAAATACGCCTTTACATCGGCGCTCACCCTTTCAAAAAGGAAAGCCCCGGCTGTATTGCCCGACATTCTGACCTACTTTTTCCCGCGGCAGTTTGTATCCGAATCATCAAATGCGGGATTCCTGCTGCCGCCCTCCGGTGCCAATCTGATGGAGACGGTGGCGGCCATGCCGGAGCTGAAGGCCAACTTGGCTGAATTGTTCCACGGCTACGGACTGAAGATGTTGTTTGATTCCGGTTCCCGGCAGATAAAGGCCATGAG
The DNA here is from genome assembly GCA_947628285.1 of uncultured Muribaculaceae bacterium. Classification (GTDB taxonomy): domain Bacteria; phylum Bacteroidota; class Bacteroidia; order Bacteroidales; family Muribaculaceae; genus CAG-873. The sequence goes on from CANQZK010000011.1 coordinate 11,806, forward strand.
GGAAAACGGACTCGACATGTTTCTAGTGCCGTTCAGCTCGCTGGCCGATTCGTTGCAGAGGCTTATTTTCTATAAAGCCGCCATTGAGAGCAACCGCGACAAGGTGATATGTTTCGAGGAGCCGGAAGCCCATACCTTCCCGCCGTATGTCTCGACTATTGTGAACGATATCATAGCGGCCGACAGCAATCAGTTCTTCATCACCACCCACAGCCCCTATGTGATGGGCTCGCTGCTTGAAAGTGCCGGTCAGGATCTGGCCGTGTATGTGGTGGATATGCAGGATAACGCCACGACAGTCAAACGCCTTACCGATGAAATGCTCCAAAAGGCCTATGACAACGGCATGGATATGTTCTTTAACCTTGAAGCATATCTTGACAGATGACCCCTCGCGCCGATTTCATAATTCCGGAATGTTATATCGACACTAACCTGGTGGAGACATTGGGCTGTCCGGGCGGGTGCAACCATCAGAAAGGTTGCAATCAGGTGGCCGGGATAATGCAACGGAAGTTTGCCGAACGTTTTGCGGTGGGGGTGATTGATGCTGACAAAAGACGTCCGAGTTATCTGACTGAATTCCGTGAGATAGCGGCGAGTGAGCATCTGAAGTTATTGCGTCATAATGCCCGGCCGCATTTTATTATCCTTGTACAGCCGGCTGCCGATGGTTTTATCCTGTCCTGCGCGGAAGCGGCACAAATTGATGTCGCAGAGTACGGTCTTCCCGGAACATTGAAGGAGTTTACCGCGCAGACCAAGAATGTGATGTCCAACAAGGATGTCAGATTCAAAAGACTGTTCAAGGCTATGAAAGATGCCCCGGAGATGAAACTGCTGGAGGAGCTTTTGGCCCACCTTGTGAGCAAAACGTACCAAACCTCTGATGATGACATTGTTTCCCTTTTTCAGAAAAGTGTCTGACGGGTCTGACGGGTCAGACGGGTCGGACGGGTCAGATTGCCTCCGCAGGCGCTGGTTTTCTGAAATTTGGGTTAAAAATGGGGGTTGGGGGCGGTGGTTTGATAAAAATTTGCTAACTTTGCGGGTTGAAGTGCGGCGCGGCGGTACGCCGGCCCCGTTAATAAACCAAATCAGACATGGCTGAAATCAAAATCGCCGGCATCATGCGTGCCAGCTCCTTTTCGCCCAACCACATAGGCAACGATGCTGCCATATTCAATATCGTGGCCGAGCAACTGCGCAAACGCGGCTGCGAGGTCAACGTGTACTCTGAGGAGAAGTTCCTGACGGCTCCGCCCACGGAGCGCATTATCCTGAATATGTGCCGCGAACTGCGGTCTATCAAGATGCTGCAGCAACTCGAGGATGCCGGCGACCTGGTCATCAACTCGGGCTACGGCATTGAGAACTGCATCCGCCAGCGCATGGCCCGCATTCTCATAGGCTCGAATATCCCTTATCCGGAGAGTTTCCTGGTGGATACGGACGAGGTGGTCAAGGACCGCCTGACCAAGAGCGGCATTACTGGCTGCTGGGTGAAGTGCGGCGACATGCACTCGATGCACCGCGAGGACGTGAGCTATGCCCGCCATCCGCAGGAGGCTCAGGAGCTGCTGCAGGAGTTCTTCATGCGCGGCATCAAGCACGCGGTCATCAACCGCCACATCCCGGGCGACCTGATCAAGTTCTACGGCGTCAGCGGCACGCCTTTCTTCTACTGGTTCTATCCCTTTGACGACGGGCACAGCAAGTACGGTGCCGAGCGTATCAACGGGCACGCACACCAGATTCCCTTCGATATCGACGAGCTGCGCCGCATGTGCGCCAAGGCTGCCGATATCATTGATATTCAAATCTATGGCGGTGACTGTGTGGTGGCGCCGGACGGCTCCATCACCATCATTGATTTCAACGACTGGCCCTCGTTCGCGCCCTGCCGCGAGGAGGCCGGACCCGTCATAGCCCGTATGATTATGAACCGTATAAAGACCTATCTGCACAGTGAATATTAATCCGAAATATAATCCGATGAATATTTTCCTGCCTTACGGTATTCCCCGCAAGACAAGCGAAAAGATGCCTTTCTGGCCCCGCATGGTGGCCACGATGTTCGGCGCGGGCTTCTGCCCCGTGGCCCCCGGCACGATGGGCGCCCTCGTGGCCATAGTGCTGTGGCTGCCCCTGGCGCTGATTCCTTATTACGGTCTGGTTATGATGGTTATGCTTGCATGTATCATGCCGACGATATTGTTGGGTTATAATGCGTCTGAAGTGGCGGAACTTTACTGGGGCGAGGACCCCAAGTGCGTGGTGGTGGACGAGACCCTCGGCCAGTGGATAGCGCTGCTGCCCATGACCTTGTTCTGCAACGGCCCGGAGTCGTACCACGACTGGAAATTCTGGCTCATCATCGGTCTGGCATTCGTGCTGTTCCGCTTCTTTGATATAGTCAAGCCCTTGGGTATAAGAAAGATGGAGTCGTACGAAGGCGGTTTCGGTATACTTATGGACGATATGCTGGCCGGTATCTACAGCATGGTGCTGATTACTCCGCTGGCAATGTATCTGTTCGTGTCATGACGTTCATAGGCAAGGCTAAAGATAAACTGGTGGACGGCGGGGGCATATTCACGTTCCTGCGCTCGTCCATCTCGTCGCAGATAGCGTCGTGGATTGACATGGGCACGAGTTTCGTGTTCTTTGCCTGGGTGTTCCCGGCGCTCGACTCCTTCCTGCGGTCCATGCTCTCGGTGGCCGTGGGCGCCGTGTGCGGCGGCATTGTCAACTGCTGTATCAACTACCGCTTCACCTTCCACGCCAAGGGTCAGTCAGTCAAGGCCGTGGCCTTCAAGTACGCGCTGGTGTGGGTGGGCAGCCTGCTGCTGAACATGTACGGCACCACCTTTGTGGGCAATCTGCTGTCCGGCTGGCAGTTCCTGCTCGATATGGGCTTTACGTCCGACGGTATCTTCGCCACGTCGCGTCTGGCCGTGTCGCTCATCGTGTCGCTGGCATGGAACTTCGTGCTGCAGCGCAACTTTGTCTACCGCCCGTCGGCCTTCGACCCCTACGCCATCCGCATCCTCAACTACTGTATCCCGACCCGTCACCGCGACGCCTCGGGCCAATCATAACAAACTCTCTTCATACGTCTTTAATACAATGAAATCACAAAGCACATTCAAACGCTGCCGCGACGGCATCCAGCTGGGCGTCTACGCCGTCTTCAATCCGCTTGTGCACGGCATGATCCGTATCGGCATCACGCCCAACATGGTCACTACCATAGGCCTGCTGGGCAATCTGGCCGCAGCCGCCGTCTTTGTGGCCGCGGGCCTGAAAGCCACTCCCGCCGACATGCAGTACGGCCTTGTGACGCTGGCCGGCGCCCTGATCATCACCTTCTCGCTGTTCGATATGCTGGACGGCCAGGTGGCACGCCTGGGCGGCATGGCATCGCGCTTCGGCGCCCTGTATGATTCGGTGCTCGACCGCTACTGCGAGCTGCTCACGCTGGGCGGCATCGCCTTCTACATGTTCCGCACCGGCTATGTCATAGGCGCCCTGATAACCTTCCTGGCCATGGTGGGCTCAGTGATGGTGAGCTACGTGCGCGCCCGCGCCGAGGGTCTGGGCATTGAGTGCAAGGTGGGCTTCATGCAGCGCCCCGAGCGCGTGGTAGTGACATCGCTGGCCGCACTGGTCACCGGCATCACCGGCATGTGCGTGCACCACGAGCAGTTTGACCCCATGCTCATCCTCATCGGCGCCATGGGCATCATAGCCATCCTGGCCAACATCACCGCCTTTGCCCGCGTGGCCCATTGCCGCCGCGCCCTTCAGAACGATAAATGAGCCGCGTCACGCCACATAACGCCACCTTCAGCCGTCCCTCGGCCCGCGAGGCCCTGATTATGGTGGCCGCGCTGACGGTGTGGCTCGCCGTCACGGCCATGTTTGTGGGCTACCGCCCGGAGCACTCGTTCCTGGCCGTGCTCATGGCAGCGATGTTCTTCGCCTCCGCCCCGACGCGCCGCATCGTGGTGGCGCTGGTGCCCTTCGCCCTGTTCGGCATTAGCTATGACTGGATGAACATCGTGCCCAACTATATGGTCAACCCCGTGGATATCCAAGGGTTGTACGAGACAGAGAAATCGCTGTTCGGCATCACTGTCAACGAGACCATGCGCCTGACGCCCAACGAGTTCTTCGCCCTGCACCATGCTCCGTGGGCCGACTTCCTGGCCGGGTTCTTCTATCTGTGCTGGGTGCCCGTGCCCATCATCTTCGGGCTGTGGCTGTACTTCGACGGCCAGCGCGCCGAGTACCTGCACTTCGCCATGGTGTTCCTGTTAGTCAATCTGTTGGGATTCACCTTCTACTACATCCACCCGGCGGCTCCGCCGTGGTACGTGGCCTCGCACGGCTTCGAGTTCATCCAGGGCACTCCCGGCCAGGTGGCCGGCCTGGGCCGCTTTGACGAGATGTTGGGTGTCAGCATCTTCCACGGCCTGTACGAGCGCAACGCCAACGTCTTTGCCGCGCTGCCCTCGCTGCACTCGGCCTACATGCTGGTGGCCTTCATCTACGCCCTGCGTGCCCGCACACCGCTGTGGATGCGCATCGCCGCAGCCGTAATCTGTTTAGGCATATGGGCAACGGCGGTCTATTCGTCGCACCACTATATTATAGATGTAATGGCCGGCATAGCCGTAACGCTGCTGGGCTATGCGCTGTTTGAATACGTGCTGATGCGCATACCCGCCTTCAGCCGCTTCACTGCCCGTTACACCAAATACATTTCCTGAACTATGTTTGTCGATCTTAAACGTCAATACCGCAATTCCCTCAAGTCATTCGACACCGAGGAGAACATCGACTTGGCCTTTTATCGACCTATCGGGTTCGCCTGGGCATACCTGTTCCGCAAGTTGGGTATCAGCCCCAACGCCGTCACCATCGCCTCAATCTTCCTTGGCGTGGGTGCAGGCATATGCTTCTATTTCAACGACCTGTGGATTAACGTTATAGGCATGCTGCTGCTCATCTGGGCCAACAGCTATGACAGCGCCGACGGCCAGTTGGCACGCATGACGGGCAACTACTCGCGCATCGGCCGCATACTGGACGGCATGAGCGGCGACCTGTGGTTCATCACCATTTACGCCGCCATCTGCCTGCGCGAGAACGCCACTGACGCCTTCTTCGGCGCGCATCCCTGGCTCATCTGGTGCATCGGCCTTGTGACCGGCATATGCCATGCCAAGCAGGCCGCCATGGCCGACTATTACCGCCAGTTCCACCTCTACTTTGTCAAGGGTCGCGAGGGCTCCGAGCTGGAGAGCGCCGACAAGCTTCGCCGCCGTCTTGCCTCAATGCCCTGGCGCGGACGCTTCTGGAGCAAATTGGTGCTGTTTTTCTACACTAACTATACCGCCAATCAGGAGGCCATGACGCCGGCCATGCAGCACCTGCGCCGCGAGCTGCAGCGCCGCTTCCCCGCCGCCGAGCCGCCCCTGGCCTTCCGCGAGGCCTTCCGCCGCGCATCGCGCCCGCTGATGAAGTACACCAACATCCTGTCGTTCAACTGGCGCTCCATCACCCTGTTCGTGTCGCTCTTCCTGGGGCAGCCGTGGCTCTACTTCGCCGCCGAGCTTGTCATCTTCTCGGCCATTCTCGTATACATGATGGTGCGTCACGAGCGCATTTGCCGCACATTCACCCGACGACTTGAAAATGGCGAATATTGACAACCTGCGCGGCATAATCTTTGACTACGGCGGCACACTCGACTCCCGGGGCGACCACTGGAGCGAGGTCATATACGACGTCTGGCAGGACACCTGCCCCGGCGTCAGCTACGAGCAGTTCCGCCCGGCCTACATCGAGGGCGAGCGCGCCCTGGCCCGCGAGCCCTTAGTGCGCCCCGGCGACGATTTCGCCGCCGTCATGCGTCTCAAACTCGGCGTTCAGGCCCGTTGGCTGCATGAGAACGGCGCCCTTGAGCACCCCATCAGCCCCGCAGAAATAGACCTGATGGCCCGCCGCTGTTCCGACTCCGCCCGTGCCGCCCTGGACGAGGCCCGTCCCGTGCTCGAGGCCCTGGCCGCCCGCTATCCGCTGATGGTGGTCAGCAACTTCTACGGCAACCTCAACACCGTGCTTGATACCTTCGATGTCCGCCGCTACTTCCGCGGCGTGGTTGAGAGCTCCGTCATAGGCCTGCGCAAGCCCGATCCGCGCATCTTCGGGGTAGGGTGCTATGCCCTGGGGCTGGACCCCGTGCAGGTGCTTGTGGTGGGCGATAGCATATCAAAGGACCTGGTGCCCGCCGCGTCGCTGGGCTGTGCCACCGCCTGGGTGGAGGGCCGTCCGTGGCGCGGCGACGCGCCAGAGCTGCCCGCCGGACTTGACCCCGTGTGCCGCGGAAAATTGGAAAATGTGGCTTTTACCCTGTTAACATAAATTAAAGTTGCAAGCCCTAAATAGGGGTGAAATTTACACTATTTAACTAAAAGGCTAAATATTTACGTTTATTTAGTGAATTTTTACTTTGTTTAAGGTAAAATATTTTTTGCATTTCATTTTTGTTTTGTACTTTCGCACCGAATTACCAGCTAAAACTACTAGAGCGGCATTTCAAAACGACAATTATTACAATAAACATAATCTTTTAATTTGACATTTCAAAATGGCTCAAAGTAAAGTTAAACCCGCCGAAGGCAAGCTCGGCGTGCTCGTTGTCGGCAACGGCGCAGTCGCCACTACCTTCATGACAGGTGTCCTAATGGCCCGCAAAGGCCTCGCCAAACCCGTCGGCTCCATGACTCAGTACGACAAAATCCGTGTTGGCAAAGGCGCCGAGAAAAAATACCTCAAATACGACGAAATCGTGCCCATCGCCAAACTCGACGACATCGTCTTCGGCACTTGGGATGTTTATCCCGCAAACGCATACCAGTCAGCTATCAACGCTGAAGTCCTCAAGGAAAAAGACATCGAACCCGTACGCGAAGAACTCGAAGCCATCGTGCCCATGAAGGCCGCCTTCGACCACAACTACGCTAAGCGTCTCGACGGCGACAACATTATGGACGCCAAGACCCGCTGGGAGATGGTCGAGAACCTCCGCAAGGACATCCGCGACTTCAAAGCCAAGACCGGCGTTGACCGCGTTGTAGTACTCTGGGCTGCTTCGACCGAAGTTTACGTTCCCGTAAATGAGAAGGTACACGACACCCTTGAGCACCTCGAAGCCGCTATGAAGGCCGACGACCGCGACAACATCGCCCCCTCCATGTGCTACGCTTACGCAGCTCTGAGCGAAGGCGCTCCCTTCATCATGGGCGCCCCCAACACCACCGTTGACATCCCCGCCATGTGGGAGCTCAGCGAGAAGACCGGCATGCCCATCGCAGGCAAGGACTTCAAGACCGGCCAGACACTGGTTAAATCCGGCTTCGCCCCCATCATCGGCACCCGTTGCCTGGGCCTGAGCGGCTGGTTCTCAACCAACATCCTGGGCAACCGCGACGGTCTGGTACTGGACGAGCCCGCCAACTTCCGCACCAAAGAGGTTTCGAAACTCTCCACCCTGGAGTCGATCCTCGTGCCCGAAGAGCAGCCCGACCTCTACACCGACTACTACCACAAAGTGCGCATCAACTACTATCCCCCGCGCAACGACAACAAGGAAGGCTGGGACAACATCGACATCTTCGGCTGGATGGGCTACCCCATGCAGATCAAGATCAACTTCCTGTGCCGCGACTCCATCCTGGCAGCTCCCTTGTGCCTCGACCTCGTTCTGCTGAGCGACCTCGCCGCCCGCGCCGGCCGTCATGGCATCCAGCGCTTCCTGAGCTTCTTCCTCAAGAGCCCGATGCACGACTACACCAAGGGCGAAGTACCCGTCAACCACCTCTTCCAGCAGTACGTAATGCTGAAGAACGCCATCCGCGAGATGGGCGGCTACGAGGCTGACGAAGAAATCGATTAATCCGCACACCGCGCATACAAAACAGGGACGCCGCCGGCGCCCCTGTTTTGCGTTTATGTGGGGGGCGGTGGGTGATTGGGAAATTGTAGGGACTGTTCAGGTGGCATAACGTTGACCTGTAGCGGCGCTATACATAGCACCGACGGCGAATCACGCTGATAATCAAGCATATGAACCAGAAAAACGATGTTTTGGCTCGTCTGGCATGACCGGTAAAACAGGTAATTTCGCCGCCGGCGCTATGTATAGCGCCGCTACGGCTCGTCTAAACGAGGCGTTATTATGCGATCTGAACTACCCGCAACATCGACCGAAAAAATCCGTCGATGCGCGATAGGTGCCCGTTTAAGGAAATTTTTCTTTAATTATTTTCTATTTCCAAAAAAACGTTATAACTTTGCACTCGGTTAACAAGAACACGTTTCAATTGTTTATCCCCAAGAATAAGGTACATTCGCAACCAAGACATAAAACTTAGTACTAACATACATATTTCCAACAAAATGGACAAACTCGAAGAAATCAAGCAGGCTCGCCTTGCCACTGTCAAGGCCGACCTCGAGAAGTATGGCATCAAGAACATCAAGGATGTCATCTACAACCCCTCGTACGAGCAACTGCGCACCCTCGAAACTCTTCCCAGCCTGGAAGGCTACGAAAAAGGCGTCGTTACCGAGCTGGGCGCTGTCGACGTTATGACCGGCGTTTACACCGGCCGTTCGCCCAAGGATAAATTCATCGTGCTCGATGAAAAGAGCAAGGACACCATCTGGTGGACTACCCCCGAATACAAGAACGACAACAAACCCGCTACTGAAGAGGCTTGGGACGCATGCCGCACTCTGGCCGTTGACGAGCTCTCCGGCAAGCAGCTCTTCGTTGTCGACGGTTTCTGCGGCGCCAACAAGGACACCCGCATGGCCGTCCGCTTCATCATGGAAGTGGCTTGGCAGGCTCACTTTGTGACCAACATGTTCATCCGTCCCTCTGCTGAGGAACTGGCTGACTTCAAGCCCGACTTCATTGTCTACAACGCTTCCAAGGCCAAACTCACCAACTACAAGGAACTGGGCCTCAACAGCGAGACCGCCGTTGTATTCAACATCACTTCGCGCGAACAGGTTATCATCAACACCTGGTACGGCGGCGAGATGAAGAAAGGTATGTTCTCGATGATGAACTACTTCCTGCCCCTGGAGGGCATCGCTTCGATGCACTGCTCGGCCAACACCGACCTCAACGGCGAGAACACCGCCATCTTCTTCGGTCTCTCCGGCACCGGCAAGACCACTCTGTCGACCGACCCCAAACGTCTGCTCATCGGCGACGACGAACACGGCTGGGACGACAACGGCGTGTTCAACTTTGAAGGCGGCTGCTATGCCAAGGTTATCAACCTGGACAAGGAGAGCGAGCCCGACATCTACAACGCTATCCGTCCGGGCGCACTCCTGGAAAACGTTACTGTTGACGCCGAAGGCAAAATCGACTTCGCCGACAAGAGCGTGACCGAGAACACCCGCGTAAGCTACCCCATCAACTTCATCAACAACATCGTTAAGCCCATCTCGCACGGTCCCGCCGCCAAGAACGTCATCTTCCTGTCGGCCGATGCATTCGGCGTTCTGCCTCCCGTATCGATCCTGACCCCCGAGCAGACCAAGTACTACTTCCTGTCGGGCTTCACCGCCAAGCTGGCCGGTACCGAACGCGGCATCACCGAGCCTACCCCCACCTTCTCGGCTTGCTTCGGCCAGGCATTCCTGGAACTGCACCCCACCAAGTACGCCGAAGAGCTGGTTAAGCGCATGGAACGCAGCGGCGCCAAGGCTTATCTGGTGAACACCGGCTGGAACGGCACAGGCAAGCGTATCTCCATCCGCGATACCCGCGGCATCATCGACGCTATCCTGGACGGTGCCATCCTGAGCGCTCCCACCAAGAGGCTGCCCATCTTCGACTTCGAAATCCCCACCGAACTCCCCGGCGTAGATCCCAAGATCCTCGATCCTCGCGACACCTACACCGACCCCGCTCAGTGGACAGTGAAGGCAACCGACCTGGCTCAGCGCTTCATCAACAACTTCAAGAAGTATGAGAACAACGCCGCCGGCAAGGCTCTGGTAGCCGCCGGTCCCCAGCTCTAATCATACAAGAGCCTGATACACACAGCAGCCCCGTCCCCACCGGACGGGGCTGTTTGTCATTTTTAGACAGATTTTTTAGACAGAAAGACATAAAGTCATATTTTTAGACATAAGGACAAAAGGATATTTTTTTAGACAGAAAGACAGAAGAGATTTTCTGTCCAATGACAGCCCGGGCAGGGGGATGGTAAACATTTTGGGGTGGAATGTGTTCTTATAATGAAACGACTATCCGAACAGATAAGAAACATAGCTATAAAAACACTCTTAAACCCTCTGATTATGAATACAGCACCTCTCCAAGGCATAAAGGTGATTGACTTCACCAGCGTGCAGTCCGGTCCTTCATGTACTCAACTTCTGGCCTGGCTTGGCGCCGAGGTCATCAAGATTGAACGCCCCGGCACCGGCGACGCAACACGTAAGGAACTCCAGTTCGACCCCAATGAGCCGTCCTACTACTTCCTGCAGCTCAACTCCGACAAGAAATCTTTGGCCCTTGACGCCGCGACCCCCGACGGCAAGGAAATCCTGACCCGCCTGATCAAGACGGCCGATATCTTTGTAGAAAACCTCCACCCGGGAGCCATGGACAAGCTGGGCTTCAGCTGGGAGGCCGTGCATCAGCTCAATCCCCGATGCATCTACGGCACCATCAAGGGTTTCCCTGAATCATCGCGTTTCAAGGACCTGAAGGCCTATGAGCCTATCGCACAGGTGACCGCCGCCGCCGCCACAACCACCGGCTGGTACTCCGGTCCCGACAACATTCCTACCCAGAGCGGCGCCGCCCTGGGCGACTCCAACACCGGCATGCACCTGACCATCGGCCTGCTGGCCGCCCTGGCTCAGCGCGAGAAGACCGGCGAGGGCTGCTACGTATACCAGTCCATGCACAACGCCTGCCTGAACCTGTGCCGTATCAAGACGCGTGACCAGCTGACTCTGGACCGCATCGGTTATCTGACACAGTATCCGCAGTACCCCAACGAGAAATTCCCCGACTACGTGCCCCGCTCGGGCAACACCGAGGGCTCAGGCGTACTGGGCTGGACCTATAAGTGCAAAGGCTGGGAGACCGATCCCAACGCCTACGCATACATTATCCTGCAGCGTGGCGTGAAGGACTTTGAGAAAGCCTGCCAAGCCTTCGGTTTCGAGGACTGGCTGACCAACCCGGACTTCAACACCGCCGACGCCCGCGACCGTCATAAAGACGAAATCATAGATCGTATAGGCAAGTGGGCCATCACCCGTGACAAATACGACATCGTCAAAGAACTGGCGCCCTACGGCGTGCCCTGCGCTCCTGTCATCAACACCCGCGAGCTGCTCAACGACGAGAGCCTCTACGACGGCAACACACTGGTGCGCATCAACCAGGGCGGCAACATAGGCGAATTCGTCACCGTGGGCGTGCCCTTCACCATGTCCAACTATCAGCCTACCTACGGTCCCTGCCCGACACTGGGCGGCAATACCGACGAGGTCCTGGCGGCCTACGGCTTCACTGCCGACGAGATTGCCCGCTTCAAGACCAACGGCACAACGGCACCCATGCCCAAACCCGCTGCCGGTAAATAACATAGCATAATCACGGGCGGCCTGAGGTCCTTTGAGGCTCTTGAGCCGCTCGTATTTTAGAGCTTGTTTAATAATAAATGTTGACGGCAGGGTCGCATATCTTGAGTCGATTTTTGTTTTGTGAGGAAGGAG
>CANQZK010000012.1 GCA_947628285.1 uncultured Muribaculaceae bacterium
GCGGCTGAATGACGATGCCCTCGCCCGGGCGGGTAAAGTAGTTGATACACAGGCTCAGAGCCTTCTTCAGGCCGGGCATGAAGGTGATTTCATCGTTGGCCACCTGCCAGCCGTGGCGACGGCCGAGCCAGGATGTTATGCTGCCCCAGAACTCGGCCGGCGGCGTGGTGTAGCCCAGCACGGCATGGTCCAGCCGCCGGCGCAGGGCCTCGATGATGCAGGGACATGCCTCGAAGTCCATGTCCGCAATCCAGAAGGGGAGCAGGTCGTGACGCCCGAACTTGGCGTCCATTTCCTCAAATTTGGTAGCGTCGGTGTGATGACGGTCCACCACGCTGTCAAAGTCATAAAGCCGGTGATTCATAGTAAAAATGCCGCTATCGGCCAAAGGTTAACGGCGAATGGTTATGCGCCACTTGTTGCCGTCGCTGTCATAGAAGGTATGCGACTCGCCGTCGCTGCCGCTGCCCAGCGCTGCCAGGATAAAGCCTATAACTACTATGGCTATCACCACTATGATGGCTATGACCACGAAGGAAACGACCAGCATCATGGTGCCGTACACCGTCAGCAGGTAGACCAGCGCCACGGCAATGCCGGCGCCGCCCTCGTCATCGTTGAAGCCCTGGAAGGCCAGCATCACGGCCATGGCCACGGGCAGCAGCAGAATGATGATTGACAGCCACACGGGCAGATCCCAGTCGAAGATTGAAGCGCCCACCATCACCAACATCCACACCGCGGTGACGCCGGTCATGATGGCCACAAGGTCGCCCTTGATGGAGTTGAAACGATAGTCGGCCTCGGCCACGTACACCAGACCCAGGCAGGTAAGTGCCTGCGAGTAAGCCATCGCGCCCATCACTATGAAGCCCACGATGGCCGCTATCCAGCCGTTATCGGTCAGGCTGATTGAATCCGTGGATGCGATGAAAAACAGAATCTCGCACACCGACGCGACCGTCAGGCCTATGGCCGACGTCCAGTAGCTGCCGTCGCCGAAATCCATATCCTCCTGCTGTACAAAGAACGTTATGCAGCCCACCAGCGCGCCTATAAGCGCCAGCACCATCAGGACGCTGCGGCTAAGGCCCCAGCCCCGGGTCGACTCGGCAATGGAGCGCAGGAACGCCGGCATGGCATAGCCGGAGTTTTTCTTCTCTTTCTCGACCTTTTGGGTTGACTCACCCACATAGGCCAGATAGTCGGCCGAGCAGTAGGCCGTGCTACCGTTGGATAACCGGATTTTGGCCCAGCCGCCGGAGACGGACATGACCTCTATTCTGGCGCCGGGAGCCAGCGTGGAGACCACGGCGCCCTGCTTTGAGGGAGCGTTGCGCACGTTCAGCACCGATTGCGAAGTTACTCTATAGATATCAGCTGCGCTCAGCCCGAGCGTCGCCGAAAAGATAGCCAATAAAAGCAGCAGAACAGACTTTTTCATAAAAACGAGCAAGAAAAAAAGGTAATAAAGCGCAAAAATTATAGTCAAAATGTCTTAAAACAAAAGGAACAGAGTTAAAGTTTGTTAACGAGTGGGGCCTATTGGTCTAATTAGACCAATTGGACTAATTGCCTCCTCCCCCGCTCACGTGCGGCGGTCTATGTACTGGCCGTAGTAGGCCAGCAGCAGGGTGGTCAGCGGCAGCGCTATAATCAGGCCGATGAAGCCTAACAGCGTGCCCCACACCGACAGGGACAGCAGGATGATGGCGGGGTTGAGGCCCATGGCCTTGCCCATGATTTTTGGCGTCAGGATGAGGTCCTGGATGCACTGCACCACTATATAAACCACCATGCAGGCCCACCATATCTCCCAGAAGTTGAGCTCGCTGTTGGCCGTGTAGACCAGGCACAGCAGCGTGGTGGGCAGGATGGATATGAGCTGCAGGTATGGTACCATGTTCAGCAGGCCGATGAACAGACCCAACACCACGGCCATGGGCAGCCCCACAATGAGGAAACCGATGCTGAACAGAATGCCCACGATGAAGGCCACCAGGGCCTGGCCGCGGAAGTAGTGGTTCATGCTGGTCTTGACGTCGTTGCCTATGCGGTAGGTGATGGTGCGGTATTTGGGCGGAACCATGTGCTTGAATCCGGCCAGAAGTTTCTCATAATCAAGCATTATGAACACCACATAGAGCAGCACCAGGAACCAGTTGAATATGCCTATCACCAGGTCCAGGCCGCCGGCAAGGAGGTTGCCGCCCCAGTCGAGCAGGCGCTGATAGTCCTGGCGGGTGAGCTCGGCGGAGATGAGGTTGAAGTCAATGGCGTCGCGCAGGAAGCGGTGGAATTCCTCGGGGATGAACGGAATCTGGGCCGAGCCGTTGGCGTAGCTGCTGACCAGGTCGGCAAGCTGGTGCATTTCCTTGATGATGGAGGGAACGAAGAAGATGCACAGCATGGTCAGCACCAGGACCACCTCAAACAGAGTGATGAACACGGGCAGCAGGCGGCGGCGCACGCGCAGGATGCGGCGGTTGTACTGCACGAAGGGCTCCAGGATGTAGCTGATGAGCCATGCCACCAGGAAGGGCAGCAGCACGTCGCGCAGCACGTCGATGAGCCAGATGACGGCGATGAGCGTGGCCAGACCGATGAGTATGCGCACCACGCGGTCAAAGGTATAGGGGCGCGGGGCGGGTGCCTGATTATGGTTGTGTGTGGTCATTTTTTGTCAAAAATTTTTCAAAATTAACCTTTTTGGCGTAAATTTGCAAAGTAAACCAACGAATTATTCATTCATCGAGGCGCTGACCGGGCGGCAAGGCCGGGCGCGTCTTGCCCTAATCATCTTATAAATAACTATGACAGAAAAAGTTAAAGCAACCGCCACGGCCACTGAGCAAGTGCGGGTTCTGTTCAACGACAAGGCCTGGGCGCGCTGGACGGCGCTCATACTCATCGCCTCCATGATGTTCTTCGCCTATATGTTTGTCGACGTGATGGCGCCAATCAAGAGTCTGCTCACCCCGCAGCTGGGCTGGGACTCGACAGCTTACGGCACTTATCGCGCATCGGAATACATACTTAATGTGTGCGGCTTCCTGATCATAGCCGGCTTCATTCTGGACAAGACGGGCATCCGTTTCACCGGTGTGCTGTCGGCCTCTCTGATGGTGGGCGGCGCCTGCATCAAACTGTACGGCATCAGCGACGCCTTTGAGGGCACGGCATTCTACAACTGGCTGAACACCTGGTGGGTGGCCCTGCCGGCAAGCGCCAAGATGGCCTCGCTGGGCTTCATGATATTCGGCTGCGGCTGTGAAATGGCCGGCACTACGGTGTCAAAGGCCATCGCCAAGTGGTTCAAGGGCAAGGAGATGGCGCTGGCCATGGGCCTTGAGATGGCCATTGCGCGTATCGGCGTGTTCGCCATCTTCTCCATCTCGCCCCTGATTGCCGAAAGCTGGGGCTCGGTAGTGGCTCCGGTGGCCTTCTGCACCGCCCTGCTCTGCGTGGGCCTGATCTGCTTCATAGTCTTCACCTTCATGGATACGCGCCTCGACCGCGAGAGCGGCGCCACAGCCGTGGCCTCGGACCCCGAGGAGGAATTCAAGGCCTCGGACATCAAGGACATATTCTCCAGCCGCGTGTTCTGGGTTGTGGCCCTGCTGTGCGTACTTTACTACTCTGCCATCTTCCCCTTCCAGGCATACGGCGCCGAGATGCTCCAGTGCAACCTCAACGACATCACCGCCAAGCAGGCCTCGGACATCTTCCGCTGGTTCCCCATCGGCGCGGCCGCAGTGACCGTCTTCCTGGGTAACTTCCTGGACCGTCGCGGCAAGGGTGCCACCATGCTCATCTGGGGCGCCGTGCTGCTGATTGTGTGCCACCTGGTATTCGCCTTTGTCCTGCCGGCCACGCACAGTGAGCTCATTGCCTACGTGACCATCGTGGTGCTGGGCGTATCCTTCGCCCTGGTGCCCGCGGCACTGTGGCCTTCGGTGCCCAAAATCATCCCCGAAAAGGTGCTGGGCAGCGCATACTGCCTCATCTTCTGGGTGCAGAACATCGGCCTGTGCCTGGTGCCCGTGCTCATCGGCGCGGTGCTCGACTCTGTCAATGCCGACAACCCCGCCGTAATCGCTGCCGAGCAGCAGATTGACGCCCTCAAGGCCGCCGGCGTGGAGAACCCCGACGTGCTCATCCCCTACAACTACACCATCCCGATGGTTATCTTCGCCTGCTTCGGCGTCCTGGCCCTCATCTTCGCCCTGTGGCTCAAGCTGCTCGACAAGCGCAACAACTACGGCCTGGAAGCCCCCAACATCAAGGACAACGTCATGGCCGACGAAGCCCAGATCCAGGAGGGCGACGCATAAACCCGGGTGTATTCCAACGATATTTTCTGACATAAAAAATGGCACAGAAACCTTCAATCCCCAAAGGAACGCGCGACTTTTCGCCCGCCGAAATGGCCCGCCGCAACTATATATTCGACACCATCCGCGATGTCTTCGGGCTCTACGGCTACCGCCAGATTGAGACGCCCGCCATGGAGAACCTCTCCACGCTGATGGGCAAGTACGGCGACGAGGGCGACAAGCTCCTGTTCAAGATACTCAATTCCGGCAACTACATGGCCGGCGTGGACCCCCACCTGCTGGCCGACCCCGCCGCCATCAACGCCCTCACCCGCCAGATTTGCGAGAAGGGCCTGCGCTACGACCTTACGGTCCCCTTTGCCCGTTTCGTGGTGCAGCACCGCAACGACCTGCAGTTCCCCTTCCGCCGCTACCAGATTCAGCCCGTATGGCGCGCCGACCGCCCCCAGAAAGGCCGCTACCGCGAGTTCTACCAGTGCGACGCCGACGTCATCGGCTCCGACTCGCTGCTCAACGAGGTGGAGCTGCTGCAGATGATCAACGAGGTGTTCAGCCGCCTGGGGGTGCGCATCGCCATCAAGCTCAACAACCGCAAGGTCCTGGCCGGCATCGCCGAGGTCATCGGCGAGCCGGACAAGATTGTCGACATCACCGTAGCCATCGACAAGCTGGAGAAGATTGGCCTTGAAAAGGTCAAAGAGGAGTTGGCCGACCACGGCCTCAGCCCGCAGTCCATCGCCGCCTTAGAGCCCATCCTGGCCATCAGCGGCACCGTGGACGAGCGCCTGGACAGCCTCGAAAAGCTGCTGGCAGGCAACGAGACCGGCTCATTGGGCGTGGCCGAGCTGCGGCAGGTAGTCAGCGCGTCGGCCGCCCTGGGCCTGCGCGCCACACTTGACCTGGACGTGGCCCTGGCTCGCGGCCTCAACTACTACACCGGCTGCATCATCGAGGTCAAAGCCCTTGACTATGAGATAGGAAGCATCACCGGCGGCGGCCGCTACGACAACCTCACCGGTGTGTTCGGGCTGCCCGGCGTGTCGGGCGTGGGCATATCCTTCGGCGCCGACCGCATCTACGACGTGCTCAACGGCCTGGACCTATATCCGCCCGAGTTGGCCGTGGCATCGAAGGTGATGTTCGTCAACTTCGGCGCCGCCGAGTCGCTCCGCGCCCTGGCCATCATCAAGGAACTCCGCGCCGCCGGCATAGCCTGCGAGCTCTACCCCGACAAGGCCAAGATGAAGAAGCAGATGACCTACGCCAACGCCTGCGGAATCCCCTACGTGGCCCTCATCGGCGAGACGGAGATGGCCCAAGGCACCGTCACCGTCAAGAACATGGCCGACGGCTCCCAGCAGACGCTCTCCGTCACCGCAGCAGCAGCAATGCTGAAATAATTATGAACCGTATCGCAATCCTTGCGGCCTTGGCTGCGTCGGCACTCACCGTATCGGCGCAGTCGGCCCTGCAATACAGCGCCACCGCCATAGGCCAGACGGCCACCGGCGGCGACTTCGCCCCCTACTTCATCGGCGCCCTCAACCACGGCAAGACCTCCCGCGCCCACATGGCCGGGCTGGACCTCGGCGTCAGCGTCGACCTCGGCCGCACGGGCCGCTGGGGCTGGGGGGCCGGCGCCGAGGTGATGTTCGACGGCGCATCATCCATCCAATACGCCCGCTACGACGCCGCCACATCCACCTGGGGCACAAGCGACAACAACGCCGCCCCCGCCTACCTGCAGCAGCTCTACGCCGAGGTGCGCTACCGCAGTGTCTTTCTCCGCGCCGGCCAGAAGGATTACCGCTCGGCCCTGTTGGATGAGGACCTCAGCTCGGGCGACCTTGTGCGCGGCGCCAACGCCCGCGGCATCCCCGGCGCCGAAATCGGCTTCATCGGCTTTCAGGATATCCCCCTGACCAACGGCTGGGTGCAGATTGACGGCGTAATCGAGTACGGCCGCACCGTCGACGACGCCTACAAGCGCAAACAGTTCAACTACTACAACTACATCCTCACGCAGGACGTCAACTACACCTACAAGCGCTGCTACTTCCGCACCAAGCCCTCCATGCCGCTGTCCGTCACCGTAGGCATGCAGGTGGCCGGCCAGTTCGGCGGCTCCACCCGCCAGTACCGCCAGGGGCGCCTGGTGCTGTCCGAGGACCGCGGCTTCCGCTTCGGCGACGTCCTGAAGATGTTCCTGCCCACCCAGGGCAACGGCAACGAGTTCTATGAGGGCAACACCCTGGGCTCGTGGGACCTCAAGGCGCGCTACCGTCTTCGCGACGGCAGCCGGCTGAGCTTTGTGTTCCAGGGACCGTGGGAGGACGGCTCCGGCATAGGCCGCGCCAACGGTTTCGACGGCCTCTGGGGCCTCTACTACACCGCCCCGGGCCGCCGCATAGTCACCGGCGCCGCCATCGAGTATCTGGACTTCACCAACCAGAGCGGCCCCATGCACTGGGCACCCTCCGACTCGCCCGGCACCGACATCACCACCGAGGCCACCGGCCGCGACAACTACTACAACAACACCACCTACGGCGCCTACACCAACTACGGACTGTGCATCGGCTCGCCCTTCATGCTCGAGCCCTTCTACAACCTCAACGGCATGTCGGGCTTTATATATGATGTAGCGCGGGGCTTCCACGCCTCCGTGCGCGGCTGCCTGGGCGCCGACCTGGACTACTCCGTGCGCTACAGCTACCAGCACGCCCGCCGCTGCTACGTATGGCCCGGCCCGGGCCTGTGGCTGGACAATTCCATGATGGCCCGCGTGGACTGGCATCCCGCCCGCCTGGCCCCGGGATGGAATTTCGGCGCAACGCTGGCCTTCGATGCCGGCAACCTGCGCGGCAACAACTTCGGCGCCATGCTCACCGTCACCTACTCGGGACTGCTCCCGTTCAAAAAGCGTTAACCCGTCATGACACATAACTCCCTAATACTCAGAATCGTAATCCTGTTAGCAGCCTTCCTGACCCTTTCATGTCAGAACAACGGCCGGATAGGGCACTGGTACGGCGTATGGCAGGTGACGGGCTACACCGTCGACGGCGCCGACGCCCTCACCGAGCAGGGCCGCAACACCACCTTCACCTTCCAGAACAACATAGTGCAGGTCAAGTGGCCCGAGGACGCCTACCAGGGCAGCCTCCTCACCACCGGCACCTGGCAGGAACAGGACGGCGACAAAGTGACATTCAACTTCATGCATCACGACGACAACTACGGCCCCGGCCAGGGCGTCTACAGCGCCCCGGCGTGGCTGGGCATGGTGTCCACAGAGCTGATGCACATGACGTTCACCACCCGCGGCGGCCGCGACATGACATGGACCTGGACCGACCCTCAGGGCCGCCGGTTGGTTTATAATTTGCACAAACAGAGATGATTGACACAAACAAGACAGTGGCCGTAACGGGCGCCGACGGTTTCATCGGCTCCAACCTCACGGAAATGCTGCTGCGCCGCGGCTACCGCGTGCGCGCGCTGGCACAGTATAACTCATTCAACAACTGGGGCTGGCTGGAGCAGGTGCGCCGCCTGCCCGAGGCCGCCGACGGGCGCCTGGAGGTGGTCAGCGGCGACGTGCGCGACCCCAACTTCTGCCGCGAATTCTGCCGCGGCGCCGGCACGGTGTTCCACCTGGCCGCCCTCATCGCCATTCCATACAGCTACATAGCCCCGGACAGCTACGTCGATACAAACGTCAAGGGCACCCTGAACATGTGTCAGGCCGCGCGCGACGCCGGCGTGGACCGCATCGTCGTCACATCCACCAGCGAGGTCTACGGCACCGCGCAGTACGTGCCCATCCCCGAGACGCACCCCCGCCAGCCGCAGTCGCCCTACTCGGCCACCAAAATCGGCGCCGACGCCCTGGCTCTGAGCTTCTTCAACGCCTTTGACCTCCCCGTCGTTGTGGCACGCCCCTTCAACACCTACGGCCCGCGGCAGAGCGCCCGTGCTTTCATCCCCACCGTCATCTCGCAGATAGCCGCCGGAATGACTGAAATCAAGGTGGGCGACCTCACCCCCACGCGCGACTTCAACTACGTGGCCGACACCTGCCGCGGATTCATCGCCCTGGCCCAGGCCGACGGCATCGAAGGCCGCGAAATCAACATCGCCACGGGCACCGAAATCAGCATGGGCGACACGCTCCGCCTCATTGCCGAGCTCATGGACCGCAAGGTGGACTTTGTGGTCGACCCCGCCCGCCTGCGCCCCTCACGCAGCGAGGTGCGCCGTCTGTGCGGCGACAACTCCCTCATCACCTCCCTGACCGACTGGCGCCCGCAGGTGTCGCTCCGCCAGGGCCTGCAGATGACAATTGACTGGTACACAGCCGGCCACGACGGCGCCGACTATAAAGCCGACCTCTACAATGTCTAAACCCGCCATCAACCTGCTGTTCCTGGGCGGGGCCAAGCGCGTGTCCATGGCACGGCATTTCATCGCCGCGGCCGCCCGCCGAGGCCTGGACTGCAACATATACAGCTACGAGCTGTCGGAGCGCGAGCCCATCGCTGCCGTGGCTCAGGTAATCAAGGGCCTGCGCTGGTCCGACCCCGCCGTGGTGGACGACCTGCGCTCGCTGTGCGCCCGCCTCGGCATCCACGCCGTCATACCCTTCGTGGACGGCGCCGTGGCCGTGGCCGCAGCCCTCAGCAAGGACGTCTTTGCCCCCTGTTGCTCGGCCGACATGGCCGAAGCCATGTTCGACAAGGTCGTGGCCGACGACATCT
The DNA here is from genome assembly GCA_947628285.1 of uncultured Muribaculaceae bacterium. Taxonomy (GTDB): domain Bacteria; phylum Bacteroidota; class Bacteroidia; order Bacteroidales; family Muribaculaceae; genus CAG-873. Next base: position 9,098 of record CANQZK010000012.1, read on the forward strand.
TTGCCCGCGCCGGCCTGCCCCGCCCGCGCCGTTGGACTCCCGGCATCCCGCTCGGTGCTCACCTCATCGCCAAGCCCCGCCACGGCTCGGCCTCAAAGGGCCTGGTGATGATTGACAGTCAGGAGGCCCTGGCAGCCATCATGCCCCGCATTGACGATTATCTGATTCAGGAACGCATCGACCGCCGCGCCGAGTACACCGTCGACTGCTACGTGGACCGCTCCGGCCGGCCGGCCATAATCTCGCCACGCCGGCGTCTGGAAGTCAGCGGCGGCGAGGTCACCCGCACCGTCACCGTCAACATGCCCGCCGCCGTCGAACTGGTGCGCCGCACCCTTGAGGCTACCGGCCTGCGCGGCGCCGTCACAGTCCAGCTCATCGAGGACCTTGACAACTGCCGCCTCATGATTATGGAAATCAACCCCCGCTTGGGCGGCGGAGCCGTGTGCAGCGTGGCCGCACGCGCCGACCTGCCCGGCTGCATCATAGCCGAAGCCCTGGGCGAGCCCGTGCCCGCCTGCTCACCCCTGCCCGGTGTGGAGATAGCCCGCTACCCCATGGAAACCGTCTTTATGCCCGGAAACAACAAACCCTTATGAATCACCAACATACAATCATCATAGCCGAAGCGGGCGTCAACCATAACGGCTCGCTCGACATGGCTCGCCGCATGGTCCTGGCCGCCAAGGAGGCCGGAGCCGACTATGTAAAATTCCAGACCGCCGTCCCTGAGTTAGTCATATCCGAATTCGCCCCCAAGGCCGAGTATCAGAAGGAAACCACCGGAGCCGCACAGTCGCAGCTGGAAATGTGCCGCGCCATCCACCTGCCCCTGGCGGACTACGCCGGACTCAAGGAGCTGTGCGACAGCGTCGGCATAGGCTTCATGAGCACGCCCTTTGACCTCGTCTCAATCGACTGCCTGGCCGCCCTGGACATGGACTACTGGAAAATCCCCTCCGGCGAAATCACCAACCTGCCCTATCTGCGCAAGATAGCCCGCCTGCACGGCCGCGTCATACTCTCCACGGGCATGAGCCGCCTGGACGAGGTTGAAGACGCCCTGTGCGTGCTGGAACAGAACGGCACACCCCGCCGCGACGTCATCCTGCTGCACTGCACCACCCAGTACCCCACCCCCTTTGCCGATGTCAACCTCCGCGCCATGGACACTCTGCGCACCCTCGGCGCCGGCGGCGTGGGCTACAGCGACCATACCGTGGGCATCACCGTGCCCGTCGTGGCCGCAGCCATGGGCGCCTGCGTCGTGGAGAAACACTTCACGCTTGACCGCACCCTGCCCGGACCCGACCACCGCGCATCCCTTGAGCCCGACGAGCTCGCCGCCATGGTGCGCGGAATCCGCCAGGCCGAGCAGATAATGGGCAGCGCCGACAAGCACGTAACCGACACCGAGCGCCCCAACATCGAGGTGGCACGCAAATCCATCGTCGCCGCGCGACCCATAGCCGCCGGCGAAATCCTGACCGAAGAAAATATAACCGTAAAACGCCCCGGCAACGGCATCTCGCCCATGCGCTGGGACTCCATCCTGGGCACCCCCGCCCCCCGCGCCTTCCTCCGCGACGAACTCATCGAACTGTGAGGCCCCTTACGCCGTGGTGGTGGAGGCCATGGCGATGGCGCTCAGGCGGTGTTCGAGCTCGGTGGAGCTCAGGCGGGTGGCCAGTTTGCCGCGGTAGGCCACGGAAATGTTGCCGGTTTCCTCTGATACGACCACGGCGATGGCGTCGGTGGCCTGGGCTATGCCTAACGCCGAACGGTGGCGCAGGCCCATGTAGCGCGGCACGTCGCTGTCGTGGCTCACGGGCAGAATACAGCCGGCGGCCACGATGCGGCCGTGGGCTATTATCATGGCGCCGTCGTGCAGCGGCGAATTCTTGAAGAAAATATTCTCAATGAGCCGCGTGTTGACCTTGGCGTCGATTATGTCGCCTGATTTGGCGTAATTATCCAGCGGAATGCTCTGTTCTATAACGATTAAGGCGCCGGTTTTGGTCTTGCTCATGCTCATGCAGGCGTACACCACGGGCATAACCCACGCAATGCCCTCGCGGTCAATGTCGTCCTTGTGGTGGCGGAACAGCTTGCTGAGGAACTGCCATCGTCGGTGCGAGCCCAACTCGACTAAGAAGCGCTTTATCTGGTCCTGGAACAGGATGACCAGAATCAGCAGACCTATGCTCATGAATTTGTCCAGAATGGTGCCAATAAGGCGCATCTGGAACACCTCGCTGGCCACCACCCACACCACAATGAAAGCCATCACGCCGTAGAAGATGTTGATGGTGCCTGACTCCTTCATCAGTCGGTAGATATAGTAGAGCAGCAATGCTACGAGCAGTATGTCGAGTATGTCTTTGATTCCGAAGGAAGGCATGAGGAGAATTAATAATTAAAAATTAATAATTGAAAATTGAAAATTGAAAATTGAAAATTATGCGCTTGCTCCGAAATTTTACATTTTAAATTTTCAATTTTACATTTTAAATGTTTTACATTTTTCCCAAATGGTTACGGCCTGGCGGGCCTCGGCCACATCATGGACGCGGAGGATGGCGGCGCCTCGGTCCAGAGCCAAGGTGTTGAGCACGGTGGTGCCGTTGAGGGCATGTTCGGCGTCAACATCCAACAATTTGGTTATCATTGACTTGCGGGAGAAACCCACAAGCACCGGGCGGTGGAAGAGCTCAAACAGTTGCAGGTCAGCCAACAGTTGGTAGTTCTGGTCCAGGGTCTTGCTAAAGCCGAAACAGGGGTCGATGATGACGTCGGCCACGCCCATCAGTGCCAGCTCCTGCAGGCGGTCTCCTAACTCGGAAAGGACGTCGCGCGTCACATGCTCGTAGGTGCAATACTCCTGCATGGTGTCGGGCGTGCCGCGCATATGTCCCAGGATGTAAGGCACTTGCAGTTCGGCAACGGTATCGAACATATCGGGGTCAAGGTTGCCGCCCGAGACGTCGTTGACCATGTCGGCGCCGAATTCCGTGACGGCGCGGCGGGCCACCTCGGCTCGGAACGTGTCGACCGACACCGGCAGACCCGGAGCGGCCCGACGGATAGCCTCGATGGCCGGAGCAAGGCGTTCCAGCTCCTCGGCGGCATCAGGCGTGGCGGCGCCGGGGCGTGTCGAACAGGCGCCCACATCAATCATATCGGCGCCCGCGGCAGCCATCTCGGCGGCGCGGCGGGCCACAGCATCGGCATCGGCCGCGCGTGAGCCGGCGTAGAACGAATCGGGCGTGGCGTTGATGATGCCCATCACCAGCGGGCGGGTGTAGCTGTGCAACGTGCCGCGCAGATTGAGTGTGAACTGTTTCATGCTATTGGGCTTATTGGGCCTATTGGCCCTATATTACTGCCTGGTCGCCGGTTGTCACCGGTTGGCGCGTTTGCGCTCCAGCTCGTCCAGGATTATTTTGCGCAGGCGGACGTGGTGGGGCGTAACCTCCACGTACTCATCCTCCTTGATATATTCCAGAGCCTCCTCAAGCGAGAATACCACCGGGGGCACGATGCGGGCCTTGTCGTCGGCGCCCGAGGCACGCATGTTGGTCAGCTTCTTTGACTTGGTCACGTTGACCACGATATCGTTGTCCTTGGCGTTCTCGCCCACCACCTGACCGGCATAGACCTCCTCCTGCGGGAAGATGAAGAAGCGGCCGCGGTCCTGCAGCTTGTCGATGGCGTAGGCGTAGGCGGTGCCGGCCTCTAAGGCGATGAGCGAGCCGTTGGTGCGACGTTCTATCTCGCCCTTCCAGGGTTCGTATTCATAGAAGCGGTGGGCCATGATGGCCTCGCCGGCCGAAGCGGTCAGCACGTTGTTGCGCAGGCCGATGATGCCGCGTGAGGGGATGCGGAATTCCATATGCACACGGTCGGCCTGGGCGGTCATGGATATCATCTCGCCCTTGCGGCGGGTCACCATGTCGATGATTTTCGACGAATATTCCTCCGTGACGTTGATGGTCAGCAGCTCCACAGGCTCGCACTTCTGACCGTCTATTTCCTTTATAATAACCTGGGGCTGACCTACTTGCAGTTCGTAGCCCTCGCGGCGCATAGTCTCGATGAGCACGGACAGGTGCAGCACGCCGCGGCCGTATACGGTCCAGACGTCCTCATGGTCGGCCTTGACCACGCGCAGGGCCAGGTTGCGGTCCAGCTCGCGGGTCAGACGGTCGCCGATGTGGCGCGAGGTGACATACTTGCCGTCGCGCCCGAAGAAGGGACTGTCGTTGATGGTGAACGTCATGGACATGGTAGGCTCGTCAATGGCGATGCGGGGCAGGGGTTCGGGGTTTTCGGCATCGGCCACGGTGTCGCCGATTTCAAAGCCCTCCAGGCCCACAATGGCGCAGATGTCGCCGCTGGACACCTCGTTCACCTTCTTGCGGCCCATGCCTTCGAAGGTATGTAATTCCTTGATTTTCTGGCGCACTACGGAGCCGTCGCGGCGGCACAGGGCTATCTCCTGGCCCTCGCGCAGCGTGCCACGGTGCACGCGGCCTATGGCGATACGGCCAACGTAGTTCGAGAAGTCAAGCGATGTGATAAGCATCTGCGAGTCGCCCTCAAGCGTTTCCGGGGCGGGAATATGCTCGATGATGGCGTCCAGAACGGGCAGAATATTGTCGGTAGGCTTCTCATAATCAGTGCTCATCCAGCCGTTCTTGGCCGAGCCGAAAATGGTGGGGAAATCCAACTGATCCTCGGTGGCGTCGAGGCTGAACATGAGGTCGAACACCATGTCCTGCACCTCGGAGGGGCGGCAGTTGGGCTTGTCCACCTTGTTGATGACCACAATGGGTTTGAGGCCCAGCTGCAGCGCCTTCTGCAGCACGAAACGTGTCTGCGGCATGGGGCCTTCAAAGGCGTCTACCAACAGCAGGCAGCCATCGGCCATATTGAGCACACGCTCCACCTCGCCGCCGAAGTCGGCGTGTCCGGGCGTGTCTATGATATTGATTTTTGTGTCTTTGTAGTTGATTGAAACGTTTTTGGAGAGAATGGTGATGCCTCGTTCGCGTTCGAGGTCGTTATTGTCAAGAATCAGTTCGCCCGTGCTTTGGTTGTCGCGGAACAGATGGCCGGCCAGAAGCATCTTGTCTACAAGAGTGGTCTTGCCGTGGTCGACGTGGGCAATGATGGCGATGTTGCGTATATTTTGCATCTCTATTGGATTTTACGGCGCAAAGTTACAAAAATATACTGAAATAGCGTTTCCTCCCGCAAAATAATTCGCACGTAACAACGAACAGTAGGGACGCACGGCCCGTGCATCCGCCGGCAATACACTGTATATCAACAATATACATGCCTCGGAACGCGGACGTACGGGCCGCACGTCCCCACTATTTCACGTTTTGCTTACTGCAGGCCGGAAACGGCTACGCTCTTGTCGATTTTGCCTACCAGGCCCTGGAGAACCTTGCCCGGACCAAGCTCAACGAACTCTGTGGCGCCATCGGCCACCATGTTGCGTACCGACTGGGTCCAGCGCACGGGGGCGGTGAGCTGGGCAATGAGGTTGCCCTTGATTTCGGCGGGGTCGGTGTGGGGCAGTGCGTCAACGTTCTGATATACAGGACATACGGGCACTGAGAATTCGGTGCGGTCGATAGCCTCGGCCAGTTCGGCGCGTGCGGGCTCCATGCAGGGCGAGTGGAAACCGCCGCCCACGGGGAGCTTCAGCGCGCGCTTGGCACCGGCAGCCAACAGACGCTCGCAAGCGGTGTCGATGCCTTCCTTCTTGCCGGAGATAACAAGCTGACCGGGGCAGTTGTAGTTAGCGGGAACGACGTCGTCGATTTCGGCGCAGATGGCCTCGACGGTTTCGTCGGGCAGAGCCAGCACGGCGGCCATTGTGGAGGGGTTGAGCTCGCAGGCCTTCTGCATGGCCATGGCGCGGGCGGCCACAAGGCGCAGGCCGTCCTCAAACGAGAGGGCGCCGGCAGCCACCAGGGCCGAGAATTCGCCCAGCGAGTGGCCGGCCACCATGTCGGGGCGGAACTCGTCGCCCAGGGTCTTGGCCAGGATGACGGAGTGCAGGAACACGGCGGGCTGAGTCACCTTGGTCTGCTTGAGTTCCTCGGCGGTGCCGTTGAACATGATATCGGTGATGCGGAAACCGAGAATTTCGTTGGCTTTCTCAAAAAGCGCGTGTGCCAGAGGATTGTTGTCGTACAGGTCCTTGCCCATACCGGCAAACTGTGCGCCCTGACCGGGAAAAACGTAAGCTTTCATTATGCTAATGTTATTAAAAATATCTAAAGGTTATGAACAGTCTGAAATTTCGCGTGCAAAGTTAGTCAAATTTATTGAAATATTCGTAACTTTGGACTTCAAACCATCAAAAGCACAAAAAAGCAATGACAATCCTGACTCTTATACCACTGTTTTTAGGCAACCTGCGCGGTATGCAGCTCATTATCGTGCTGGTTGTCATACTGCTGCTGTTCGGCGGCAAGAAGATTCCCGAACTGATGCGCGGTCTGGGCCGCGGCATCAACCAGTTCAAGCAGGGACTCAACGACGCCCGCGAGGAAATTGAAAAACCCATAGAAAAGGCCGATTCCGCCCCGGCCAAGGAGAACGACAAGTGAGCACCGTGCCCGCCGATAGCGGACATATGAGCTTCTGGAGCCACCTCGACACGCTGCGCGGGGTGTTTATGCGCATCGCTGCCATATTCGTTGTGGCGGCGGTGGCCTCGTTCTGTGTCATGCCCCGCGTGTTCGACACCGTCATCCTGGCCCCCTGCCACGACTCCTTCCCCCTGTACCGGCTGCTGGACGCAATCGCCGCCGGCAACCCCCTGTTCCCCGCCGGCCTGGCCGAACCCTTTGACCTGCAGCTTGCCAGCCTGCAACTGACATCGCAGTTCGTCACCCACATGACGGCCTCATGCTGGTTGGCCGCCATCGTCACATTCCCCATGGCCATCTACCTGCTGTGGGGATTCGTTTCGCCCGCCCTCTACGACCATGAGCGGCGCGGCATCCGGCGCGCATTCGTGTTCGGCAACCTCATGTTCTACCTGGGCGTGGCCACGGCCTACTGGCTGGTGTTCCCGCTGGCGGTGCGCTTCCTGGCCACCTATCAGCTCAGCCCGGGCATCACGGCCATCGTGTCGCTCGACTCCTACATGGAGACTCTGTTCACCCTGGTCCTGCTCATGGGCATCGTGTTCGAGCTGCCCTTAGTGGCGTGGCTGTTGGGCAAGATGGGCCTGCTGACGCGCCGATTCTTCAGCCGCTTCCGCCGCCACGCGGTGGTGGCGCTGCTCATCGTGGCCGGACTGGTGACACCCACGGGCGACCCCTTCACCATGCTGGCCGTGTTCATACCCATCTACGCACTGTGGGAGCTCAGCGCACGCCTTGTCCCCCGCCCCGAACCCGAACCTTCACCCTCTGTAACCACCACTACCTGACCGTCTGATACCATGCCACTGCTGCCACGCATCATCATCGCAATCGCCCTGGGCATCGGCGCCGGCTATGTCTTCCCCGACTGGCTGTCGCGCTGCTTCGCCACCTTCAACAGCATCTTCTCGGCCTTCCTCAACTTCCTGATACCCTTGTTGATAGTAGGCTTTGTCGCCCCGGCCATCGCCGAACTGGGCCGCAAGGCCGGCCGGATGCTCGTCGTCACCGCCCTGATAGCCTACGCCATGACCGTGGCCGTGGGCATGCTCTCATACGGCGTGGCCTCGCTGAGTTTCCCCGCCATGATCGACCCCGGCACCTTCGCCGCGGCAGCCGCCGCCGGAGCCGCCGCCCCGGAGCCCTACTTCACCATAGCCCTTGAACCCCTTATGGGAGTCATGACGGCCCTGATCCTGGCCTTTGTGCTGGGCCTGGGCTCGGCCACACTGCCCGGCGACGCCCTGCGCCGCGTGCTCTGCGACTTCCGCGAGGTCATAGCCCGCACCATCAACGCCGTCATCATACCCTGCCTGCCGGTGTTCATCTTCGGCATCTTCCTGTCCATGACCGTGGCCGGGCAGGTCGGCCCCGTGCTGCTCACGTTCTCCAAAATCATTCTGGTAATCTTCGCCCTGCACGTAGGCGTGCTGGTGCTGCAGTACCTGTTGGCGTCGCTCTTCTCGGGGCTTAACCCCTTCCGGGCGCTGTGGACCATGATGCCGGCCTACTTCACCGCCCTGGGCACACAATCGTCAGCCGCCACCATCCCGGTGACACTGCGCCAGACCGTGACCATGGGCGTCGACCGCGACGTGGCCGGTTTCGTCATCCCGCTGTGCGCCACCATCCACATGTCCGGCTCCACCCTGAAGATAGTATGCTGCGCCATGGCCCTGATGATAGCCCACGGCATGCCCTATGACGGGCTGATGTTCGCCGGCTTCGTGGCCATGATGGGCATCACCATCATAGCCGCGCCGGGCGTGCCGGGCGGCGCCATCATGGCCTCGCGCTGGGCCTGCTCACCTCCATGTTGGGATTCTCCCAGGCCGACAACGCCCTGATGATAGCCCTCTACATAGCCATGGACTCATTCGGCACCGCCTGCAACATCACCGGCGACGGCGCCATCGCCCAGATTGTGGCCCGCATATTCGGCCTCAAGGCCGCCCCGCACCGCCAAGGCATAATCGCTAATCAAAAACTACCGACGATATAACATGAAACCGATCAAAACATTCACATTTATGGCACTCGCCGCCCTGGCATGGTTCCGGGCCGACGCCTGCACAAGCCTTATCGCCGCCAAGGGAGCCACCGCCGACGGCTCCACTATGATAACCTACGCCGCGGACAGCCACGCTCTCTACGGCGAACTCTACCACCAACCCGCCGCCGACTATCCCGAAGGCGCCATGATGCAGGTCACCGACTGGGATTCGGGCCGCCTGCTGGGCGAGATTCCGCAGGTGCGCCACACCTACGCCACCATGGGCAATATGAACGAGCACGGCCTGGCCATAACCGAGAGCACCTGGGGCGGCCGCCACGAGTTGGCCGGCACGGGCATGATTGACTACGGCTCGCTAATCTACATCACCCTGCAGCGCGCCCGCACAGCCCCGGAGGCCATCAAGGTGATGACCGACCTGATTGACCGCTACGGCTACGCCTCGGAGGGCGAGTCGTTCTCCATCGCCGACCCTGACCAGGTATGGATCATGGAACTCATAGGCAAGGGCAAGGCCGACAAGGGCGCCGTATGGGTGGCCCGACGCGTGCCCGACGGATACATCAGCGGCCACGCCAACCACGCCCGCATTCACACCTTCCCGCAGGACGACGACCCCGGCACGCTCTATTCGCCCGACGTCATCGACTTTGCCCGCAGTCAGGGCTACTTCAGCGGCGACGACCGCGACTTTGATTTCTCGCGCGCATATGCTGTATATGACATGGGCGCACTGCGAGGCTGCGACGCCCGCGTGTGGAGTTACTTCAACCGCTTCCTGCCCCAAGGCGAGGCCGACCGCTGGCTGCCCTGGGTGACCGAAGGAAGCGGCGAAATCATGCCCCTGTGGGTCAAGCCCGACAAGACCGTCTCGGCCCGGGACCTCAAGGACATGATGCGCGACCACTTCGAGGGCACGCCCCTGGACATGACTACGGACATCGGCGCCGGCCCCTACGGAGTGCCCTACCGCTGGCGTCCCCTCACCTACAAGGTCGACTCCGCCGAATACACCCATGAGCGCGCCATCGCCACGCAGCAGACAGCCTTCTCGCTGGTGGCCTCGCTCAACGCCAACCGCCACCCGGCCATGAAGGGACTTATGTGGTTCGGCGTCGACGACGCCAACACCGCCGTCTACATCCCCGTCTTCAACTCCCTGTCCAAGGTGCCCCACCAGCTTGAAGTCGGCAACGGCGACCTGCTCAACCTGTCCTGGGACTCCATGTTCTGGGTCAACAACTACGTGGCCAACCAGGCCTACAACCGCTACTCGCAGATGATTCCGGACATCCGCCGCGTGCAGGGCGCCTTTGAGAACCGCTTCAACGCCGAAGTCGACTCGCTGACCGCCGCCACGCCCGCCGATGCCCCCTATGCCGACGTACAAGCCCGTCTGCAGGCCCTCACCGACAACGCCGCCGCCGACGTCACCACGGCCTACAAGGACCTAGGCGACTTCCTGTTAGTCAAGTTCCTGGACGGCAACGTCAAAAAGCAGAACCCCGACGGCTCATTCAAGCGCACCCCCGAGGGCACGCCCGCCGGCCCCGACTTTCCCGGCTACGACGAGCGTTATTACCGCTCGATAGTCAACGAACAGGGCGACCGCCTGAAGGTGCGCCCCGTCAAATTCGGCAACGAACCCGCCAAATAATCCCGGCGTCGTGAAGGCAAAGCACATAGCCATAGCAATCATAGCCCTTACCGCTGTGGGCATAGGCATGACCGTGGGGCGTCGCGCCCTGCGGCTCGCCGTGGCCCATGTGGAGGTGGACCGCAACGTCTACCCCACCCGCGGCATCGACGTCTCGGCCCACAACGGCGAGATTGACTTTGACCGCGTGGCCGCCGACAGCATCCGCTTTGTCTACATCAAGGCCTCCGAGGGCGGCTCGTGGCGCGACGCCTCCTTTGAGCGCAACTACTCCAAGGCCACCGAGGCCGGCCTGCACGTGGGCGCCTACCACTTCTTCCGCTTCGACGTGGAGGGCTGGCGCCAGTCCGTCAACCTGCTCCGCGCCTTAGGCGACAAGACGCTGACCATGCCTGTGGCCATCGACGTGGAGGAATGGGGCAACCCCGCGCCCGTGTCGACCGACCATGTGGTGGACCATCTGCGCTCCATGATCGAGCTACTGCGCCAGAACGGACGCGAGGCGGTAATCTACACCAACAAAAACGGATATTACCGCTTCATCCGCGGCCGCTTCGACGACGTGGGCCTATGGATATGCTCCTTCACCACCCCGCCAATGCCCGAAAACCGCCGCTGGACCATGTGGCAGCACAGTCACACCGGAATTGTCGACGGCGTCCCCGGGCCCGTCGATCTCATCACATTTAATACCCCCGTCAGGGGAACATTTGACGACTGGATAAGCCGTCACCCCTGCATCTCATCACTGAAATGACTGAACCCGAACAACATAACGACCCCTCAGACCGATTTGCCCGACAGCTCCGCGAGCTGGAGACCGCCGGGAATCTGCGCCGCATCCCGCCGGACGTCGACCCGGCCCGATGCGTCGACCTCACCTCAAACGACTATCTGGGCCTGGCCGCCGACGCCGACCTCGCCGCGCGGTTCCGCTCCGAATCCCCCGATGCGCCCATGACATCGTCGGCCTCGCGCCTGTTGGCCCTGCATCAGGACGCCTACACGCGCCTGGAACGCCGCCTTGAGGACGTCTACGGCCCCGACCGCCGCGCCCTGCTGTTCAACAGCGGTTATCACGCCAACACCGGCATCATCCAGGCCGTGGCCGACCGCCGCACACTCATCGTGGCCGACCGTCTTGTTCATGCCAGCATCATCGACGGCATCCGTCTGAGCGGCGCAACCTTTGTCCGCTTCCGCCACAACGACACGGCTCACCTGCAGCAGATTCTGCAGGCCAAAGCCGCTGATTATGAAACGGTTCTGATAATCGCCGAGAGCGTGTACAGCATGGACGGCGACAGCGCCCCGCTGCGTGAGATAGCCGACATCAAGCGCCACACCCCCGGCGCCCTGCTCTACGTGGACGAGGCCCACGGCGTGGGCGTCTGCGGCCACGGCGGCCTGGGCCTCTCGGCCGCCGAGGACACATTGGCGGATACCGACATCATGGTGGGTACCTTCGGCAAGGCCCTGGCCTCATACGGCGCCTTTGCCGTGGTCAGCCCCGTGATGCACAGCTACCTGGTAAACCGCGCCCGCAGCCTGATATTCTCAACCGCCATCCCGCCCGCCTGCGCTCTGTGGAGCCTGATGACGCTTGAGGAATCCCTGTCCGCCTCGTGGCGCCGCGACGACCTGGCTCGCAACGCACGCCTGTTGGCCGACATCATCCCCGGTGGCGCCCCCTCGCACATCCGCCCCTTCATCACCGGCTCGTCGGCCCGCGCCGTCGAGCTTTCAGCCCGATTGGACCGCTACGGCTTCAAGGTGCTGCCCATCCGCACCCCCACCGTCCCCGCCGGCACCGAGCGCCTGCGCTTCAGCCTCTCCGCCGCCATCGCACCCTCACAATTGGCCCGATTGGCCGAGTTTAAAGACCTTTTCACACGCCCATGAACTACCGATTCATATCCCGACAAGGCTCGCGCCGGCTCATCCTGATATTTGCCGGCTGGGGCATGGACAGCCGCCCCTTCGAAGGGCTGCACCGCAGCGGCTATGACATTATGGTGGTGTGGGACTACCGCTCATTCCACATCGACTGGAGCTGCGTGGAAGACTACGACGAAATCTGCCTGCTGGCCTGGTCCATGGGCGTTTTCGCCGCCGGACAGACCATCCATGCCATCGACAGCCGCATAACCCGCCGCGTGGCCGTCAACGGTACCCTCTGGCCCATCGACGACGACTACGGCATACCCACCGCCATATTCCGCGGCACCCTGGACAACCTCAACGAGCGCAACCTGACAAAATTCTACCGCCGCATGTGCGCAGACCGCGCCACCTTCGAGGCCTTCGACGCCCGCCGCCCCGACCGCGACATCGAGGGCCTGCGCGACGAGCTCCGCGCCATTGAGGAGCGCATGATTCTCACCAACGTGACCATGGACGGCTGCGACCTGGCCGTGTGCTCCGATGCCGACGCCATCTTCCCCATCAAAAACCAATTGGCCTCATGGCGCCGCTGGGACACCACGGTGCGCCGCCTGCCCGCCGGGGGCCATCTGGTAGACTTCCAGGAGATTATCGACCGCGAGTTTGTGGACAAGAGCACCATGACCGACCGCTTTGCCCGCGGCCGTTCAACCTACGACGGCAACGCCACCGTGCAGACCGAGGCCGCCGGCCGCCTCATCATGATGGCCGAGCGCCACTGCCGCGACGCCATGCTGGAGTGCCGGGGCAACATCCTGGAGGTGGGCTGCGGCAGCGGCAACCTGTCCCGCCGCCTCATGTGCATGGCCCCCAACGCCCGGTTCCTGCTCTGGGACATCGCCGGCGACTGCCCCGCCGACCTGCCCGCCCACGCCGATTACCGCTTTGAGCGTTGCGACGCCGAGCTGGCCATAAACCGCGTGCCCCCGGAGTCGCTTGACTTCATCGTATCGGCCTCCACCATCCAGTGGTTCAACTCGCCCGACCGCTTCCTGACGCAGTGCCACCGCGCCCTGCGCCGCAAGGGATGCCTGCTGC
>CANQZK010000013.1 GCA_947628285.1 uncultured Muribaculaceae bacterium
CAAAAGAATCGGCAACTTTTTCAAGCTGCCGATTCAACTTTTTTAGGGTTTTTATTATCCCGAACTCACGTTTTTAGCTAAACGACAAAAACAGATTAACAGTCTGTGGTTGTGGCTGTCCGTGTTTTTACTTTTGACGGCCGGCGTATTCGTACTGTTTGTGCGCAAACGCAACAGGCTTGTCAATGATCAGATGGCCCTTGACATTATGCGGCTTAACGATGCAATTGCCGAAGCCCGCAGCGAAATCGAACGCCTTAACGAAAAGTCAGGAGAAACGCCCGATATGCGACATCAGAATCTGGTGTCGGAATATAAATCAATCGACGCCCTTTACCACAAGTGGCTGGAGATAAACACGATGTGTAAAACGCCGTCGCAGAGACTGGAGTCGGTTAAGTCGGTTCTGGAGTACCTCGGCACTGACGAGAAATTCAAAGACCTTGAAGCCTACATAAACAGCAAGTCTGATGGGTTGATACAGCTCATCAGGAGAAATTATCCCCGCCTGAGCGAAATGCTGATACGCATTGCCATTATGAGCTATCTGCACCTGTCCGCCAACTCCATCGCAAACATCCTAAACACGACAACCAACGCCGTTTACACGTCCAAAGCGCGTCTGAAAAAGGCTATCGAGGCAAATCGGGCAGTGGGCCCGCGCATCAGTGCCGAATTGTTTTAGTAACTGCTGCCGGCGGTGACGTAGGGCGTTTTGCCCACGCACGCCGGGCGGGGTTGGCGGTTTGGCGGTTTTTTTGTAATTTTGCGGAATAATTCCGTTAGAATGAAGGATTTCATAAAGATTCTGCGCCGTTTTGTGCCGCCTTATAAGAAGTATCTGCTGCTGAACATTCTGTTCAATCTGCTCTCGGCATTGCTTACGTTGTTCTCGTTCGCTCTGATTATCCCCATCCTGGAGATGCTGTTCAAGATCCGCGAGGCTGTCTATGTATACATGCCCCTGGGGTCGGCCTCGCTCAAGGATGTGGCTGTCAATAACTTCTATTATTACACTCAGGAATCGATAGTGCGGTTCGGGCCGGACCTTACGTTGGCTTTCCTGGCCGCCGCTCTGGTGGTGATGACGGGCCTGAAGACGGGCACGGCCTATCTGAGCTCGTACTTCATCGTGCCGCTGCGCTCGGGCATCGTGCGCGATTTGCGCAACTTTGTCTACGACAAAATCACGCGTCTGCCGCTATCGTTCTTCACCACGGAGCGCAAGGGCGATGTCATGGCACGCATGAGCGGCGACGTAACGGAGATTGAGAATTCGGTAATGGCGTCGCTTGACATGATGTTCAAGAATCCGGTGATGATTGTGGTGTGCCTGGGCATGATGATAATGATTTCGTGGCAACTGACCATCTTTGTGTTCATCCTGCTACCCTTAGCGGGCATGGTGATGGGGCGTGTGGGCAAGCGGCTGAAACGCCAGTCGCTTGAGGGCCAGAACCAATGGGGCGTGCTGATGGCCAACATAGAGGAGACTCTGGGCGGCCTGCGCATCATCAAGGCCTTCAACGCTCAGGACAAGGTCTGCGCACGTTTCCACGCCGAGAACCAGGTGTTCTACAACATCTCCAACCGCGTGGCGCGTCGCCAGTCGCTGGCCCACCCCATGAGCGAGTTCCTGGGCACGGCGGCCATCGCCATAATTCTGTGGTTCGGCGGCTCGCTGATTCTGTCCGGTGCCACGCAGATGACGGCGGCGTCGTTCATCTACTACATGGTCATCTTCTACAGCATGATCAACCCGGCCAAGGAGCTTTCCAAGGCCGCCTACTCCATCCAGAAGGGCCTGGCGTCAATGGAGCGCATCGACAAGATTCTGAACACGCGCAACCCCATCGACGACCCGGCCAACCCCGTAGCGCTGCCGGTGGTCAAGTCGGCCATCGACTTCAACAACGTCACGTTCAGCTACGGCCCGCACGAGGTCATCCACGACGTATCGCTGCACATCCCCGTGGGGTCGACGGTGGCGCTTGTGGGCCAGTCCGGCTCGGGCAAGACCACCCTGGCTGACCTGCTGCCGCGATTCTACGATGTGGCATCCGGCTCGGTGACCATCGACGACATAGACATCCGCGACGTGCGCGTGCACGACCTGCGCGCCCTGATGGGCAACGTCAACCAGGAGGCCATTCTGTTCAACGACACCTTCTACAACAACATCACCTTCGGCGTGGCCAACGCCACGATGGAGCAGGTTGTGGCCGCAGCCAAGATAGCCAACGCGCATGAGTTCATCGTAAACAGCGAGCAGGGCTACGATACGCCCATCGGCGACCGCGGCTGCCGTCTGTCCGGCGGCCAGCGCCAGCGCCTGTCCATAGCGCGCGCCATTCTGAAGAACCCGCCCATCCTGATATTGGACGAGGCCACCTCGGCGCTCGATTCTGAGAGCGAAGTGCTTGTGCAGCAGGCTCTTGACAATCTGATGAAGGGCCGCACCACCATAGTGATAGCGCACCGCCTGAGCACCATCCGCAATGCCGACACCATATGCGTGCTGCATGAAGGCCGCATAGCCGAGATGGGCACGCATGAGGAGCTGATGGCCATGAACGGCCACTACCGTCGCCTGGTCGAAATCCAGGCGCTGTAAGGCTCAGTCGGACAGGGCCTTGTAGAGCGTGCGGAAGGCCTTGACGGAGCCGAATACGGTGATGATATCGCCGTCCTGCACCGTCTCGGCGGTGACATCGGGCAGCAGCACGGGCTCCATATGCCGGGCGCCCAGGGCGTTGACACGCTCCGTGGGACGGGTGACAGCCACAAGGTCCAGTCCATAGTCGGAACGGAGGTCAAGCTTGCTGTACGGCACACCCACAAAAGCCTTGGGCACAGCGAATTTCAGCACCGAATTGTCGGCATTGACCGCCATGGACACTATGTTGCAGCCTATGGCCATCTCGTGGGTAAGGTCGTTGGCGGCGCGCTGCTCGGGTTTGAGGATGCGGCTCACCTTGAAGCTTTCCAGGATGGACTCGTGCAGCGAGTCGATTGCGCGGGCGTAGATGTTCTTGACGCCGGCGCGGATGAGCAGGGCCACCGTCTTGACCGACGCGCCGAAATTCTCGCCGATGGCCACGATGACGACATCGACGTTGCGCAGCGGCAACACGCCCAGGGCCGACTCCTCGGTGGTGTCGATTACGTAGGCCGTGGTGATGTAATCCTTGATTGAATCGACTACGATGCGCGATATGTCCGCGCCAATCACTTCGTGGCCCATGCCCACGAGGTCGCGCGCCAGGTTAGCGCCGTAAATTCCGAGACCGATGACGAGATATTTCATATTATTTTTGATTATTAGCTGATTATAATGCTTTCTTCGGGGTAATGACTGCTGAAGTCGCGGCGTGTACCCACCAGGCCGGCCAGCAGCGAGATGATGCCCACACGGCCCACGAGCATGGCCACGGAGAGCGCTATCTTGGAGCCGTCGCACAGCCCCTCGGTGATGCCCATGGACGAGCCGACCGTGAACAGGGCCGACGTTACCTCGAAAATCAAGGGTTTGAGACCAATCCGAGGCTCTAAAATCAACTCGATGGCCATAAATACGATGAAGGCCGTGAGCGACAGGGCCACCACGGCGTTGGCACGGCGCACCGAGCCGATGGACAGGGCGCGGTCATAGGCCCAGGCGCGTTTGCTGCCCGTCAGGATGGAGCGCACGTTGAGGAACACGGCCGCCACGGTGTTGACCTTGATACCGCCGCCCAACGACTGCGACGCACCTCCTATGAACATCTGCACCACCACTAATAGCAGCGTGATGTTGAGGAAATCGGCAGGCGAAACGGATACGAAGCCGGCGCTTCGGGGCGTGAGCGAGTTGAACAGCGACTGCGAGACCTTCTGCCACAGCGTCATGCCCCGCAAGGTGTTTGAATATTCACAGATGAAGAAAAGTACCGTCGAGACCGCTAAAATGAGCGTGGTGGTGACCAACACGAGCTTGGTGTTGAGGTCAAACAGATGCAGGGGCACATCGTTGCGGCGGCGGCGCAGTCGCAGCCAGAAACGGCGCAGACGCGCAAACAGGCCGTCGCGCAAGTTGACCAGGATGGGAAAGCCGGCCGCGCCGGCGAAAATCAGCAGCGACGTGACCAGGAACAGGCCCTGCCCGGGCGTCATCAGCGCCGGATTGGCCATGCCCTGCGGCAGAGGGGAGAAACCGGCGTTGCAGAAGGACGACAGCGAGTGGAAGGCGGAATAGAAGATGCGCTCGTTCTGCGTCAGGCCCAGTTCCTCAGGCATGGTCAGATACACGCCCACGGCGCCGATGAGTTCAATCACCAACGTGAAGCCCAGAATGTACATCAGCGTGGGCATCAGGGCGTTCATGGTCTTGGAGTAGATGAGGTCGCGTATCAGCAACTGGTTGTAGACCGAAGATGTACCGCTGAAGAACAGCGCGAAGAAGCAGGTGAACGTCAGCACGCCCAGGCCGCCTATCTGCATCAGCACGGCCAGGACGGCCATGCCGGCGGGGGTGAAGGTTGAGGGAATGTCGACGGACGTAAGGCCGGTGATGCACACGGCGCTTGTGGAGACGAACAGCGAGTCGACGTAGGATATGGGGTGCAGCGTGCATTTGGGCAACATGAGCACGAACGAGCCTGCCAGGATGAAGAACACGAAGCTGCCCGTCATGAGCAGCGAGGGGTTGGTGCGGCGGGCCGTCAGACGGGCCAGGGCTATGCCCAAGTCAACGACGGCATAAGCCGTCAGCACGCCGAACAGGAACGCATGTGAGTACATCACATGCCCCAGCCACGGAATCCACGGCCGCACGGGCTCGGGATATACCAGCGCCAGCAGCGATATGAGCACGCCCGTATCGACGAGCCACTTGACGAAATGACTGTTGCGGATGGTGGCCCGCAGTTGCAGGATTATGCCGTAGAGGATGGTGACGATGAAGACTATCTGGCAGCCGCGGATAACCATCATGAGCCGCTGCAGTGTGCGGTGCTGATGGTCATAACCGAAGTAGACCACCAGGCACATCAGGCACACGGCCGATGCGACGACGGAAAGAATGTCCAGCACGGAGCCGACAGACCGGATGACGTTGCCGAAATGGAACGTGAAACGGCCGTATTGGAATCTCAACAACCTGAGACGGCGCCTGATACCGGACAAAAAACTCATAGGCGGGAGAACGCCGCAGCCTTACTTCTGTTTCTTCAGCTTGGCGCCAATGTAAATGCCGTCATATGAGCTGACCAGCTTGGAGAGTGTCTGCAGCGACGAGTTCTTGGTGAAGGCCGCAATCTTCTCGAGCATGGCGATGAGCTTGGAGGCGTCGAAGGTCAGCGTCAGCATGCCGGCCAAATTGCTCTTGGTGGCCACGGCGGCCACGCTGCCCAGTTTGATTTTGCCCATGGCGGAGAAGTTGAACACCAGGTGTGTGTCGTCGCCTTCCTGGCGCGAGATGGTGCCCTTGAGGGTGACGGTGCGCAGCTTCATGGTGAAGTTCATGGCGCTGTCTACGGTCAGGACGGTCTTGTCCAGGCCGATTTTCTTGTAGTAGGGGCCGATTTTGCTCTCGATGACGGCCGAGCCGGCCACGCCGCCTACTGCCGATGCGGCATTGTCGCTCTTGAAGGTGACGGCGGGAGCGTTGTATTTCCATGTTCCTTCAAGTTCGGACAGGTCGAAGCCTGACTTGGAGGTTACGTTTGACAGGATGCCGCCCAGGGCCGAGAGGGCGTCCTTCTTGCTCTGAGCGTTGAGTTCGGCGACCGGCACCATCACGGTGGCCAGCAGCATTATTACTGCGATAATCTTTTTCATCAGCGGGTTACTTCTTTCATGACCTCCGTCTTGGAGATCTCTTTATCAATGGAAGCCCAAACGGAGTTCTGCGACATGTATTCGGGCACAATACGTTTCATTTCGGCCACAATATCGTGGTATTCGCCGTCGAGCGTGTACATGCGCAGGCGGTCCAGGTGGTCAATCACCTCGGCGTAGTCATAGATGCGCACCTTGGCAATCATAATCTTGTTGTTGCGGGTGGCCATGGTGGCCTCCTTGTCGTTGAGCAGCTCCTCGTAGAGCTTCTCGCCGGGACGCAGGCCGGTCTCGACAATCTCGATGTCCTCGCCGGGACGCAGGCCCGACAGGGAAATCATGCGGGTGGCCAAGTCATAGATCTTGACGGGCTGACCCATGTCGAACACGAAAATCTCGCCGCCGCGGCCCATCGTGCCGGCCTGGAGCACCAGCGAGCAGGCCTCCGGGATGGTCATGAAGTAGCGGATGATGTCGCGGTGTGTAACGGTGACAGGGCCACCCTGCTCTATCTGACGGCGGAACAGAGGAATAACCGAGCCGTTGGAGCCCAGCACGTTGCCGAAGCGGGTGGTGATGAACTGGGTGACGTTGCCGTCGCTGGAGCGCTGGCTGTGGAAGAACAGCGACTGGACGTAAATCTCGGCGATGCGCTTCGATGCGCCCATTACGTTGGTGGGGTTGACGGCCTTGTCGGTGGATATCATCACGAACTTCTCGGCGCGATATTTCACAGCCAGGTCGGCCAGGTTCTTGGTGCCGAACACGTTGGTGAGGATGGCCTCGGAGGGGTTGCGCTCCATCATGGGTACGTGCTTGTATGCGGCGGCATGGAACACGTAGCGGGGACGGTAACGCATGAACGCCTGCTCCATGCGGTCGGCGTTGGCCACGTCGCCGATGAACAGGTGAATCTTGATGTCGGGGTGCTTGCTCTCCATCATCAGCTGGAGCTCATGCATAGGCGTTTCGGCCTGGTCCACAAGCACGATTTCGGCGGCCTTCATGCCGGCCACCTGGTTGACGATTTCCGAACCGATTGAGCCGGCTGCACCGGTAATCATCACCACCTGGCCGCGCAGCGTGTGCTCAACCTCGGCAGTGTCGCTCTGTATCACCTCGCGGCCCAGCAGGTCCTCGATGTGGATGCCGCGCACCGAGCCGGAGGGTTTGGCGCCGTCGCGGTCAAACTCCTTCACCTGGCCGTACATCAGCAGGCGGATGTGGTGCTTGAGGAACTTGTCGGCCAGACCCGTGCGCATGAATTTGAGCAGCGAGCCGGGGAACATGAGCGTGTCGCAACGGTAGGTGTCGAAAATCTCGTCGATGGTATCGTCGCTGTAGTGCAGCAGGGGTATATCGTTGATATTCGATTTGTTGATGTCGGAATTGAGTGTCAGCAGGGCCACGGGGCGATATGTGCCGCCTGGCTCGTTGAGCAGGGCCGAGGCGAAGGCGAACGAGTTGACCGTGGAGCCGAGCACAATGACACGGCGGCGAGTCAGCGCGGCGCCCTGCAACTGGCGGTATATGTACTTGATGCCCAGGCGCATGAACATCATCAGAGTGAACGACAGCACACCGATTACGAAGATATTCCACAAATCCATCCACGTATGTCCCAGCACAGGTATCAGGCCCAGCGAGAGCAGCGCCAGCACGATCGACGACGCCGATACCATGGCCACGACGCGGTACATGTCCTCAACCACGGAAAGGCGCACCACATAGCGCGATGTATGCGTAAGAGCCATGAATCCGCTGTATACCAACAGCACTATAACACCTTTGACCGGCGGATAGCCCAGCAGACCTAAGCCGGGGTCCTTGGCCTCGCGATTGAAGGTAAAGGTTATCAGACAGCTGAATGCTACGACTAAAAGGTCGGCCGCCAGAACAACCCACCAGGGGCTGGGAGCGGACATAAACCGATTGACAATGCGGCTGTTGCGCAGATAAGTGGCGATATTATGTTTCATAAGATATCAAAAGCAATCAATAAGCAAGCGCGAACGCAACCGAAGACTTCAGCGAAAGTCTTTTCCATGTAACTCGGGCGAAAGTGTACGGTTGATTCTGCAACATAATTTGAATGGTTTGCAAAGGTATTACATTTTCGGCAGAATACCAAGATTTTGACAGAATATTATCTGCTGTAAGGCGTAAATGAGTGGGGGGGGGTAAAACATTGGTATTCAATCAGTTGCTTTACAAAATACATTCTTGACAAATCTTATTGATTATCAAAATGTCATTAAAACTCCACGGCATCGGCAAAACCGGTTATGGTGTCGAGCGTCAAATGGGCGCGTTTCTCCACCTCGGTACGCGGGTTGGTGGTGGCTATGCCCACGACGTATGCGCCGGCACGGCGACCGGCTTCAAGGCCGGCGTAAGAGTCCTCGCAGACAATGAATTGCCCGGCGGGCGTGCCGAACATGGCGGCGCCTTTGAGGTAGCCTTCGGGGTCGGGTTTGGAGGCGCTGACGTCCTCGTCGGTCACCAGGCCGTCGGTGAGCTGTTCAAGCACGGGCAGACGGTCAAAGAGACGACGCATCTTGGCGCGGTTGCTTGAGGTGACGATGGCCGTCTTCTTGCCGGCGCGGCGCAGGCGGCCCAGCAAGTCCTCCACCCCGGCAAAGAGCTGATAATCCATGTTCTGCTCCAGGTCGGTCAGGCGGGCTACGATGGCGGCATGGTCGGCCTTATCGAAGTAAGTATTGAGAATCGACGCCAGCGTGCTGCCCTTGATCACCGAGGCAAAATCGGCGATTCCGGTGGGGTATTCGCGGTCGATGTCGCTCCAGAAGCGCGAGTAAACGCCTTCGGTATCGATCAGCACGCCGTCAAGGTCGAATAACACAGTCTTAAATTCCATAAATAAAAAGCTTAAGGAGTGCAAAGATAGTCATTTTGTCCGAAATAGCAAAACTGGTCCCGGAGGATGATTCCGCCGGAACCCGCTTTGGGATGGAGTGGAGAATGATTTTTTTTGAGAGGAGGATTAGCGGGGGTCGTTGTAGACGCGGCCTTGGTCGGCCTTGTCGATCTGCAGACCGTAGACGGCCGCCTTGATGTTGGAGTTGCCGCCGGCCAGGGCGGTGCCGCCGTTGGCGTGGAGATTCTCGGCCGTGATGTGGGCGTTGCCGCCGGCTACGTAGCACACTGTGCCGCTCTTGCCCGACAGTTTGGTCTGCGAGTTGCCGCTGACTGTCGATTTGAGCTCTGAAACGGACACCTGCTTGCAGCTGATTTCAGCGTTGCCGCTTGCCGTGGAGACGATGCGGTCGGCCAGAACGTTTTCCGCTGAAACTTCGCCGTTGCCGCTGGCGGTGAGGTTGATTTTCTGGGCGGCCAGACCGCGCTCGATTTCAATTTCGCCGTTGCCGGATGCCTTGCATTCCAGATCGGCGCAGTTGATGTAATCAGCTTCGATTTCGCCGTTACCGGTGGCGGTGAGCTTCAGGCCTGAGGCCGAATAATTGCCGCGCAGATTCACTTCGGCGTTACCCTGAGCCGTGATGACGCCGGCGGCAGGAGCGGTGATGAAGATCTTGATGGAGCCCTTGCCGTTGATGTTGGCGTCAGGGGCCGTGATGACCAGCTTGCCACCCTTCTGTGCCACGCTGACTTTGCCGCACACCTGCACGGGCGCCTCAATGCGGGCCGAGGCCTTGCCCCCCACGGTGTAGTATACCTTGACGTTATCGCTTACGCTGAGTTCGGCGAATTTGTTGATAGCTACATTTTCCTTGTAAATGGAAGCGGCCGATGCGGTGATGATTGCGCCCAGGGCCACGATAAGAGTGATGATTTTCTTTAACATGGTATGAATTAGAATGTGTTTTTGTCTATATGACGCATGCGCGGCGGCAAAATGACAGGTCAAAGCCTATTTTAACCATCATTAACACAAAACGCTTACTCCCTTAATTCGTTGGCCGTAATTTTTTCGTAATTTTGGCATTCATAAATGTTAATCTATAGAGATTATGGACGAATATGAAGATTTAGACGCCTATGACGGCGACCCCGTTCACGATATGTGGGTGGACAGCGACTATAACGAAAACACCGGCGAGCTTTCCGACCTCTTCGATGACGAAGCCGACGGTGATGTGGATTTTGATTAAACGCAAATGAGAATTGCTCTATATTTAATAATCGCAGCAATGTTTGGCATGCAAGCATCCGGCTGCTCACATAACGACAGTATAATCTCTGTCTCGGCGCCGGAATTTGAAAAGGACATACGTTCCGATAGCGTTCAACTGCTTGACGTACGCACGCCGCAGGAATTTGCCGAGGGACACATCGGCGGAGCGCTGAACATCAACGTGCAATCCAATGATTTCAGCGAGGTTGCTCAGCGCGAACTGTCCAAGGACTCGACCGTGCTGGTCTATTGCCGCAGCGGACGCCGCTCGATGGATGCCGCCGAAATTCTCACCCGTCTGGGCTACAAGGTGGTTAATCTCAGCGGCGGAATCCTGGAATGGCAACAAGACGGCCTGCCCATCGAGTAATCGTAGGGCCGCACGGCCCATGTGGCCGCGCTCCGGGATACGTATACCGCTAATACACAACACCTTGCCATCGGACGCACGAGCCGTGCGTCCCTACTGTTCGTAGGCAATCCACACGCGCCTCAGCGGCTGGAAGCCGCTCATCCAAGCCACCCGCGGATCAGCGGTTCTTTTTCTTCTTGAAATAGTCGTTGTAAATCTTTATGACGGTGATGATTATGGAGCTGACGGAGGCGATGACGTTGGTGACCACCAGCGGCCAGTTGTTCATCATCACACCCTGCACCACAAAGAACACCGAGCCCAGGCCCAGCATGGTGAAGGTGGGCATGGCTATGCCGTCGGTCTCGCGTGTGCGTATGGTTTTAATGGCCTGGGGCAGATAGCCCAGTACCATACATATGCTGGCTGCCCAGCCGAAAATTGCTATCCAGGTTTGCATGTCAGGATTAAATTAAAAGGTTCTTTAAAAAAGAAACGCCATCTGAACGCGATTGGTTCAAAAAAATCGGCTACCGCACGGCAGCCGATTTCAAAATGTGCGTTAGTATTGTAATTGAATGTAGGTTTAAGTCGTGTTGTGTGTTATTTGGCGTTCTCAAGTGTACAGATGCTGACGCGGTTCCACGATTCCTCCTCGAACATATCGCCTATGCCCTGACCTTTGGCGGTGATGCGGGCGGGGTTGATGCGGTATTTGTCGATGAGGGCCTTGCGGACGGCGTCGGCACGGCGCTGAGCCAGCTTGAGGTTGAAGTCAAGATTGCCGTCCTTTGAGGCATAGCCCTTGATTACGACCGTAGAGCCGGGATGATTCTTCATGTAGGATGCGATGCGCTCCACGTTGGGCATCTGGGATGCGTTGATGGTGCTGGAGCCGATGTTGAAGAAGACGTCGCACTCGGTGTTGAGACGGTTGTCCACGCGGACTTCGCGCACAATGGCGGGTTTGTTGTCGCGGCAGGCCTGTAGCTCGGCCGACAGCTGGTCGCGGTCAGACTCGGCGCGTTCGGCGCGTGCCTGAACGTCGTCCAGACGTGTGCGCAGGTCGTTGATCTGGCTGTTGAGGTCGTCAACCTGGGCCTGGTCATAGGGGCGGACCTGACGGAAGCAGGCGCCCAAACGGTACGACAGGCCGGCCATGATGTTGAATGTGGCCAGGCGCGAATCATATGCGGCCGATGTCTGCGATGCGCGGGCGTCGCTCATATCCCACATGACGGACGGTTTGATGTTGACCGACAAGCGGCGTGTGGCGCGGACGCGCAGGTTCAGGCCTACTTTGGTGGCGAAGAAGTTGTGGTCCTCCACCCGTCCGCTCTGATAGAGGTGACCCCAACCGGCGCCGGCGGCCAGCTCGACTGTGACGGGACGGCAGCAGCGGGGCGCGGGGCTGAACAGGTTCAGGAGGTCGACGGCGCCGAAAGCTCCGACGTAGGATGCGTCGAAGGCGGTGGCGCTGCGGAACATGCCGGGCCACGACGATGTATTGACGGCCCAGGCACCCTCGGCGCCCAGCGCGAAAGTCATGGAAATTCTTTTCTGCACATTCAGGCCAACCGTACCGCGCATGTTGCCGAAGAAAGCACCGTTGTTGAGCGGTGTGGCCACACCGCCGTCAACACCGACCGACCAGTTGTCGGCCAGCCGCGGGACTTCAATAACCTGAGCGGTGCCGACGGCGGCCGCGCAGGCCAGTATAGTTGAAACGAGATATCTTTTCATATCCTGGGATGATAAATGCCCGAAAGCGAATTTGGGTACAAAGTTAGATAGAATTCGCTGTTTTTGCAAGTTTTTTGTAAAATTTTTGTTAAAACGAAATTTTTGGCTGACAGACGAAATATTTTTTAGCTGAAAATTTGCTCTAATTAAATTAAAGTGCTAATTTCGTGCATCTAAACCATAGAAAACTTTAACACGTACCTTAAACACCGTCGGGCCGGCTCAGTGCACGGCCGACAAACCACGCAATACTAACATCTTACCCATATAACCTGACACATGAGTTATCTGAAATTTGATAAGAACCTGCTTATCAATCTTGAGCAATCGTTGCCCAAGGAGATGCTGCGCACCAATCAGGCCGGTGCTTACCACTGCACCACCCTGACCGGATGCAACACCCGCAAGCAACATGGCCTGTTGGTGATTCCGGTGCCTGAGCTGGACAATAAGTCCTACGTCCTGCTTTCGTCCCTGGACGAGACCGTAATCCAGCACGGCGCCCCGTTTAACCTTGGAATTCACCGCTATCAGGGCGGCGTTTACAGCCCTAACGGACACAAGTACCTGCGCGAATTTGACTGTGAGGACGTGCCCCGCATGACCTACCGTGTGGGCGGCGTGATTCTGACCAAGGAGAAGGTGTTCATCTCCCATGAGAACCGTATTCTGATCCGTTACACCCTGGTGGAGGCCCACTCGGCCACCACGCTGCGCTTCCGTCCCTTCCTGGCCTTCCGCGAGAGTAACGCCCTGTGCGTGGCCAACAACGCCATCAACCGCGAAATCACCCCCGTGGAGAACGGCATCGCCACCTGCCTCTACGACGGCTTCCCCACCCTGTACATGCAGCTGAGCCACAAGGCCACATGGGTGGACGAGCCCAACTGGTACAACGGCATTGAATACGTCAAGGACCTGGAACGCGGCGTGCCCTACTGCGAGGACCTCTGGGTGCCCGGCTACTTTGAAGTTCCCATCCGCAAAGGCGAGTCAATCATATTCTCGGCCGGTATCTCCGAAGCCAAGCCCCGCTCGTTCAAGAAAATGTATGAGGCCGAGGTGGCATCCCGCACCCCGCGTTCATCATTCTTCAACTGTCTGAAGAACTCAGCTAAACAGTTCTATCAGAAGGACGGCGACCATATGTACATCATCTCAGGTTATCCCTGGGGCGTGGTCCTGGCTCGCAACACCTTCATGTCGCTGCCCGGCCTGACGCTGGCCATCGACCATAAGGCCGACTTCGAGTCCATCATGAGCACCGGCATCCAGGCGCTGACCCACTTCATGGACACCGGCAACCCCTCCAAGCGCATCCAGGGCATCGACCTGCCCGACATACCCCTGTGGGCAGTCTTGGCCGTGCAGCAGTACGCCAAGACCGTCGGCATGGAAGAGGCCCGCAAACACTATACCGAATTCATCACCACCGTCATCGACTACATCCTGGCCAACGGCCACCCCAACCTCAAAATCGACACCGAGAACGGCCTTGTGACCACCGAGGGCACCGAAAGCCCCGTATCATGGATGAACGCCAACCGCGGGGGCCGTCCCGTCATACCCCGTTCGGGCTATCTTGTAGAGTTCAACGCGCTGTGGTACAACGCGCTGGTATTCGCCACCAAGCTGGCCGAGGGCAATGAGGCACTCGCCGAGCGCGCTCAGGCATGGGAGCAGGCCGCCGAGAAGATGAAGGAACCCTTCGTGCACATGTTCCTCAACGACAGCGGCTACCTGTACGACTATGTAGACGGCCGCTACGCATCGCCCGAAGTCCGTCCCAACATGGCCGTGGCCATCGGTCTGGACTACTCGCCCCTGGACCGCCGCCAGCGCAAGGGCGTGCTCGATGTCGTGACCCGCGAGCTGCTCACCCCCAAGGGCCTGCGCACACTCTCGCCCAAGAGCTACGGCTACCGTCCCTTCTACTTAGGCTCGCCCGACGAGCGCGAACTGGCCCTGCACCAGGGTCCCGCACGTCCCTGGCTGATGGGCTTCTACGCCGAGGCATACCTCAAGGTGTTCGGCATGAGCGGCGTGTCCTACATTGACCGCATGCTAATCGGCTTCGAGGACGAGATGACCGAGGGCTGCATCGCCTCCTTGTCGCAGCTCTACGACGGCAACCCGCCCTTCCGCGGCCGCGGCGCCGTATCGCACGCCACCAACGTGGCCGAAGTGCTCCGCACCGTCCGTCTCATCAAACGCTTCACCAACTGACACACATCCCACCTTTAATATAAATACGACAGACACATGAAAGCTCTAATGTTCGGGTGGGAATTCCCCCCTCACATCCTCGGCGGTCTGGGCACGGCCAGCTACGGCCTGACCCAAGGCATGTCGCAGTGCGGCAACATGGACATCACCTTCGTCATCCCCAAACCCTGGGGCGACGAGGATAAATCGTTCGCCCACATCGTCGGCGCATCACAGGTGCCCGTGGCCTGGCGCGACGTCAACCGCGACTATGTCGAGCAGCGCATCGGCAAGGTGATGGACCCCGACCTTTACTTCGCCCTGCGCGACCATATCTATGCCGACTTCAACTACATGCGCACCAACGACCTGGGCTGCATCGAGTTCTCAGGCCGTTACCCCGACAACCTGCTGGAGGAAATCAACAACTACTCCATCATGGCCGGCGTGGTGGCCCGCACCATTGACTGCGACATAATCCACAGCCACGACTGGCTCACCTACCCCGCCGGCATCCACGCCAAGCAGGTGACGGGCAAGCCCCTGGTCATCCACGTACACGCAACGGACTATGACCGCTCACGCGGCAACGTCAACCCCACCGTGTTCAACATCGAACGCGACGGCATGATCAACGCCGACCACATCATCACCGTGTCCAACCTCACCCGCCAGACCGTGATCGAGAAGTACGGCATCGACCCCGCCAAGGTAACCACGGTGCACAATGCCGTCGTGCCCCTGTCAGAGGAACTGCTCAACGTCACGGCGCAGAAACCCAAGGAGAAGATCGTCACCTTCCTGGGCCGCATCACCATGCAGAAAGGCCCCGAATACTTTGTGGAGGCTGCCGCCAAGGTGCTGAAGAACAACCACAACGTGCGCTTCGTCATGGCCGGCTCAGGCGACATGATGGACAAGATGATCACCCTGGCCGCCGAGCGCAACATTGCCGACCGCTTCCACTTCCCCGGCTTCCAGAAAGGCAAGCAGGTGTACGAGATGCTCAAGTCATCAGACGTCTACATCATGCCCTCGGTGTCCGAGCCCTTCGGCATCTCGCCCCTCGAAGCCATGCAGATGGGCGTACCCTCCATCATATCGAAACAGAGCGGCTGCGCCGAAATCCTTGACAACGTCATCAAGACCGACTACTGGGACATCGACGCAATGGCCGACGCCATCAACGCCATCATATCCTACCCGGCGCTCTATCAGCAGCTGCGCGAGGACGGTCTGGCCGAAGTTGCCCGTATCACGTGGGACAAAGCCGGCCAGAAAGTAATCGACATATATAATAAAGTACTTAACCAACGCTAACCCCCACCAGCACCTAATAAAATGAAAGCAATCTGTTTCAACTTCGCCATACATCAGCCCGTGCGTTTAAAACGCTATCGCTTCTTCGATATCGGCAACGACCACTACTACTACGATGACTTCCTGAACGACGACATCATCACCCGCATCGCCCAGCAAAGCTACATCCCCGCCTGCGAGGCCCTGCTGCGCATGATCGAATCGACCAACGGCGCCTTCCGCTGCTCGCTCTCAATCACCGGCGACGCACTCGAACAGATCGAACAGTACGTCCCCGAGCTGCTTGACCTGCTCAAGAAACTGGCCGACACCGGCAAGGTGGAATTCGTGGCCGAGACATACGCCCACTCACTGGCTTCGCTCTTCGACCCCGACGAGTTCGCCGCCCAGGTAAAGGCCAACTGCGAGCGCATCGAGGCCCTGTTCGGCCGCAAGCCCAAAGTGATACGCAACACCGAGCTCATCTTCTCCGACGAGATTGCCCCCCAGATGCTGGCCATGGGCTTCAAGGGTTGCATCACCGAAGGCGCCAAGCACATCCTGGGCTGGAAATCGCCCAACTACGTTTACGCCGCCGCTTCGGCTCCCAAACTGAAACTGCTGCTCAAGAACTCCAAGCTCACCGACGACATCGCACGCCGATTCTCCGACACCTCATGGGACGCATATCCCCTGACCGCCGACAAGTACATCGACTGGATTGCCTCGACTCCCGCCGAGGAGCAGATCATCACCCTGTGCATGAACCTGGACACCTTCGGCGGCCTGCAGCCCGCATCGACCGGCATCTTCCAGTTCCTTGAAGCGCTGCCCCGCTTCGCCGCCGAACGCGGCATAGAGTTCTGGACACCCTCCGACGCCGTCACCAAACTCAAACCCGTCGACACCCTGTCCGTTCCCTACCCCATGTCAGCCGCCGACGAAGCCCGCGACTGCTCGGCCTGGCTTGGCAACATGCTCCAGAAGGAAGCCCTGCGCAAACTCTACGAAGCCGGCGAGCGCGTGCGTCTGTGCGAAGACCGTCGCCTCAAACAGGACTGGCTCTACCTCCAGGCATCTGACCACTTCTACTACATGAGCACCAAGCACTTTGCCGACGGAGCCGCCGCAAGCGCTTTCAGCCCCTACGAGACCCCCTTCCAGGCATTCACCAACTACATGAACGTGCTGGCCGACTTCCTGGTGCGCGTCGATGAACAGTACCCCCTGTCAGTCGGCAACGAAGAGCTCAACGCCCTGCTCAAGACCATCCGCAACCAGGAACAGGAAATCGAGACCCTCACACGCGAGAAGGAATCGATGCGTCAGGACCTGGAACAGTACAACATCGAGCACAAGAACCGTCCGGCCGCCGAGGCTCCCGCCGCCGAGGAAAAGCCCAAGGCAAAACGTCGCTGCAAGAAAGCCGACAAGAAAGCCTGACGCTACGCGTTCAACCCTCATCATCGACACCCCTGCGCCAGCCCGGCGCAGGGGTGTCTGCATATCCGGAGTTTCCAGAAACGGCCAAGATGTAGATAAGTTTGTGCAACGAAGTTTTCCAAAACAGAAAATTTTACATTAAATTTGCGCTTCGAAAATAACTATCCGATGGAAAACAAAACATACACTTTCGAAGAGGCTTTCGAAGCCTCGAAACAGTATTTCGGGGGCGACGAGCTCGCCGCCCGCGTGTGGGCCAACAAATACGCGCTCAAAGACTCACAGGGCCGTCTCTATGAGCTGACTCCCGACGACATGCACCACCGCATCGCCTCGGAAATTGTCCGCATCGAAGAGAAGTACCCCGAACCTATGTCGCACGACGAGGTATTCGAGCTGCTGCGCGATTTCCGCTACATCGTGCCCCAGGGCAGCCCCATGACCGGTATCGGCAACAACCACCAGGTGGGCTCGCTCAGCAATTGTTTTGTCATCGGTCTGGACGGCACGCCCGACTCCTACGGCGGCGTAATCCGCATCGACGAGGAGCAGGTGCAGCTGATGAAGCGCCGCGGCGGCGTGGGCCACGACCTGTCCCACATCCGCCCCAAAGGCATGCCCGTCAAGAACTCGGCCCTGACATCCACCGGCCTGGTGCCCTTCATGGAGCGCTACTCCAACTCCACCCGCGAGGTTGCCCAGGACGGTCGCCGAGGCGCCCTGATGATGACCGTTTCCATCAAGCATCCCGACTCCGAAGCCTTCATCGACGCCAAGATGACCGAGGGCAAGGTTACGGGCGCCAACGTGTCGGTGCGCATCGACGACGCCTTCATGCAGGCCGCCGCCGAGGGCAAACCCTACATCCAGCAGTTCCCCGTGGTATCTGACGCGCCCCTGGTGACAAAGGAAGTCGACGCCGCAGCCATCTGGTCCAAAATCATCCACAACGCATGGCGCTCGGCCGAGCCCGGCGTACTGTTCTGGGACACCATCACCCGCGAGTCGCTGCCCGACTGCTATGCCGACCTGGGCTTCCGTACCATATCCACCAACCCCTGTGGCGAGATTCCCCTCTGCCCCTATGACAGCTGCCGCCTGTTGGCTGTCAACCTGTTCAGCTACGTCAAGAACCCCTTCACGCCGGAAGCCGAATTCGACTTCGAACTTTTCCGCCGCCACATAGCCCGCGCCCAGCGCATGATGGACGACATCATCGACCTGGAAATGGAGAAAATCGAAACCATTTTGGCCAAAATCGAGTCCGACCCCGAGACCGAGGAAGTCAAGAGCACCGAGCGCAACCTCTGGCTCAAAATCAAGGCCAAGACCGCCAAGGGTCGCCGCACCGGCGTTGGCACCACCGCCGAGGGCGACATGCTGGCCGCCATGGGCCTCAAATACGGCACCAAGGAAGCCACCGACTTCAGCGAAAGCGTGCACCGCGAACTGGCCCTGGCCGCCTACAACTCGTCGGTCGACCTGGCCCGCACCCGCGGCGCATTCGAGATTTTCGATTTCGAGCGCGAGAAGGACAACCCCTTCATGAAACGTCTCACCGAGGCCGACCCCGAACTGGCCGGAAAGATGCAGAAGTACGGCCGCCGCAACATAGCCTGCCTGACCATAGCCCCCACCGGCACCACCTCACTGATGACACGCACCACCTCAGGCATCGAGCCCGTGTTCATGCCCGTCTACAAGCGCCGCCGCAAGGTCAACCCCAATGACCCCGACGTGCGCATCGACTTCGTGGACGAGACCGGCGACGCCTTTGAAGAATACATCGTATACCATCCCAAGTTCATCGACTGGATGAAGGTGGCCGGCCTGGACACCACCAAGAACTACACCGCCGAGGAGCTGGACCGGCTGGTGGCACAGTCTCCCTACGCAGGCGCCACCGCCAACGAGATTGACTGGCTGGAGAAAGTGCACATGCAGGGCCGCATCCAGAAGTGGGTGGACCATTCCATCTCCGTAACCATCAACCTGCCCGCCGACGTATCGGAGGAAGTGGTCAACAAACTCTACCTCGAGGCATGGCGCAGCGGCTGCAAGGGCTGCACCGTGTACCGCGACGGCTGCCGCTCGGGCGTACTCGTGGCCATGGAGGAAAAGACCCGCAAGTCCGCCCCGCAGCCCGCGCAGGGCTTCCCCGAGCCGCACGTGGCCAAGCGCCCCATCGAGCTCGAGGCCGACGTGGTCCGCTTCCAGAACAACAAGGAAAAGTGGATTGCCTTCGTAGGCCTGATGGACGGAAAGCCCTATGAGATTTTCACCGGTCTGAGCGACGACGAGGACGGCATCTTTTGCCCCAAATCCGTCACCCACGGCAAAATCATCAAGGCAGTCGCCCCCGACGGCACCAAGCGCTACGACTTCCAGTTTGTCAACAAACGCGGCTACAAGACCACCATCGAGGGCCTCTCAGACAAGTTCAACCCCGAATACTGGAACTACGCCAAACTCATCTCCGGCGTGCTGCGCTACGGCATGCCCATCGACCAGGTACTCAAACTTGTGGGCGGTCTGGAGCTGGACTCCCAGAGCATCAACACATGGAAGATGGGCGTGGAACGCGCCCTGAAGAAGTACCTGCCCAACGGCACCAAGGCCTCCGGCCAGCGCTGCCCCAACTGCGGCCAGGAAACCCTTGTCTACCAGGAAGGCTGCCTGATATGCACCTCCTGCGGCACATCCAAATGCGGTTGACGCGATGGATTTCAAGTTAACGAGCACCCCGCAGGGAACGGCCGCCCGCGCCGGCGTAATCACCACCGACCACGGCACCATCCTGACGCCCATCTTCATGCCCGTAGGCACGGTGGGCGCCATCAAGGCCGTGCATATGCACGAGATGCGCGAGCAGGTCAACGCCCAGATTATCCTGGGCAACACCTACCACCTGTACCTGCGCCCCGGCATGGACATCCTGGCCAAGGCCGGCGGCCTGCACAAATTCAACGGCTGGGACCGTCCCATCCTGACCGACAGCGGCGGCTTCCAGGTGTTCTCGCTCAGCACCAACCGCAAGCTCACCGAGGAGGGCGCCACCTTCCGCAGCCACATCGACGGCTCGAAACACCTGTTCACGCCCGAGAAAGTCGTTGACATCCAGCGCATAATCGGCTCCGACATAATGATGGCCCTCGACGAGTGTCCCCCGGGCACGTCCGACTATGCCTACGCCAAAAAGTCGCTCGAACTGACCAAGCGCTGGCTGCTGCGCGGCTGGGACCGCTTCAACTCCACCGAGCCCCTCTACGGCCACCGTCAGGCCTTCTTCCCCATAGTCCAGGGCTGCACCTACGCCGACTTGCGGCGCGACTCAGCCCGGTTCGTGGCCGACCTCGGAGCCGAGGGCAACGCCATCGGCGGCCTGGCCGTGGGCGAGCCCACCGAAGTCATGTACGAGATGATTGAGGTGGTCAACGACATCCTGCCCGCCGACCGCCCCCGCTACCTCATGGGCGTGGGCACACCCGTCAACATCCTTGAGGCCATCGACCGCGGCGTCGACATGATGGACTGCGTCATGCCCACCCGCAACGGCCGCAACGGCATGCTCTTCACCCCCGAGGGCACCATGAACATGCGCAACCTCAAGTGGGCCGACGACTTCAGCCCCATCTGGGCCGACAGCCCCTGCCTGGTGGACCGCGTATACTCACGCGCCTACCTGCGTCACCTGTTCATCGCCGGCGAAATCCTGGCCATGCAGATAGCCTCCATCCACAACCTGGCCTTCTACCTGTGGCTGGTGGGCGAGGCACGCCGCCACATAATCGACGGCGACTTCCCCGCCTGGAAAGCCGAAATGGTCCAAAAACTATCACGCCGACTCTGACCCCATGTTCAAGATAATCGACCGCTACATAATCCGCAAATTCCTGGGCACGTACATCTTCGCCATTGCCCTGCTGCTGGCCATTGTCGTCATGTTTGACGTCAACGAGAAATTCGACGCCTTCCTCAAGGCGCCCTTCAAAGCCACGCTGGTCGATTACTTCATCAACTTCCTGCCCTACTTCGCCAACCAGTTCTCGCCCCTGTTCGTGTTCATCGCGGTGATATTCTTCACCTCCAAACTGGCCTCGCACAACGAGATTATCGCCATGCTCTCGTCCGGCGTCAGCTTCCGGCGCCTCATGCAGCCCTACATGCTATCGGCGCTGGTCATCGCCGCCTGCACATGGGTCATGGGCGCATACATCATCCCGCCCGCCAACGTCAAACGCATCGACTACACCAACACCTACGTCAAGAACAAGCGCGTCGACTACGGCTCCAACATCATGCTCATGGTCGCCCCCGGACAGATAGCCTACATGAGCCGCTACGACAACATCTCAAAGAGCGGCAGCCGCTTCCAGCTCGACTCATTCGACCCCGACAAGCAACTCACATCCCGCCTCACAGCCATGCGCATCACCTGGGACACACTCTACTCCTGGCGCCTACACGACTGGGTGCAACGCGACTTCCGCGACAACCGCGAGTTCATCACCAAAGGCCGCACCGTCGACACCATCATCCCCTTCGAGCCCCGCGACTTCCTCATCGCCAAGAACGACCATGAGAAAATGACCTCGCCCGAACTGGCCAAATACATCGAGCGGCAGCGCAACCGTGGCGTTGCCAACATCCAGAGCTTCGAAGTCGAATACCAACGCCGCTACGCCATGTGCGCCGCCGCCTTCATCCTCACCGTCATAGGCATGGCTCTGTCGTCGCGCAAAGTCAAGGGCGGCCTGGGCCTCAACATAGGCATCGGTCTGGTGCTGAGTTTCAGCTACATCCTGTTCATGGCCATCACCCAGAGCTTCGCCTACTCCGGCCTGACATCGCCCCTTGTAGCCATGTGGATTCCCAACCTGCTCTACACCGTCATAGCCATCCTGCTGTACCGTCGCGCCGCCGTCTGAACATAAATTAGCCAATTTTTTCAGAAAATTCATGCCGCGGATACTATGATTATTCAAAATAATGATTAAATTTGCATCGCTAAACAATCAAAATTTATAAACTAACTTCCAAAACAGAACAACCATGGCATACGTAATTACCGACTCATGCGTGGCTTGCGGCACCTGTCTGCCCGAATGCCCTGTTGAAGCAATCTCCGAAGGCGAAATCTATCACATCGATCCCGACACCTGCATCGAATGTGGTTCCTGCGCCGCCGTTTGCCCCAACGACGCCATCCTTCCCCCCGCATGAGCCTGACCCCATCAGGTAACATAAAAGGCACCTCCGTGTGGGGGTGCCTTTTATGTTACACCATATAACGCGAGTTCGGGATAACGATATCCAACTCGGCGACATTACATTTAGGCATGAATTATCGGGCGGCCAGTCCTT
>CANQZK010000014.1 GCA_947628285.1 uncultured Muribaculaceae bacterium
CAACATAGTGCTGACCACCGACCCCGCCTTCACCGCCCCCGGCATCGAGACAGCCCCCACACTTGAAGACGCCCTGGACATGGCCGCCGGCACGGAAATCTTCATCATCGGCGGCGGCATGGTCTACACACAGGCCATGCCCCGGGCCGACGTCCTGCAGCTGACCCACGTCCATGCGGACGACCCGGACGCCGACACCTACTTCCCCGCCTTCGACCCCGCCGCCTGGCAGCTCACCGACTCCGACGGCCCCCTCACCGACCCCCGCAGCGGCCTGAGCTACACCTTCGCCACCTACCGCCGGCCGTAAACACGGGGCGCTTGCCTGCCATAGGTGAGCGCCCCGCATAATAGAAGGATTTTTCCGGAGCCTAATGCTCAGCGTAACTGAGCACCGTGGGCGATTCAACATCCACGCCATACTCCCGCGCCTTTTCAAGGATAGCGCGGGCCAGTTTCGGCTTCAGCTCCTCCGGGCAATATCTGAAATAAGCCTCGGCGGCGCGCACATGTGCCGCGTCGGGCATAGGATACTCATGACGTTCAGGCAAGCCGTACACATAATCAGGCAACACCTTACGTTCATCGTGTGTCAATCTGTCATTCATAGGGGTAAGTTTTTATGATATATAAAATAAAACACACCCGCCCCCGGAAAGTTTTTTGACATTTTCAATCCCCACGATTAAGAGCTTGTTTAAAAATAAATGTTAACGGCAGCTATGCAGTATTACCTCTTAAAATGATAACGTTTCGTTCATATATGATGCAAACAATGTTAAAAATTATAAGCCGGCTCCTGCAGCAAAAGTTACTGTGGTCTCGCATATCTTGGCCGCTTTTTGCCTTGTTCTTCAGTCGTGTACATCAAGTACACTCCTTCGTCACAAGATAAAAATCGGCTCAAGATATGCGACCCTGCCGTCAACATTTATTATTAAACAAGCTCTAATTATCTGCGCCGGCGGTGGAAGGTTTAAGTATTTTTTGTAAATTTGCGGACGATGCCAATCTTATCAATACCATGGATTTATACAGTAGGATAAAGTCGGCGGCCGGCGTGGTCAACAGCCGGAACTTCGACAGTCAGCACGCCGGCGACCTGTTCCGCGACGGGCTTTATGTTGGGGATTACGCCACGGGCCTTCAGGAGGACGGAGAGCTGCCCGTCATCATCCCAATAGAACGTTTCGGGTCGGTATGCGTGGCCGACGACGGAACGCATACGCAGCAGGTGACGGATTTCATGCAGGCCTGCGCCATCCGCATACTTGCGTCCGTCAAACCGACTTTGTGCCGCTTTGTGCTCTACGACAGCGCGGGAATGGGCCGCAACCTCATTTCGCTGGCCAATCTGGACACGCGGATAAAGGGCGAACGCATACTGACCTCCGGCAGCGAGCTGAACCGCGCACTCGAGAAGCTGTCGGACCGCGTGATAAACGTGATTCAGAATGTCTTGGGCACCAAGTACGCCGGCTCGACGCTGACAAGATACAACGCCGATGCAGGCGAGGCCGCCGAACCGTATTATTTCCTGTTCCTGACCAATTACCCCGAAGGGCTCAGTCAGGACCAGTGCCAACGCATCTGCCGCTTAGCCCGGTCGGGCCCGCAGGCGGGTGTGTTCACGTTCATATCCTATGCAGCCGACCGCTACGGCAAGTCCATGGCCGACCGTGAAGCC
The DNA here is from genome assembly GCA_947628285.1 of uncultured Muribaculaceae bacterium. Lineage (GTDB taxonomy): Bacteria > Bacteroidota > Bacteroidia > Bacteroidales > Muribaculaceae > CAG-873. The sequence continues at coordinate 1,688 of CANQZK010000014.1, forward strand.
GCCAACGTGCTGAGCCATGCGGCCGACATTGTGTATTACGAAGACGATAAGTTTCTGTGGCATAACATCCCCGACAAGGAGGTATACAATCTGTTCCCGTTCAGAATAGCCTCACATGTGCCCGGCGAGAACTATCTAGACAAGCTGTATGCACGGGTCAAGGAGGAACTTGACAAGGCCGATGAGGTAAGGATTGACATGATGTCTGAAATGAAGTCGTCCGAATTCTGGCAGGGCGACGCCTCGGCGGGTATACGGGTTCCGATAGGCAAGCAGAATGTCACGACGGTGCAATATTTCGATTTGTCGGCCGACACGTGCCACGTGCTTATTGGCGGCTCGACCGGTTCGGGCAAATCCGTGCTGCTGCACAATATCATATGCAACACGGCCTGGCGCTACTCGCCTGAGGAGGTCCAGCTTATCCTGCTGGACTATAAGGAGGGCACGGAGTTCAAGGTGTATGAGCGGCTGCCGCACGCGCGCGTGCTCTCCGTGCAGTCCGAGCGCGAATACGGCTGCTCGGTGTTCCGGTTCATCAACGAGGAAATCCGCCGTCGAGGCGAGGTGTTCCGCGCCGCCGGGGTTGAAGGTATAGAATCGTACAACCGCCGGTCGCCGCAACACATGCCGCGCATGCTGGTCATTATCGACGAATTCCAGAAGCTGTTGGACGGCGACACGCGGACGGCCAATTTCGTATCGGCCGCGCTGGAAGATGTCGGGCGCCGCGGCCGCAGTTTCGGCATCAACCTCATACTGTCCACACAGAGCCTGACCAATGTCAATATGGGAGCCGTGCAGCAGAGCCTGGCATTGAGAATCGTGATGCACCTTAACACGCAGACTGATTGCGCCCGCTTCCTGTCAGACAATAATAACGTGCCCTATACGGCGCTTAACCGCCCCGGACAGGCCGTATACAACGCCCTTGCCGGATTCACCGAGGGTAATGTCCTGTTCCGGACGGCCTTCGTAGGGCGCGAAGACCTTGTCAGGCTGGTCGATACTATCCATGAGCGGGCCGTCAGACGCTATAACGGCGAGCCGGCGCCGTACAAACGGTTCTTCTACGACGGTTCGAGCCGGGCCGAAATCAGCGACAACCCCGACCTGGAGCGTTACAAGGAGCGCAACGACAGCTTCTGTACCGTCTTTGTGGGCGAGCCTGCCCTGCTCAGCGAGAGCCATGTTTCATACCGTCTGCGCCGCCAGAACGGGTCGAACATCCTCATTGCGGGCGCCGACGAGGCATCGGCAATGTCAATCATGACACATTCGGTACGGCAGATTCTCGACCAGTCCAAGCCTGACATCTACGTATTCATCGCCGACAAGACCAATGTCGACAGCCCGTGCTACGGCAAGCTGCGGGAGGCATTCGCAGACTCGGACGACTGTGTATTCGTCGACGAGTTGGATATGAATATTCAGGACATGATTGAGGCGGTGTACGCCGAGCTGACCAAGCGGATTCAGGAACGCGCCGCCGGCAAACGCACCGTGCTGATACTGAACGACATCTACAACATCCGACCTCTACGCAAACAGGGATACAACAAGCCCGAGCTTGCCCGGCGACTGAACGAAATTCTGCGTGACGGCCCCACATTCGGCATCCACACTATAGTATACGCACCGTCGTACAACAGTCTGACACAGATACTTGACCTGCACGAACTTCTGCCGGAGTTTGAAGTCAAAATCGAAGTTGGCGGCGGCAGCGGTTTCCGCATTTTCGGCGCCGGGCATGACGAACGTCTGCAACTGGGCGAGAACGCCCGTTATCTGGCCAACATGCGCATAGGCGACAACGGCGAAATCGTCAAGCTGAAAGTTTACATTAACGACTTTGATCAGAAACCATGAGTACACAGCCAACATATGTCATAGGCGGAGAGGTATCCAACAGAGTGACCCGGATGTTGGACATCCCGCTGGCAATACCGGCCTCGGCCGCGCTTGACGAGGAAATCAAGCGGTACCCCGAAACACGCCGGCTCGAACTCGAGCGACTGTCGGCCGAGCTTGAACGGAAATATCTCGCCGCTCAACAGCAGCATAAATCAAGGCTTCAGGATGAGGAAAGCAAATTGCGGTCAGCCAAAGCCAAGTCAAACGGTGCCAAAGGCCACCTGCAGAACAATATCCGTCAGGCCCGTGAGAATATCGAAGTGATGAAGGATGAAATTGTCAGGTATACCGCCCAAATCAAGAACGACAGCCGCGCCATAGGCTGGATGATTACCTGGCGCATCTTCTGGGGAATTCTGTGCACGGCGGGAATCCTGATTGTAGGCGTATTCCTGCTTGTAGGCTTTATCCTGAAAGTTATCGGGTTCTTCATGCCCGATTCAAAAGACGACGATTGAACATGACACAGGATTATGACATACAGATTGAGAATCTGAATAGATTGAAAGCCACCGTGCTGGCCCTGGTGGAATCCTTGAACAGCTATAAGGCATCGTACCGCGCGGCTGTCGATTCCAGCCGCGAAAACGGGCTGTCCGTGCAGATGTACGAACGGCTCGGCAGCCTGAACGTGCCGCAGACCACGGCTCACGTCACCGCCTTCATCGAGAGCATCGAACAGATTGACCTACCGTGGATTAACCGCCTGATTGAAGGCTTCAACTCGGCCCGAGAGGTGGCCGGGGCTGCCACTCCGGTGGGCAGCAAAGCCGAAAGTTTCCGCGCCGCAACCCACCGCATAAAGGAAAGCGCCGCCATACAGACCAAAAAAGATGCCGATGGCCAGCCGCAGAACCAACGCGACATCCACGCCGATTACCTCGCAGCATTTTTGGCAAGCCGCAAGTCAAGATAACATTCTAAAAACCACCGAAATGCAAGATTTAGAACGTCAAATGCAAGCCTTGGAAGGGCTCAGAGCATCGCTGATACAATTCAAGGATCGGTTGGCCGAACTCTCCGCCGGATACAATTCAGCGGTCAACGGCCTGCGCGAATCCGGGCTGACAGTACAGATAGCTGATAATTACGCCGATACCTACCAGCTGCGCAACACCGAGTCCATCGGGAACCTCATACGCATGATTGAGGAGGAAGACCTCCCCTACGTCACCCGCAACATCGAGGCGCTGGCCGACCTGATTGAACGTACACGCGCCAACTGACACCCTCTCAGCCATGGAACATTACAAAGAATATCTGGCAGCCTTAAAAGCCTCATTCCAAGCATATAAGGAGCAACAGCAACGGCGCTCGGACGCGGTCGTGACCCGTTTTGAAAACGAGGAGCGTAACTTGCGTGACCAATACGAGCGGAAAACCGCAGCTCTCCGGAAAGAAACGGATCAGTCGCTCCAAAAGCTAAGCCGCGACATGTCGGTAGTGTTACACGACGGCGGCAGCCGACAGAAAACCCTCAGCGACGAACTTCAGGAACTGCGTGCGCGGGAATCTGCGCTCAGAACGGAATATGAAGAGCTCAAACAAATCGCCGATGCCAAAGCCGCAGCCCGCGGCAAACACCGCCGCAACCTTTTCCGCTTCTGGTGGTCGACAGTAGATTGACCGGCCGCCGGTAGCGGCGAATACATTGCGCCGGAGACGTTGCGGCGTGGCCGCGGCATGCCGCGGCCCTACACCGGGCCGTCAGCGGGCGAGGGAGAGGTTCATGGAGAGGCCGTAGGAGGTGCTGGTGGTGGGATAGGAGGAGGTGGTGACGATGGGGGAGTTGACCTGGTGGTCGAAGTAGGCCGACAGGGTGATGCGGCGGCTCAGGATGTAGGAGGCGGTGAAGTTGATGTTGAATGTATTGGTGCCGGATGTGGGCTGGGTGTAGGCGGTCTCGATGCGGCGTATCAGGGCCTGGTTGTGTTGCAGGCCGACTTCGGCGTTGACTGTGAGGTCGTTGCTGATGCCCTGTTGTGAGCCTTTGAGTTTGAGCACGGTGTTGAAGCCGACTATCTTGTAGCCCAGGCCGAATTTGAGTCCGCGGGATGTGGCCTCGACTACCTGGCCGGCGGCGCTGTTGAGCGTGAGGGTGCGCTGGTCGCGGTATTCGGCGTTGAAGCGGAGTTCGTTGCGCAGGGTGGCGTTGAAGCCGATCAGGGGCGCGAAGCGTTCGGTTATGGCCACGGAGGAGATGTTGAAGGGCGACGAGGGCTGCGGCAGGCCGGTGAGGGCGTCAGGGGTGAAGCCGAGCTCGCCGTCGGCGGCCACCCAGTTGAGGTACGAGCTGTATGAGCCTACTGAGTAGGTGCACTGGTAGGCGTGTGTGAGGGTGAATGATTTGAATATCTGACGCATGTTGCCCAGGTTGAGCAGGCCGTCGTACGTGACGCGCCAGTTGGGCAGGACTGCGGAGAATGAGGGGAAGGGCGACAGCCATTGTTTGGCAACGGACTTGCCTGTGTATGCTGCCACGAAGGCGGGAATGAGAACATCGGAGCTGGTGGCGCTGACGGGGGCTAACGAGGGGTCGAAGGGCGCGCCGGCCTGGGGCAGGTCGCGCATGAAGCCTGTAGTGGGATAGTTAAGGCCGGCATAGCGGGCCTCGATGCGGTGACGCACGGCCTCGATGTTGCCCAGGAACTGCGTGAAGGGTGCGCTGGCGTAGCCGTCGTCGGCCTTGGAGCCGCGCAGGGCGGTGCCGATGGCGCAGCCGGTCATGGTGAATGAGCCGGCATAGGCCGTGGGGGCGTCGGCGTACATGAACTGTACCTGCGAGGTGCGGTTGTCGGTGCGGTTCATGTTGATCTGTATCTTGAGGCCCTTGGCCACCTCAAAGGCGGCCTCGATGTTGAGTTCGTTGGTGCGCGAGAATACGGCGGGCGATGTCTGTCCGTCGTCGGTGATGAGCCAGCCGCGGTCCATGGCTTTCTGCAGGAACGACTCGTCCTCGAAGCCGAAGGCGAATCCCAGACCGGGGGCCATGGGGCCGTATGAGCGTGTCTGGCCGAATACGTTGCCGATGTCGGGGCGGAACAGGGGCATGGTGATGGTGCGCGAGCGGCGGTAGCGGATGGAGGCGTTGCGGGGCGAGAGCACCAGGCGCAGGGCGTACTCGCCGATATTGCGCAGGACGCTCTTCTGTTCCTTTAGCACCTCGACGATGCGGAAGTTGACGTTCTGGTCGCCCTGCGTGAGGACCTCGATGGTGTTATTGTCTTTGACGCGGGTGCGGACGGTGAATGGTATGCTGTCAGGGCCGGTGGTGGCGGTGACTTTAATCTTGGACGTGCGCAGGTTGTGCTTGATGGTGAGCGTTGTATCGGGGTTGAGCTTGTAGGAGCGCTCGAATTTGCGCGGCTTGCGCTCGCGGGTGTTGGTCTTGCGGGTGTTGGCGAAGCGCTTGGTCACCTCCTTAAGCAGGGGAATCTTGTTGTAGAAGGTCTCGAAGTTGATGCGGCCGTCGGCGTTCCATGTGGCCTGGCTGGCGATGGTATTGCCCAGGCGGATGCCGTCGACGGATGCGCCGCGGTCCCAGCGGTAGGTGGCGTTGTAGCTCACCGAGCCGGACAGGAAGTCAAGCACGGGGATGCGCGAGAAGGGTGCCTTGTACTGGCCGGTGAAGGTCTGGTTGTAGCTCCAGGGTGTGCCCATCGAAAGGATGGACTGCCATACGGTGTCCTTCCACTCGCGGTATTTGTCGGGGAAGAGTTTGCGGTTGACGGCGCCCATGGTCTCCTCGATGCGTGCCGAGGTGTTGGAGTTGAACGATAGCTGCAGGCTCTTGGTGATGTTCCATGTTAGCGACAACTGGCGGTCCCACAGGAAGTTCTTGCTCACCGATACGGGCAGCTGGAACATCTGGTCGGTCTCCGAGCGCACCTGCTGCTCAAAGTAGTAGCGGCTCATGTTGGTCAGGAACGAGATATTGTTGGGCAGCCACTGCAGCTCCCATTCGCGCAGGAACTTGAGGTTCTTGTTCTTGCTCTTCAGCCAACTGAAGGGTTTGAGACCTCGGATGAAGGGCGAGTAGGAGTAGGCCAGCGAACCGCGGTAGTCGTTGGTGTACTCGTATTCGGTGGTGGGATTGTTGCGGGTCTGTTTGTTGAACGAGAAGTTGACGGTGAAGTTGGCCGGGTCCCAGGGCATGGGGTTCTTGGACTGGACGTCGAACTTGACGCCGGAGAGCGAGAAGTTCTGCACCGTCATGCGGTCCACGGCATAGTCGTTGATGGAGTCGCGCTCAGCCTTGGTGGCGCAGTTGTCCAGGGCGTCCTTGAGCAGCACGTCCTGGTCCAGGGGGTTGTACTTGGGCGATGTAGTCTCCTTGGACACCGAGTAGTAGATGGGCGCGCGGAGCTTGGCGCCGGCGGGCAGGAAGCGGCCCAGGTCGGCCTGAATGGCGAAGTTGTACTGGTGGTAGTCGTCCAGGCGGCGCTCGTTGAGGCTCTGGTCCACGCCGCCGAATCCGGCGGTCTCTATGTGTGCGCCTACGTTGAGGGTGGCGATGTCCGAGAGGTTGACGGTGGCGTTGGCCTTGGCAGCCCAGCCGCCGGACTCATTGAAATCGGTGACTTTGAGCTCGTTGACCCACACAATACCGTCGCGCACGGAGGAGGCGCGGTTACGCACGCCCACCATCATCACGCGGACATCGCTCAGCGTGGGGTTGCCCAGCACGGCTATGGTATTGCGCTCGTTGTCGGGGTCGCGGGCGGTGTAGAGGGTGCCGAATCCCACGCCGGCCTGCTCGTCGCGCTTGGCGGCGTTGCGCTGCAGTTTGAGGTCGACAAGGCTCTGCAGGTCAAAGTCCATGAAGTTGACGGCGGGCCAAACCTGGGCGCGGTCGGCGGGATTGTCGTTCTTGTACCGGCCGTGGGGCGTGAGCGAGAGGGGTATCTCATACTCGTAGTAGTTGTTCTTCACGTCTGTACCCAGGCGCAGGAACAGGGTGAGGTCGCCCGAGCGCAGGTTGGTGACGTCGTCGATGAGGCTCTCGGCGTGAATCCACATCTGCATGCGCTTGTAGTTGCGCAGGTCGTGCTGCGTGTTGCGGTAGACGGCGCGGGCGTCGCCGGGCTGCAGGCCCATGACCTTGAGCGACATGGACTGCTCGTTGAGCTGCACAATCTGGCTCTGGCCGGGGTCGGATATACGTGTCACGCCGGGGGGCAGCACGTAGTTGACGGGCTCGCGGCCGGCATTCTCCTCGATGTTGACCACGGAGATATCCAGCTGACCCTCGGCGGGCGAGTCGCCTCGGTTGTTGAGGTTGAAATCGTAGGGGCGCCACTCGCCGCGCACCAGTTCAAGGGTGGCGAAACGCAGGTGGGTGACTTTGCGGAATCCGGTCATGAACATGCGCATGAAGCGCACGGTGGAGAGGTCCTTGATGGAGCCTACGGCCTTCTCATACTCGCTCAGGGGTATCTTGAACTGGTACCACTCGACGGTCTGGTTGGAGTCGTTGCGGGTGCGCACCACAGACACTTGCTTGTCGGTGATGAAGTTCTTGCCCACCACCAGGTCCTCGGGGCGGATGGACACGCGGTACTGGAAGTAGCGCTCGTATTCGTTGAGGGTGTTGTCTTGGTTGATGTCCTCAACGTCGGGAGTGGCGCGTGAGGTCTGGTAGAGGGGGTCGTCAGTGTCCTCGGGCGAGAGCGAGTTGCCTTCCACGCCGTTGTAGCGCTTGTAGCGGTCCAAGATGCCCAGGCGCTCGTTGTCGTAGTCGTAGCCGCGGTAGAAGTGGTAGTTGTCGCCGGCGGGGTCGTTCAGGGGCGAGAAGGGGTCGGCCTGCATGCGCTCCACGGCGTCGGGGGCCAGGCGTGTGCGCAGGCGGTTGAGGTATTCGCTGTACGTGGGGAATTCAAACTCGTCAGTGTTGGACAGACCGTCCAGACCCACGTCCTGGGCCTTGCGGGCGCCCTCGGCGTTGTCAAATGAGTAGGTGAGGGAGTTCTGCTTGGATACGCGGCCCCAGACGGTCTCCTCCAGGAACTGGTCGTTGCCGTCGTAGGGTATGCCGTTCTCGTAGCTCTTGAGGCCGTCCTTGAGGATGTCCTCGGAGATTTCGCCGAAGTTGAGGTAGAGATCGCCACCCTCGTAGTTGGGGTTCTGCGGGTCCAGGAAGGGGTTCATCAGCCAGAACTGCACGTACTCGATGTTGCTCTGCTCAAAGTTGGTGTTCTCCAACTTGCGCATGATGCCGCCCCAGCGCTTCTCGGGGAACATCAGGTTACCCTGGTCGTCAATGTTGTCGGCGTCCAGGTTGTAGGGGCCGCGCTCCGTGGGATAGAAGGAGAGGTTGAGCGTCTGGATGGTGTTGGACTCGCCGTAGCTGAGGTCGCGGCCGGGGAAAATCTCAAATGATGTCACCTCGCGGACGTAGGGGTTGGAGAGCTGGTCAAGGTCGTTCTTGATGTAGCCCGGGGCGAGCGATGAGTTGCGCGACGTGAACATGCGGTCAATGTAGTACCAGTTGAGCAGGGCGCGGTTCTTGCCGTAGTCCACGTTGTTGCTCAGGCCGGCCTCGGGGAAGAGTGCGTCGCGGCCGGAATCCCAGGGCGTCGAGGCCAATGACCATGCGTAGGGCGAGCGCAGGTCGATGCCCGTCTGGGTCGACTCGAAGTCGTCGACATATGACGAGCCGCGGTTCGAGCCGGGCTTCTGCGCGTGGGGCAGCAGCTGGGCGTACTCGGCCGTAAGGCTGATGTGCGAGGGCTGGGTAGCCGTGACGGTGGGTATCTTGTTGAGCAGGTTGGTCAGCCACATGAAGTCCTTGTTGTAGCTGAGGTTGAAGCCCACCATGGTGTTGTTGACTATCTCGTCGCCGATGTTCACCTTCTCGGTCAGAGCCTTCTCGGAGAAGTGCAGCAGGGTGGCGCCCAGGTTGAGGTCCTTGTTGAAGGCGTACTGCATGTCCAGTCCCAGCAGGGTCTTGCGCTGCATGGAGAAGAGCGACTGGTTTTCCAGCGTGACGCTGATGTTCTGGCCGGAGTCGATGATGCTCTGGTTGGTGATGGTGACTATACCCATGGCATAGTCCACGGTATAATCGCTGTTCTCCTGCAGGGTGACGCCGCCGGCGGTCACAATCACGGAGCCGCGAGGCACGTTCATGGCGTTGAGTCGGATCTGCGAGCCGGACGATGCCTGGTACTCGCCTGACAGGATGAACTTGTTCTTGTCGGCGAACTGGCGCGCCACGGTTATGGTGGAGTCATACAGCTCCTCGTAGACGTATTTGTCGGCCACGGCGTCGTTGTTGATCTGGCGGCACAGGTGGCGGCCGAAGGGCTCGGCCACGGGGAAGATGACCTTGCCCTGCGAGGGCAGGATGGTGTAGCCGTCTATGAAGTCGAAGAAGCCGTCGGGGTTGCTGTCCTGGTTGGAGTCGATGCGGTCAAGGTTCATCACCTGCAGCAGCGACTTGTTGTTCAGTCCGGCCACGGGCAGATAGTTGATCTGCGTGCCGGTGGTGTCGCTCAGGTACTTGATGTTGAGGCGGAAGTTCTGCGACTGTATCTGATAACCGCCTATGGAGTAGACGTTCTTCATCATCAGCCGCCACATGGGCTCGGCGGTCGATGCGGTGGTGCTCTTGAGCATCTTGACGTAGAGCGACTGGTCGGTGGTGGTGATGTCGGACGAGAACTCTCCCACCTGATAAACCTGGCCGTTGTAGGTGTATTCAAAGGCCACACCCAGCACCTCGTCGGCGTTCAGGGCGCTCTTGATGGAGATGTAGCCCAGGGAGGAGTTGAGGGTGTACTCGTTGGTGGTGAGCAGGCGGGCGCTCTCCACCTTCTCATATGCCGTGCCGCCCACTATGCCGTAGGCCGACAGCGGCTCCAGGGCCTGTGATACGGTGTTGATGTTGCGAGCGCCGGGGTAGTCGGTCTTGATGACCTCCAGCAGGTTGTTCGATGTGTTGGCCGGGACGGCCTGGGCGGCGTTGGGCTGCCAGTAGTTGTTGCTCAGATGCGAGTTCTCGCCCAGGTCCTGGAAGGCTACCAGGTTGCGCGACTGGTCGTACTTGCCGCTCTTGTTGGTCACCCACACCTCGATGCGGGTGATTTTTATGCCTGACGATACGAAGGGCAGGCGCGAGGCAAAGTCGTCGTAGTGCTCGCGGAAGTACTGCGACAGGAAGTAGTGGCGGTTCTGGTCGTACTGGTCGGCGTTGACCTCGAATTTGGTGGTCTGGGCGCCGCCCTTGGTGTTGACGGTGCGGCTCTCCGAGTTCTGTTGCGACACCAGACCCGTGACGGTCAGCTTGCCGAACTGCAGCTTGGCCTTGAGGCCGAACAGGGCCGTGGAGCCGCGGATGAGCGACGAGCCGGTGGTCATGGACACGTTGCCGGCCTCGATGTTCTTGACGATATCGTCCTCCTGGCCCTCATAGGCCAACTTGAGGTTCTGCGAGTCGAAATCAAAGGTGGCGTCCGTGTTGTAGGTCATGTTGAACTTCATGCGGTCGCCCACCCCGGCCGTGATGGTGGCCTGGATTTTCTGATCGAAGTCAAAGTAGGTCTTACGCCGCGCATTGAGCGACAGCGAGGGGTTGTCGGTAAAGTTGCTCTTGATGCCCGTTGAAATCTGCACCGAGCCCTGGGTGCGCAGCGACACGCCGCCGGGGCCGAAAATCTTCTCCAGGGGACCCAGGGCGAAGTTCATGTCCAGGATGTTGAAGGGCTGCTTGTCGCCCTCGGTCACCTGGGCCAGATTGCGCTCGCGGTAGTACTCCTGCATGGAGCGGCGCAACTGCCAGTCGTTGTACTGCCGGGCCGAGAGCATGAAGGGCGTGGCGATGTCATAGTCGCCCATGCGCGTGCGCACCACATAGCAGCCCGTAGCAGGGTCGTACTCGGCCTCGGTGCGGATGTTCGACGGGGTGGACAGGTCGTAGGCCACCTCGTCGCGCATCAGGTCCTCATATGTCTGAGGGACAGTCTGCTGCGCCCCGAAAGGCATCATTATGGAATCAGCCGCCATGACAAGCGGGTCGGGATAGCCGGCCGGGGGCGGAGGAGTGATTTCAGGCTTGTAATATTGCCCGGAAGTCAGCAGCGGGATAAGCACGGCCAAGGCTGCCAGTACCGGGGGCACCGACAGCCTGAGCCACGACAGTGGGCTGTATGTCTTATATTTATGCGAATGTCTTCCCATTACAAGCTGTGACCGGCCCGCCGGGGGCGAGCGCAAGACAACATAAATATAACGGAGGGCGGGCGGTATTATTTTACAGGCCGCCAAAAAAACGCCCCTACGCCGGTTTTAACATGAGTTAGCACACATGTGTAAGGTTTTGGCACATGCACGGGCGTAACTTTGCAGTATAATCATAAAAATTCACTGACAATGAGCATCTTCTCTCCCGGCGATACCATCTTCGCCACCGCAATCCATCACGGTCGTGAAATCTGCAACATCTGCTCCGACAGTTTCACCGGTTTTGCCGACCTTCTGACCCGCATCAGGCACGACAACGGAAGCCTGACTGGCCTTGTAACCCTGCGTATCCGCAACACCTCGCAAGGCCGCACCGACACCCGCGCCTTCTACCTGGCCTGACGCCGTCTGCCGCCGTGAACCATAGGGCGGCCCGGGGTGTTCGTCATATATGGGACATATAATATTCATAGCCGGCATTGTAATTGCCTTGGGCGCCACTGTGGAGCTATTGGTTTTCGCCATCAGGGAATGGCGGAAACAGCAGGCTGTCAAGGACATGCCGCTGCGCCTGGCCGAATGGAAGGCACAGTACCGCACACGCCGCGGCTACATCCTTGTGGCGCAGCTTGTCGGCCTGATCATAGCATCGATTGGAGTTTATCTGTCATAACTCGCTTAAACTTACACAGGTATGAACAGCAGAACCATATATTCGCGCTTCCGCGAGGTCGTTTCCGACCGGCCTGAAGCTCCGGCCATCATCGAGGACGACCGCACGCTGAGCTATGCGCAACTCGACGGTCTTGCCGACCGCATAATGGCGCGCTTCTACGCCGCCAAGCCTGAATTCATAGGAATAGTCATGAGCCATGGCGCCGAGCAGATTGCCGCCATGCTGGCGGTGCTCAAAAGCGGCGCCGGATAGATCCCGGCCGAGCCCTCGCTGCCCGCCGAACGCATCAGATACATGATGCACACAGCCGGGGCAGACCTTGTCATCACCGACGACTACTGCCGCGACCTGCCGGAAGCCCCGACCGCGATGCCTGACCGCTCGCGCCCCGACGGCGTGGCCTACGTGCTGTATACGTCCGGCACATCGGGGCGGCCCAAGGGCGTGGTGGTCGAGAACCACTCGGTGGTGAACTACACCGAGGCCTTCCACGCCGAATTCGGCATCGGGCCGGGCGACGTCATGCTGCAATATTCCGTCTGCTCGTTCGATATCTTCGTTGAGGAGGTCTTTGCCACGCTGCTCTACGGCGCCGCCGTGTGCATCCCGTCGGCGGCGGTGCATGACGGCCCTCTGCCGGGGCTGATGAACTTCGCTGCCCGCCACGGCGTGACGATAATCGACGGCTTCCCCTACCTGCTGGCCGAAATGAACAAACTGCCGCAGATTCCGCCGGGTATCCGTCTGATAATCAGCGGCGGCGATGTTATCCGCGCCGGCTATATCACCAATCTGCGCGGTCGCGGAATCAAGATTTACAACACTTACGGGCCGTCCGAAACGACGGTCTGCTCCAATTATTTCCGCGTGGACAACGCCGAGCCGCTGGCCGACGGCACCTACCCCGTGGGCAAGGCTGTACGGGGCGTCGAGGTACGCATCCTGAACCGGAATCTGCGCGAGGTGCCCCGCGGACAGACGGGCGAAATCTGCATCCTGGGCGAGGGCGTCAGCCGCGGGTACCTGGGCAACCCGCCCGAGCAGAAAAACTTCGTCACCCTGCCCGACGGGCGGCGCATGTACCGCAGCGGCGACCTGGGCTACGAGCTGCCGGACGGCAATCTGGTCTTCCTGCGCCGCCGCGACGACCAGGTGATGATTGACGGCCGCCGCGTCGAGCCCGAGGAGGTTGAAAACGTGCTCAACACCTGCCCCTGCGTGGAACGCGGCATAGTCCGCGCCTTTCAGGACGACAACGGCCTGCACTACCTTGTGGCCTATATCATGCCCGGCAAGGGCTGCACGCTGCACGACGTCAAGACATGGCTCTCGGCGCAGCTCAGCGACTATATGGTGCCGGAATACTTCGTGAAACTCAACGAGATACCCATAACCCGCCGCGGCAAGGTCAAGACAGCCGCCCTGCCCGTGGTCATGAAGGAGGGCCGCGTGTGATGGAGGTAACGCTCAGACAGATAACGGCCCTGCCCACCCTGATGCACTGGCGTGCCGAGGTGATCCGCAACGTATTCGGCACGGAGCCGTCGCCCCGCCTGCTGGTGGCCGACCGGCAGTACTACCGCGCGCACATAGCCGACGGCTCGCATCTGGCTTTCGTGGCCGAATGTGACGGCGAGGACTGCGGATGCGGCGCCGTGTGCTTTACCGACGAGCTGCCCTCGCCCGACAATCCCGGGGGGCGCTGCGCCTACCTGATGAACATCTACGTCCGCGCCCCGTTCCGCAACCGCGGCATCGGCCACAGCATTGTGGCCCGGCTGGTGGAGGAGGCCCGCGCCCGCCACTGCGGAAAGATATATCTTGAGACCACGGATCGGGGAAAATCCTTATATTTGTCGTCGGGTTTCGGCCCGATGCCCGACATGATGAAATACTATGGTCAGAAAAATTGAAATCAACGGCATGCAATGCCTTTACTGCCCGGCGCAGAGCAGCGGCAAAATCATATACATACTCTACCCGATGGACGCGCTCGCGCAGTGGATCGAGCCGGCCGCGCGGCATTTCGGCGCCGATATCGTGGTGATAACCGGCATGGACTGGGAGAGCGTGTTCAGCCCGTGGCCGGCCAAGGGAGTTCCGGCCGGTAGCGAAGACTTCCGCGGACAATCGCCCGCCTTCCTGCAGCTGCTGCAGGACACCGTAATTCCGCGTATCGAGAGCGCCCTGGGCTATGGCACCGAGGCACCCGAGCGCACACTTACGGGCGTGTCGATGTCCGGACTGTTCGCCCTGTGGCAGTGGATTGAGTGCGACACATTCGCCAACATCGCCTCGCTGTCAGGCTCGTTCTGGTACGAAGGCTTTGTGGACTGGCTCAAGAGCCGCCCCCTGCCTGCCAAGACCGGCAAGGCTTACTTCCTGCTGGGCCGGCAGGAATCACACTCGCCCGTAAAGGCCTTCAACACCGTCGGCGCCGACACGCAGGAGATTGTCACCCTGCTGCACGACGCCGGCATCCGCGTCCGCTACGACATTGTCCCCGGCAACCACTACGCCAACCCCATCCCCCGTCTCAACCATGCCCTGACAGAAATAACCTCCAATTAGTCCAATTAGCCAAAAAAATCGCCCTCCGCGGTGCGCGGAGGGCGATTTTTTTATCTTGGGGGATATTTTTTACATCATACCCATGCCGCCCATGCCGCCGGCGGGCATTGCGGGGGCGGGGTTGTCTTCTTTCTTCTCGGCGATGACGCACTCGGTGGTCAGGAACATGCCGGCAATCGAGGCGGCGTTCTCCAGGGCCACGCGGGTTACCTTGGCGGGGTCGATGACACCGGCCGCCAGCAGGTTCTCATATGTATCGGTGCGGGCGTTATAGCCGAAGTCGGCCTTGCCTTCGCTCACCTTCTGAACTACTACGGCACCTTCCACGCCGGCGTTGTTGGCAATCTGGCGCAGGGGTTCCTCGATGGCGCGACGGATGATTTCGATACCGGTCTGCTCGTCGTCGTTGGCGCCCTTGACGTTGTCAATCAGGCCGAGGCAGCGGATGTAGGCCACGCCGCCGCCGGGGACGATGCCTTCGGCGATGGCTGCGCGGGTTGCGCTCAGGGCGTCGTCCACGCGGTCCTTCTTCTCCTTCATCTCAACCTCGCTGGGTGCGCCGATGTGGAGCACTGCTACGCCGCCGGCCAGCTTGGCCAGACGTTCCTGGAGTTTCTCGCGGTCGTAGTCGCTGGTGGTCTGGGCTATCTGGGCCTTGATCTGGGCCACACGGGCTGCGATGGCTGCCTTGTCGCCGTCGCCGTTGACGATGGTGGTGTTCTCCTTGGTGACGGTCACCTTGTTGGCGTGGCCGAGGTCCTGCATGGTGGCGGTGGAGAGCTGCATGCCCTTGTCGGCCGAGATTACGGTACCGCCGGTGAGCACGGCGATATCCTCAAGCATTTCCTTGCGGCGGTCGCCGAAACCGGGAGCCTTGACGGCGCAAATTTTCAGTGTGCCGCGCAGACGGTTGACAACGAGGGTTGCCAGGGCTTCCTGGTCGACGTCCTCGGCGATGATGAGCAGGGGCTGGCCGCTCTTGGAGGTCTGTTCCAGGATGGGCAGGATGTCCTGCAGGTTGGATACTTTCTTATCGTAGATGAGCAGCAGGGGGCTGTCCATGGTGCATTCCATCTTCTCGCCGTCGGTTACGAAGTAGGGCGAGATGTAGCCGCGGTCAAACTGCATGCCTTCAACGACTTCGATGGTCGTTTCGGTGCCTTTGGCCTCGTCGACGGTGATGACGCCTTCGCTGCCGGCCTTCTCCATGGCTTCGGCGATGAGGCGGCCGATGGTATCGTCGTTGTTGGCGGATACGCGGGCCACGTCTTCGATTTTCTTATAGTCGTCGCCGACTTCCTCGGACATGTCCTTGATGCCGGCCACTACGGCTGCAACGGCCTTGTCGATACCGCGTTTGAGGTCCATGGGGTTGGCGCCTGCGGTTACGTTCTTGAGACCTACGTTGATGATGGCCTGAGCCAGGACGGTGGCGGTGGTTGTACCGTCGCCGGCGTCGTCACCGGTCTTGGAAGCTACTTCCTTAACCAACTGTGCGCCCATGTTCCGGAAGGGGTCTTCGAGCTCTACTTCGCGGGCTACGCTGACGCCGTCCTTGGTGATGTGGGGTGCGCCGAATTTCTTCTCGATGATGACGTTGCGGCCTTTAGGGCCGAGGGTTACTTTGACAGCATCGGCCAGGGCGTCAACGCCGGCCTTGAGTTCCTCGCGTGCCGAGGTATTGAATTTGATTTCTTTTGCCATTTTGGGGTATATTTATATATGTGGAGGGAGGTTGATTATTTTACGACGACTGCGAGAACTTCGTTCTGGCGCATGATGAGCACCTTTTCGCCGTTGAGGTCGATTTCGGTGCCGGCGTATTTACCGTAGAGCACTTCGTCGCCCTCTTTGATTACCATTTCTTCGTCTTTAGTGCCGTTGCCGACAGCCACTACAGTTCCGCGCAGGGGTTTCTCTTTGGCTGAATCAGGGATGATGATGCCGGAAGCGGTTACCTCCTCGGCGGCTGTGGGCCGGATGATGACACGGTCAGCAAGTGGTTTGAGTTTCATAGTGGATTATATGTATTTTAGTTTGTTTTATGTATTCCATGGTCTTTTATTGCGAAAACTGTGCCAAACTGAAAAATGTGACACGCGGACTGACATTTTGTCCTATTCCGCACCAAATCTTAAGCTATAACAACCTATTTAATTATATGTTCAAATTTTTTTCGTACCTTTGTGTCCTTAATTACAGGCATTACAGGGCTCCAATATCTACATACTAATATGAAATTTGAAGAAACCGGACTGAGCGACGATGTGCTTGACGCACTCGACGCAATGCAATTCAGCGAGTGTACTCCCATTCAGGAGAAAGCCATCGATGTGGTCCTTGACGGCCATGATCTGATAGCCGTGGCCCAGACCGGTACGGGCAAGACCGCCGCATACCTGCTGCCGGTCATCGACCTCATAGCATCTTATCAGAGCGACAACACGGTGAAGTGCGTCGTGATGGTGCCCACCCATGAGCTGGCCAAGCAGATTGACCGCCAGATGGAGGGCTTCTCTTACTATCTGCCCGTCAGCAGCATAGCCATCCACGGCGGCTCGGACGGCAAGGATTTCGCCCAGCAGCAGAAGGCGCTCAAATCAGGCGCCGACGTTATCATTGCCACCCCGGGACGACTGTTGGCGCACATGAAGATGGGATATGTCGACCTCTCGCACGTGACCCACTTCATCCTGGACGAGGCCGACCGTATGTTGGATATGGGTTTCAGCGACGATATTTTCCAGATTGAGCGCCAGTTGCCCCGCGAGCGCCAGACACTGATGTTCTCGGCTACCATGCCGACCAAAATCCAGCAGCTGGCGTCCAAGATTCTTATCGACCCGGTGGAAATCAAGATTGCCGTGTCGCGCCCCACGGAGAAAATCGATCAGTCGGCCGTGGTATGCTACGAGCCGCAGAAGACGCGCGTGCTAAAACATCTGTTCAAGACGGCCTACTCCAAGCGCGTAATCGTTTTCGCGGCCTCCAAATTGAAAGTCAAGGAACTGACGCGCGAACTGCGCAAAAGCGGCTGGAACGCCGGCGAGATGCACTCCGACCTGGACCAGAACGCCCGCGAGAACGTCATGGCCGACTTCCGCAGCGGCCGCATCGACATCCTGGTGGCCACCGACATCGTGGCCCGCGGCATCGACATCGACGACATTACCATGGTGGTCAACTACGATGTTCCGCGCGAGGCCGAGGACTACGTGCACCGCATAGGCCGCACCGCCCGAGCCAACAACGACGGCAAGGCCGTGACCTTTGTCAACGAGCGCGACAAGGGCAAGTTCCGCTTCATAGAGCGCTTCCTGGGTTACGAGGTGCGCAAGGAGGAACTGCCGGCCGAGTTCGGCGAGACGCCTGACTACAACGCGCCCGACCGCCCGCGCGGCGGCCGTGGCGGCGAACGTGGCCGTGGCAAGGACACCGGAAACGGCCACGGAAACGGCAAGGGCCGCAAGGACGATCGCCGCGACCGGTCAAAGTCGTCCGGACAGCCCAAGTCCGCAGCGGAGAAGTCCGCGGCGGAGCAACCGGTCACGGAACAGCCCGCACAGGCAACTCAGGCAACTCAGCCTGCGGAGGGCGGTCAGCCCAAGCCCAAACGCAAGCGCCGCTACTACCGTCCGCGCAAAAAAGGCGACAAGGGCGGCGAAAAAGCCGGCGAATAACATTGGGCAAGTGACGCAATTTTGCTAACTTTGCCCCATGCGTCACATCATCCTACTCATCATCACATTGGCGGCCTGCGTCACGGGCACACGGGCGGCCAACCCCAAGCGCGAATTCCGCGGCGCCTGGATTCAGACGGTATTCCAGGACAGCTATCTGAAGCGCACCACCGCCGAGAATAAGGCCTACCTGCGCGAACAGCTCGACAAGTTGGCTGCCGCCGGCGTCAATGCCGTAATCTTTCAGGTGCGCCCGCAGAGCGATGCCTTCTACCGCTCGGAGTACGAGCCGTGGAGCCGCTGGCTCAGCCCCGAAGGCAAGGCACCACGTCCGGCCTGGGACCCGCTGCAGTTCATGATTGACGAGGCGCACGCCCGCGGCATGGAGCTACACGCGTGGCTCAACCCCTACCGCGCCACCACCGGCCGCAACCAGACGCTGCCCGCCGGCCACATCTACCACAAGCACCCGGAGTGGTTTGTCCGCTTCGACGGCAAGCTGTACTATGACCCGGGCCGCCCGGAGTGCCGCAGCTATATTGTCAACATAGTCAGCGACATAGTGAGCCGCTACGATGTTGACGGCATTCATTTCGACGATTATTTCTACCCCTATCCGGTCAAGGGTGTCAAGTTTGCCGATGCAACAACGTTCAAGAAGTACGGCAAGGGCAAATCGTTGGCTGACTGGCGCCGCAGCAATGTGGACAGTCTGATACGCGATGTGCATCAGGCCATTGCCGGCATAAAGCCGTGGGTGGTGTTCGGCGTCAGCCCCTTCGGAATCTGGCGCAACAAGACCACCGACCCCGCCGGCAGCGACACACGCGGCCTGCAGAACTACGACGACCTTTACGCCGATGTGCTGCTGTGGGCGCGCAACGGCTGGATTGACTATCAACTGCCCCAGATTTACTGGAACACCGACCATGCCTCGGCCTCGTATCTGACGCTGATTGACTGGTGGAAAGACCATGCCGAGGGCCGGCATCTGTTTGTGGGCCAGGACGTTGCCCGCACCATGGGCGCCGAACGTGCCACCGAGCGCGACGGTGGCCAACTGTACACAAAAGTCGACCTCACACGCCGCGCCGAGAGCATCCAGGGCAACTGCTGGTGGCCCGCCGCCGAGATTACATCGAACAAGGGCGGCATTGCCGACATCCTGGCTCGCGACCTGCAGAGCAACATCGCCCTGACACCTTCCTACCCCTGGATATCGGAGGGCAAACCGCTGCCGGTCAGCAACCTGCATTTCCGCGGTGGCCGCCTGATGTGGACATCGCCCTGCGCCAAAGGCACGGCCGACGATGCGGTCAAATTCGTTGTCTACCGCTTTGACTCCGCCGACAAGGTCGACCTCTCGGACGCCGGGGCCATCATCGGTGTGACACGCGACACAAAATTCGACATCACGGCCGGCGGATATTACGTAGTCACTTCCCTGAGCCGGGTCAACACCGAATCCGACGATTATTCGGCCATAAAAATCCGTCTATGAGCAAGATAAGCATCATCGTACCGGTCTACAACGCCCTACCCTTTTTGGACGAGTGCATTGACAGCATCCGCAGTCAGGACTTCACGGATTGGGAGCTGATGTTGGTCGATGACGGCTCGACCGACGGCTCGGGCAGCGTGTGCGACCGTGCCGCCGAGGCCGACGCGCGCATCCGCGTGCTGCACATCGACAACGGCGGCCAGGCTCGCGCGCGCAATCACGGGCTGGACCTTGCCGTCGGCCGCTACATAACCTTTGTCGACGCTGACGACCGCCTGCTGCCCGGCGCTCTGCGCACCATGATCGAGGCCGAACGCGCCCACGGCGGTGATGCCGTCATAGTCGGTGGTTTTACGCGCGGCACTGACACACGCCCCCATGCCGGAACAGCGCAAGTCTACACTGCAGCGCAGGCCATTGAACACTCTCTATATCAGCGCGGTATAGAGCCAAATGTATGGGCGCGCCTGTTCCCGACCGAGCTGTTCCGACAGATACGATTCGTGGACGGACTGTATTATGAGGACCTTGAAATTTTCTACCGCCTGCTCGATGCCCACCACGGTCCGGTGGTGGAACTGCCCGACACCGTATACTATTACCGGCCCAACCCCGGCAGCTTCATCAACACGTGGAGCGAGCGGCGCCTTGACGTACTGACCGTCACCGACGCCCTGGTGGAGCGCTACGGAAGCCCGGCAGCACGCAGCCGCCGGCTGAGCGCCGCCTTCAATATGTTCGTGCTGGCCGGGCGCCACGGGCGCCGCGACGTGGCCGACCGCTGCTGGCTGACAATCAAAGCCGGCCGCCACGAGGCCGTCGCCGACCGCCGCGTGCGCCTCAAAAACAAAGCCGCCGCCCTGCTATCGTATCTCGGCCGGCGCGCGTTCACCCTGGTGGCCCGGATGTAAGTGTTGCAGGTTAGCCCGAAAATGATTACCTTTGCAGCCAAATCGCCCCGGTAGTTCAACGGATAGAATAGAAGTTTCCTAAACTTTAGATAGCAGTTCGATTCTGCTCCGGGGTAC
>CANQZK010000015.1 GCA_947628285.1 uncultured Muribaculaceae bacterium
AAAAAAACAAATGCTTAAACAAATTAATTACCTGTTATACAGCATATTATGCATTATTCAGTAAACCCTAATTATGGACAATAAGAATTTTGACTTTCCCATCCCCGGTCTGCTTGATACGACAATCATGTCGCCGGCCTGCCAGTTCTTGGAGATTTCAGCTATGAAATTCTTTTCAATGTTTAGTTTCTTTACCATATCCTTTTTGAATTCATTTGCAAAATAAAACTGCGCAAAGTTACTAATTATTTTCAAACAGTGTTTTTTCGGGAGGTGGGGAATATCATTTTGGCGGGGTTGTGTGTCTTATTTTTAGTGTTTATTTTTATTCTATGGAAAACTTGCAGGAAACAGTTTTGAAGTTCGCTATTGAGGGGGTGGTGCGCAGCATCAAGCCTCCGGGCGTGTGGGCCTGTTGCTGCCGATGTTCGCCGCCTACGCCGACGGCTACCTTTCGGAGCAGGCCCAGTCCAAGGGCTATGTGGCCGACCTCAACCACCACATGCACCTGGCCGCGCCGGCACCCGATGCCGCCATCTGGCTGTTCCTCTATGAGATACCGTTCACCAAGCCGGCGCGCGCTCTAATAGCCGAATAAGCCCCGCCTGCTTCACCTTGCGACAAACCTCCATGCGGCCGTTTTTCGTGCCCGCATGGAGGCTTTTTTTAATTGTAACATATTTGTTTTAGGTTGGTTAAGAAAAATTTTCGTACCTTTGCGGCATAATCTTAAATCAATATCATTAAGCTTATGATTAAACTCTTTACTTGGATGCGGCGCCCGGCGCTTGGAGCTGCTATTGCTCTTTTTGCCGTCGGTGCAGCCGGCGCTGTGGATGTCGATTTCACAGATTTCATTGTAAACAACAGTTTTGAAAACGGACTGTCGGGCTGGGAACAGTCGGGCATGAAGGTGCAGAACAACACCACCTTCCCACTCAAGGCCGGCGACAATTATGTGGAAAAGTGGGTGCCCAACACATCGGGCGCCGACAAGTGCAAGGTGGCCCAAACCGTGGCCGACCTTCTGCCCGGCGGCTATACGCTGACTGTGGCCGCGCAGAACCTGCTGGAAGGCTCAGACGCCCTGCAGACCGGTGTTGTCATCTTTGCCGGCCAGCAGACTACGGCTGTCAACGTGGTGGCCGACTATAAGGTGGACTTCACCGTGGGCGCCGACGGTCAGGTGACCGTGGGCTACGAGGCCGACGGCGCAACGGGCAACTATCTGGCCTGCGACAACTTCCGCCTGACCTACACCCGCTACGACGCCGAGCCGATGAAGGCGTTCACCGACAAGATTTCCGGCCAGGCCGAGGCTCTTGCCGCCAAGAAGATGGACAAGGCTGCCGCCAAGGCCCTTGCCGATGCTATCAGCGCCTTCAAGACCGCCGCTGCCGGCAGCGATGTAGCCGCTACGGCCGCCGCGCTGAAGACCATCCACGCCGCCATGGCCGCCGCCGAGCAATCCGTCCAGGCTTATGCCACGCTGGCCGATGCAATCGCCGCTCTGCGCACCGCCTATGAGGAAATCAAGGGGCAGCCCGGCGCCGACTCAATCGAGACCCTCATCAACGATGCCGCCGGCAAGTACGATGCCGCCGAGCTGACAGTGGAGGAGGCCGAGCTGCTGACCGCCAACCTTGAAAACGCCATACTCATGTACCGCATAGGCCAGTCCAAGGCCGACGAGCCCGTCGTGAAGACCAATCCCTACGTGGCACGCGGCGCTACATTCGCGCTGGGCCGCAGCTCCGTCAAGGCTCCTGAAGGCGCCACCATCCTGGAATCCGGCTTCTGCTGGAGCACCGAGCATGAGCCCACCGTGGCCGATTTCCGCTCGTACAAGGCCTTCAAGCACAACGGCACCATCTACCACATGAAGGGACTCAAGCCCTCCACGGTCTACTACGTGCGCGCCTACGCCATCACCTCTGAATACGCCGTGGGCTACGGCGACGAGGTATGCGTCATCACCATCCCCAAGGGCACCATCACATACTCCTACAATCCCAACGATGCCACCGATGACCAGAGCAAGCGCATTCTCGCCGCTACCGCCGAGGCCGTGGACTACTGGAACAACTCCACCAGCATCACCGGCTACCACGTGTCCGTAAGCTACAACGCCGGCGTGAACACCGCCGACTGCTCATACGGCGGCTGGGTGCGCGTGGGTCCGCGCGAGAACTACCAGCGCACCGGCACACTGATGCACGAGATGAATCACGGTGTGGGCGTAGGCCAGCACACAATCTGGTACGGTCCGGACTCGCCCTTCCGCGTGGACGGCACCCGCGGCGACTGGAAGGGTTCGCGCGCTAACGCCCTGGTGCAGTTCCTGCAGAACGACCCGACAGCCGTCCTGCACGGCGACACCCAGCACATGTGGCCCTACGGTATCAACGGCGCCCATGAGGACGACGGCACCGAGCTGCTCTATCTGGCCAACGGTCTTGTTACCCAGGCCCTTGGCGAGGACGCCCTGCCTCCCGTCGCCGGCAGCTTCCACACCCCCTCGTACACCATGCCCGTCATGGCCGACACCAAATACTACATCAAGGCCGAGGACCCCGAATACGGCGCCTACACCCGCTATGTAGTCGAGACTGAGGAGAACACCGTGACCTGGACCGACATGAAATCGGACGACGCCCTGGCCAACGACCGCGCCGCCTGGTACATGACCTTCGACCCTGTGACCTGCTACTACGCCATGGTCAACGCCCAGACAGGCAACTATCTGGCCCTCGACCTGGAGCACCGCGCCAAGGTAATCACCGTGGCCGAGCCGAACGAGAACTACGCCACTAACGTACAGCTTACCCCGTCGATTGAGAAGGTGACCGTCGAAGGCCTCACCGGCCACACCTACTGGATTTCAGTCGGCCCGGGCGAGTCGCCCCGTTCGCTTGCCCTGAAGACCACCGGCGAGCTCAACTACGCCAACCAGCGCTATTCCGGCACCTCAGCCAAGCGCCAGCGCTGGCACATCGTCACCGAGGCCGCCATGCCCGAGTTCGACAAGGCCGCCGCATCGATTGAGGACATCGCCGTGGCACCCACAGCCATGTTCCCCGCCGACGTCTACGACATCACCGGCCGCCTGGTCAAGAAGAACGCGTCCGACCTCACCGGCCTCCGCCCCGGCGTCTACATCGTCGGCACCCAAAAAGTCTACGTGAAATAACCCCCTCCCACCATACAATACAACCGGGGCGTACCGTTCGGCACGCCCCGGTTGTATTGTATGGTGGGAGGGGGTCAGAGGACGGAGGTCAGGGGGACGGAGGGGAGGGAGAAGGCTTCGGCGACGGGGGCGTTGGTGATTTTTCCGTCAACGATGTTGAGGCCGTTGGCCAGGCCGGGGTCTTCACGGCAGGCCTGTTGCCAGCCTTTGTCAGCCAGACGCAGGGCGTAGGGGATGGTGGCGTTGGTCAGGGCCGTGGTGGAGGTGAAGGGTACGGCGCCGGGGATGTTGGCCACGCAGTAGTGCACTATGCCGTCCACGACGTAGATGGGTTCGGAGTGCGTGGTGGGGTGCGAGGTCTCGAAGCAGCCGCCCTGGTCGATGGCTACGTCGACCATGACTGTGCCGGGTGTCATCAGGGCCAGCATGTCGCGGGTGATGAGGTGGGGTGCCTTGGCGCCGGGGATGAGAACGGAGCCGATGACAAGGTCGGTGCGGGGCAGCTCAAGCTCGATGTTGTGGCGGTTGGAGTAGAGGGTGGTGACGTTGGCTGGCATCACCTCGGCCACGTGGCGCAGGGTGGGCAGCGATATGTCCGTGATGGTGACGTTGGCGCCCATGCCGGCGGCTATGATGGCAGCGTTGCGGCCCACGACGCCGGCGCCCAGGATGAGGACGTTGGCGGGACGGACGCCGGGGACGCCGCCCATCAGCAGGCCTTTGCCGCCCTGGGGACGTTCAAGGAAGCGTGCGCCTTCCTGTACGGCCATGCGTCCGGCCACCTCGCTCATGGGGGTGAGCAGGGGCAGTGTGCCCTGACGGTCGGTGACAGTCTCGTAGGCCACGCAGGTGGCGCCTGAGGCCAGCATGGCGTCGGTGAGGGCGCGGTCGCACGCAAAGTGGAAGTAGGTGAACACTAACTGGCCGGGGCGTACCAGGGGATATTCCGGAGCGATGGGCTCCTTGACCTTGATAATCATATCGGCGGCGGCGTAGACGTCGGTGATGTCGGGGAGGATTTCCGCCCCGGCGGCGCGGTACTGTTCGTCGGCGAAACCGCTGCCGTTGCCGGCCGTGGCCTGTACATACACTTTGTGGCCGTGGGCTACCAGTTCCTTGACTCCGGCGGGGGTCATGCCTACGCGGTTCTCGTTGTTTTTGATTTCTTTGGGAATGCCGATAATCATATTAAGAAGTTTTAGGGTGGGGTGTGTATAAAGGTATAGTTATGTCAGGCGCAAATTTAATGCATGGATGAGCCGAATGCAAGAGTTTTTGTCATTTTTTTATGCGTATGGGAAGGGTGTAAACGCTTTTAACACAATATCGGGGCTTAGATTCCGTTATTCAATAGCGAAAAAGTACATTCATGAATAAACTGCTACATATCATTCTCCTTGCGATGGCGTTTGTGACGGCGGGCGTGTTCGGCGCTTCGGCCTTTGACCTGTCGTTGTACGCCGCACATTCGGCCTTGGGCTCGGGCCGCTGGGTGAAGGTGTCCGTCACCGAATCCGGCCTGTACCGCATCCCGGCGGCCACGCTGCGGCAGTGGGGCTTCACCGACCCGTCGCGTGTGAGCGTGCACGGCTACGGCGGCCGCCGCATTGACAATAAACTGACCGCCGAGGGTTTTGCCGACGACCTCCCCGCCACGATGTTCGAGGCCGACAAGGACGGCGTGGTGTTCTATGCCGAGGGCCCCGACACATGGGAGACCGACGACGGCCGCCCCACCATCAACCGCAATCCCTACACCGAGCGTGGCTACTACTACGTGACGATGGCCGATTCAGCCGTCGCCGCTCCCGCCGTCAAGACGGGCACGCCCGGCGAGCGCCCCGGCGCCATGTCCACCGGCACGCTGCTGGTGCAGCATGAGCGCGAGCTGACCCAGGCCTGCGAGTCGGGCCCGCTGTTTGTGGGCGAGAGCCTTACCGCCGGCAACACCGCCAAGCTGACCTTCAAGCTGCCGCGCTATACCGCCGGCGACGACGTGGACATGGTCACCCAGATCATAGCCAACACTCCCACGGCCGCCACGGTGAGCTACACGCTGAACGGCAGCGACCTGCCCGTGCTGACCACGGACCGCGTGCCGGCCACGGCGGCATCAAGCTACGTGCATGCCTCCTACGCCCGCATCACCCGCGTGATAAACCCCGACAAAGCCGAATTCAGCCTGGGAGTGTCGCTCTCGGGCCGCGCCACCCGCGCCAATCTTGACTTTGTGGCCCTCTCATACCGGGTGCCTCTGACGGTGGCTTCCGGCGAGCATCTTGTGTTCCTGGACAACGCCCGCGCCAGCGTGGTGAGAGGCGCCGTGGACGAGATGCGCATCTGGGACGTGACCGACCCGCAGCGCGTCATGGCCGTGGACTTCGCCGTCTCCGACGGCACCGCCGCATGGACGCAGACCGAGCTTGGCCGCCGCCGCTATGCCGTTTGGACCCCCACAGCCAAGATGACCGCGCCCAAATATGAGGGCGTCGTGGCCGCACAGGACCTTCATGGCCTGCAGGTTACGCCGGAGTTGGTCATTTTCCACACCAAGGCCCTGCGCGGCCAGGCCGAGCGCATTGCCGAGCTGCACCGCACCACCGAGGGCATGGAGGTGGAGACCGTGGACGTCGACCTGGTGTATAACGAATTCTCATCCGGCTCGCCCGACGTGAGCGGCCTGCGCAAGTTCCTCAAACTGCGCTACGACCGCGGCGCCGCAGCCGGCAAGCCCCTGCGCTACGCCCTGCTGCTGGGCCGCGCCACCCTGGACCACCGCGGCATAGTCAAGACCGGCATAGCCGCCGACTACATCACCCTGCCCGCATGGGTGGTGCCGACGGCCCGCCAGTCCATGTCCGACAACGACGGCTACATGACCGATGACTTCCTTGGTATGTTGGCCGATGACGGCGGCGACGATATGGGCATCGACGATATCTCCGTGGCCGTGGGCCGCATCCCCATGACCTCCGTGGCCGAGGGCGCCGAGATTGTGGACAAGCTGTACCAGTACGTCCGCTCGTCCAAGCGCACCGGCTGGAAAAACAAGGTGCTCATGTTGGCCGACGACGGCGACAACGGCATCCACCTGCGTCAGACCGAGACCACAGTCAGCAACTTCATGGCCACCCCCAACCAGCAGCACCTTATCAAGAAGGTGTACATGGACGCCTATGAGCTGACCGGCGGCGAGTACCCCGGCGCCCGCAGCGACATGTTCCGCTGGCTGGACGAGGGTGTGGTGTGGTGGTACTTCACAGGCCACGCCAACAACCACTCCTGGACCGGCGAGCACCAGCTGACCTTCACCGACATCAACAACATGTATCTGCGCTACATACCCTTCGTGGTGGCCTCGACCTGCGACTTCCTGCGCTGGGACTCGCCCACCATGAGCGGCGGCGAGATCATGTACAAGGAGCGCTACGGCGGCTGCATAGGCATGATCAGCGCCACACGCCCCGTATACATCAGCGACAACGGTCTGTTCCTGGCCGCGCTGGGCCGCGCCACACTGTCGCGCGACAGCGACGGACGCCTGCTCACCGCCGGCGAGGTCTATCGCCGCGCAAAGAACAACATCTTAGGTTCCGACGGCAACCGCCGCTCCAACTACAACCGTCTGCGCTTCGTGTTCATGGGCGACCCGGCCATGCGCATCGTCACGCCCGACAATATCGTAGAGACACTCACCATAGACGGCATGCCGGCCGCGGGCGATGAGCAGATCACCATCCCCGCCATGGGCCAGACCGTCGTCACGGGCCGAATCCTTGCCTACGACGGCTCGCCGATGACTGATTTTGACGGCGTTGTGTCCGTTGAGCTCTACGACGCCCAGCGCTCCGTCACCACCCGCGGCAACGGCGATGAAGGCTCCATCGAGGTGTTCGATACCGAGGGCGACAAGCTCTTTGCCGGCTCGGCGCCGGTCAAGGGCGGCGAATTTTCGCTCAAGATTTCCATGCCGCCCGCGGTCGCCGACAACTTCCGCCCGGCCACCATGTCGTTCTACGCCTACGCCACCAACAGCAACGCCGAGGCCGTGGGCACCAACCGCGACTTCTACGTCTACGGCTTCCGCGAGCCGGAGAAGCCCGACACCGAGGCGCCCGTGATTGAGCGCATGGTGCTCAACCACGAGGGCTTTGAATCAGGCGACGCCGTCAACCCCTCGCCCATGCTCATCGCCCACGTGAGCGACAACATGGGCCTGAACCTGTCAGTCAGCGGCATAGGCCAGAGCATGACCCTGCAGCTCGACGACATGACCACCATGACGGACGTATCATTTTTCTACACCCCGGATGCCGACGGCAACCCCGGCGGCGTGATAAACTATCCGCTGGAGAACCTGGCCGAGGGCGCCCACTCGCTGCGCCTGCGCGTGTTCGACACATCGGGCAACCACGTGTCGCGCACCATTGACTTCAATGTCACCCGCGGCCTGGCTCCGCAGATATTCGATGTCTACACCGACGCCAACCCGGCCTCCACGGCGGCCAATTTCTACATCCGCCACGACCGTCCCGAACTGGTGGCCACCGTCACCGTGGGCGTCTATGACCTGATGGGCCGGCAGATATGGACCAACACCCGCAAGGGCATGAGCGACCATGACGTGTCCGCCCCCGTCACCTGGGACCTCACCGACGGCGCCGGCCGCCGCGTGAACCGCGGAATCTACCTGTACCGCGCCACCATCACGACGGATAACGAGACCTTCGAGACATCGTCGCGACGCATCGCCGTGACAGCAGAATGACGTGCCCGGCCGAAAATCTATTGACCATGTCGTTGAATTTTCGTATCTTTGCACCGTTTTTCAAGAAATGAACCATAAACCGACAGATTTGCTTCCCGAACCGACACTGCGGCGCCTGCCGTGGTATCTGGCTTATGTGACCATGCTCCGCGCCGACGGTGTGGAGTATGTATCGTCGACGCGCATTGCCGAGAACCTTGCCGTCGATGCCTCGCAGATAGCCAAGGACCTGTCGTTCATCAACATAAAGGGCAAGACCCGCATAGGCTACGAAGTGGCCACGCTGGAGGTGGCCCTGCGCGAGTATCTGGGCTTCTCGCAACGCCACAACGCCGTGATAGTCGGCGCGGGCTCGCTGGGCGGCGCCCTGCTGCAGGACTCCGGTCTGCACCGCTACGGCCTCAACATCGTGGCCGGTATCGACTCGGACCCCGCCGTGGCCGGGACGCAGATTGCCGGCATACCCATCTACGCCCCTGACCGCATGGGCAGCCTGGTGCGTGACCTGGGCGTGTCAATCGGCATCGTCACCGTGCCCGTCGAGTCGGCCCAGTCCGTGGCCAATGCCCTCGTCGAGGCCGGCGTGCGCGCCCTGTGGAACTTCACGCCCACACGCCTCCGCGTGCCCGAGGGCGTGGTCATTACCAATACATCCATCTACTCGCACCTGGCGGTGATGTACAACCGCCTGGGCACCCTGCCCGAGAAATGAAAATCCTGATAGTCAACGACGCCTCCAGTCCCGCCACCGGCCTGCGGCCTGTAGCCGACTCGGCCTGGCGTCCCGACCGCCGTCCGCTGTTCCCCGCGGCCGACAACAAGGGCTTCCAGCTGCGCCCGGCCATCCGCATTTCACGCCTGGGCAAGGGTATCGCGGCCAAGTTCGCCGCCCGCTACTACGACGCCTTCGTCCCCGCGCTGGTCGACAGCCGCGCGGCCGACCCCGCCGGTCCGGCCGCGGCCTGCATAGCCGACGACGCCGTGATGCTGGGCCCGTGGATACCCATAGCCGACGCCGACGGCGCCGTTCTGACGCTGCCCGACGGCACCACCGTGCCCGCAGCCGTCGAGTCCGCGGCCATCGACGCCATCATTGCCGCCATGCCTGCCGACGTCACCTTCAAGACCGGCGATGTCATCATCCTGCCTCACACATATACCATCATACATCCTGTTCCGGGCGATACCGTCTGCGTAAAGCTCAACGGCGCCGTCGCCCTGCAGTTCAACGCACGATAAATGTCTAACCTTAAATTTCTAACATCGTTGCTTTTAGTCGGCGCCGCGGCCCTGCAGGCCGGGGCTTTCGAATCCTCATACTACACCGCTCACTCGGCCCTGAGCTCGGGCCGGTGGGTCAAGATTTCCGTCGCCGAGGGCGGCATGCGTCAGATTTCATATGACCGCCTGCGCCTGTTGGGATTCGACAATCCCGCCGCCGTGGCCGTGTACGGCTACAGCGCCACCGAGCTGGAGCCGCATAACTTCAGCGCCTCGCAGCCCGACGACCTCACGCCCGTCACAGCCATGCACACCGCCGACGGACGCCTCATATTCTACGCCGACGGCGAGGTGATTCCCTCCATTGACAAGTGGACGCCCGGCAACGCCTCGGCCGGCTATTCCATCAGCCGCGCCCGCAACTCCTACGACACCCGCGCCTGCTACTTCCTGAGCGACGTGCGCCCCGGAGCATCCGAGGCCGCGCCCTATGAGGCCGATTTCACCGGCGGCCGCCAGCTGACCTCGCATCTGCACATCGACTTTGTGGAGACTGAGGTGTTCTCGCCCTCCAAGGGCGGCACGGAGTACTTCGGACCGGAGTGCCTCAATTCCGAAGGATTCAAGACCGATTTCCGTATCCGCAACTTCGCACCGCTGAGCGACAGCAACGTGGGCCGCTACGGTCTGATGTCCTACCGTGTGGGTGGCACCACCGAGGAGACTTCGCTGGTGCTGCATTCGCTTGAGGGCGGCATACAGGCCGTGTCGACCTCCCGCGGCTCGATTGCAAACGCCACCGAGACATACCTTTACCGCACCGCCACGCAGAATATCCCGTTCTACGCCGGCGGCTCGGCCGCTGACCTTGCCGATGCCGAGGTGTCGCTGACCGTCAAGCCGCAGCGCACGGATTTCAGCTTCTTTGCCGGCGACTGGGCCGCAATGGCCTATCCGCGGGCCAACAGCCTGGACACGACAGACCCGTCGCTGATAATGCATTATCCCGTCAAGCCAACTACAGGGCGCCTGGCCCGCTTCGATGAGCCCTCGGCCACGCTGCACGTCTGGGCCATTGACGGCGGCCGCGCCGCACGCCCGCTCAAGCCGCTTGACGTCGACGCCGAGGATGCCGCCATGCAGTTCCCGCTGCCGGCCGACTGCCGCCGCGCCGTGGCCTTCGATACCCGCTATCAGTACGCCGAGCCGGACCGCTACGAGGTGGTGGCCAACCAGGACCTCCACGCCATGACCACGCCGGAGATGGTCATCATCACCACAGACGACTACGTAGACCTCGCGTCCGAGTTGGCCGACCTGCACCGCCGCTACCAGGATATGGAAGTGGCCGTCGTGCCCCATCAGCTCATTTTCAACGAATTTTCATCCGGCGCGCGCTCGTTCCAGGCCTACCGCCGCTTTGTCAAGATGCTTTATGACCGCGACCCCTCGCGCCTGAAGAACGTCCTGCTGTTCGGCGTCGGCTCATACGACAACCGCGGCGTCACCCCCGGCACCGTCAAGGCCGAGCAGTTGCTCACCTACCAGATAACCGACGCCTTCTACGCCAGCCAGCCCACCCGCTCGTACTGCAACGACGCCATCCTGGGCATGGTGGCCGACAATTATGACCACGACGACATCGAGTCGACCCTGTGCGAGTTGGGCGTTGGCCGTATCCCGGCCCGCAACATGCAGCAGGCCCGCGCCTACGTGGACAAGTGCCGTCAGTGGTTCGAGAATCCCCCGTCGGCGCCGGCACAGGCCAAGATGCTGCTCGCTTCCGGCAATATGAATGAAAATCAGCACATTTCGCATCAGTTTGAGGTGCGCAACGCCGTGGCGCAGGACTTTCCCTACCTGTCGTTCCGCCACAGCCACACCAAGCTGATGATGCCTGACAAGCACGGTGAATTCGCCCTGGCCCGCAATCAGATAGCCGAGGCGCTGCGCGCCGGCGTGGGCTACTTCACCTTCAGCGGCCACGGCGCCAAGACCAAATTGGGCCTGGACGCCTTCAACGCCAACAGCGTGCAGTACAACCACTACTCGGACTTGCCCTTCATCATGTTCTCCAGCTGCTCGCAGTTCGCCTTCGACAACGAGGCCGGCACGCTGCTTGAGGAGATGCTCTTCAAGGACGGCGGCGGCTGCATAGCCGGCGTGGCCTCGTGCCGCACCGTCTATCTGACCTTCAACCAGGTTACGTGCCTGCCCGTGGCACGTGCGTGGGCACAGGCACAGGACGGCGACACCTTCGGCGACGTCTACCGCAACGCCCGCGCCATGAGCATAGAGATGTCCGGCAACGTCCGCACGCAGAAAATCAACAACATGTGCTACAACCTGGGCGGCGACCCGGCCCTGCCCGTCTACCGCATATCGCGCAGCGCCACCGTCCGCCTCAAGGACGCCGACGTCATAACGCCCCTGAGCCGCACCACCGTCACGGGCTGCATCCTGCAGCCCGACGATAACGGTATCGACACCGACTTCAACGGCGACGTATGGATTGAATTCTATGACGGCCGCCACACCGAGAAGACCGTCAATTCCGATAACGAGGGCTCGTTCAAGCCCATGGAGGTGACCCTTGAGTCCGACATCCTCACCACCGTGCAGGCCCGCGTCGTCGCCGGCGAATATCAGGCCGAAGTGGCCCTGCCCGCGCCGACATACAGCGCCCGCAACTACCGCGTGGTTGTCTCCGCCGTCGACCCCGCCCGCCGCGTGATGGCCGGCGATGTCACCTACCTGCGCATGGCTTCGGCTGCCGCGCAGACGGATATCACCGAGGCCCCGCGCATCGTGGACCTCTACGTGAGCGACGCCTCGGGCCGCGGCGACGAAGTCGGCCCGGAATTCACCGTCGTGGCCGTGGTTGACCCCTCCGTGGCCGGAATCAACACCGGCACCGCCGGCATACAGTCGCGCCCCGTGCTGACCCTTGACAACGGCCGGCCCGTCACGCTCAGCGCCGCCCACTTCAGCCGCGACGACGACGGCATGATGACCGCCAAATACCGCTTTGCCGAGATTGAGGACGGACGCCACTCAGTGCGCGTCAGCGTGGTGAACAACGTAGGTCTGGCCACCGAGGCCGGACTTGATTTCCAGGTCGTGTCGCGCGACCTGACCGTGCGCCTGACCGCCGACGAGACTGCCGAGACCTCAGCCACCATCGACGCCGAGACCGACCTGCCCTGTGCCGGCCGTCTGATGATAGCCGACGCCGATGGCCGCACCGTATTCAGCGCCGCCGATGTCAGTCTGCCTTATGAATGGAATCTGAAGGACGATTCGGGCCGCGACGTTCCCGACGGCCTCTACCGCGCCACCATGCTCCTGCGCGACGCCCGCCGCTACGGCACCACCACCCCCGCCGAAATCGTCGTAGTTCGCTAACCCCGCCACGCGGGGGCGGCTGTGTTAGCCGGGGATGTGGAGGCGGTAGGCGTCGTAGATGATGGAGCGGGCGCCGAATTCTTCTTTGTGGCGCACCATGCCGGCGTTGAGGTAGCGGCCGGCGTCCTCGTTGTTGCTGCCGAAGTCAAAATATCGGGCTCCGGGCATGAGGTTGAACAGCAGTTCGTGATAAATTACGTCCACGGCATATATTTCCTTGCCTGTGGCATCGGCGGCGGCGTACTGGAGGTGCAGGACGCCGTTGGCCACGTATATGACGGCGCCGGCCACGATGCGGCCGCCGGCCGAGGCGGTGAAGAAGCGGATTTCGTCCGGGAAACGGTCGTGCAGCGTCTGGATTTCGGCGCAGGTGTGCACGGGGGTGACGTTGTGGCGCTCGCGGCGGTCGTCGACGATTATCTGCCAGAAGTCGGCGGCGCTGTCGGTGGGCGCTACGGTGATTCCGCCCAGGCGTTGGCGCTTTAGGGCGCGTTTGCCCAGGCGCGACGAGGGGATGGGGTGCTCCAGGTCGATTACGGATGCAAGATTGCGCACCTGCAGTGCGGCGTCGAGCCGGAACAGGGCGTAGAGGTCCTCCTCAGCCGGGTGGCGGTGGTAGATGTGGGGCACGGGTTTGTATACAACGTCGGTGATGCCGGCTGAGCGGCAGAAGTCCTGCAGCAGGTCGAACCAGGCCATCGGGCTGCGTGGCCCGGCGGCGGAGGTGCGGTCGTCGCACACCCAGCCGCCGTAGGTCAGGCCGCCGTGCGAGCGCAGTTCGGTGCCGTGCAGCGATGCGGGCAGCACGGACACGACGGCGTCGTCGTCATCCTCGTCCAGCACCATCAGGGAGCAGTCCGTGAAGCGGTCGGCGTGGTACTCCATGTAGTCGCGGCAGAACAGGAAGGTTGCGTTCTTGGAGCGTCGGACGGCGCTGTCCCACTCGGTACGGCGGTCGGGGGTGTATCGGACCAGACGCATTATTCCTTGGTGCCGTAGGCAAGGTCGCCGGCGTCGCCCAGACCGGGCACGATGTAGCTGTGAGCGTTGATTTCGGGGTCGATGACGCCTACCCACAGGGTGCAGTCGTCGGGCATGACGCGCTGCAGGTAGTCGACGGCCTGCTGCGATGCGATGACGGATGTCAGATGGGTGTGCGCCGGGGTGCCCTTGGTGAGCAGGGCGCGGTAGCTCAGCTCCATTGATGCGCCGGTGGCCAACATGGGGTCGCACAGAATCAGCGTCTTACCCTCGAGGCGGGGCGAGGCAAGGTATTCGATGAGGATATCGAAGGTGTCCTTCTCCTTGTACTTGCGGTAGGCGGATACGAAGGCGTTCTCGGCGTTGTCAAAGAAATCCAGCAGGCCCTGATGGAAGGGGATGCCGGCGCGGAAGATGGTGCCGAGCACCACGCGTTCAGCCAACGCGGGGCATTTGGCGTCGGTGAGCGGGGTGGTTATGTCTATTTCCTTATATTGCAGGGTCTTGCTGATTTCGTATGCCATGATTTCGCCCATGCGGTGCAGGTTGCGGCGGAAGCGCAGGGGGTCGGTCTGTATGGAGGTGGAGCGCATTTCCATGAGGTACTGCGATACCAGCGAGGGGCGTTCCGAGAGGTTTATGACTTTCATTGTAGACGGGTTAGTGATTCAAACATGCAAAAATACGCTTTTTTTGCTGAATATTACCTTTAATCGGCGTGTTTTGTTTAACTTTGCATGATTTTTAAATTAACAGAAATAAGAAATGTCTACAAATACGGTTGATAACGCACGCAAGGTGACCACCATGCGTCTGCGCGAGATGAAGGAGCGCGGCGAGAAGATAGCCATGCTCACTGCCTACGATTATTCACTGGCGCGTCTGGTCGACGAGGCCGGCATCGATGTGATTCTGGTAGGCGATTCGGCCTCGAACGTCATGATAGGCAACCCTACGACACTGCCCATTACCCTTGACCAGATGATATATCACGCCAAGTGCGTCACCAACGCCGCCCAACGCGCGCTGGTGGTGTGCGACATGCCCTTCGGCAGTTATCAGGGCAACTCAAAGGAGGCCCTGCACTCAGCCATCCGCATCATGAAGGAGAGCGGCGCCGAGGCTGTCAAGATTGAGGGCGGCGAGCAGATCCGCGAGTCCATCGAGCGCATTCTCTGCGCCGGTATTCCCGTGATGGGCCACCTGGGCCTGACCCCGCAGTCAATCAACAAGTTCGGCACCTATGCCGTGCGCGCCCGCGGCGAGGCCGAGGCCGAGCAGTTGCTGCGCGACGCCCTCATGCTTGAGGAGATAGGCTGCTTCTCGCTGGTGCTGGAGAAGATTCCGGCCGCGCTGGCTGCCCGTGTGGCCTCCGAGGTGTCCATCCCCGTCATCGGCATCGGTGCCGGCTCAGGCGTGGACGGCCAGGTGCTGGTGCTCCAGGACATGTTGGGCATCACAAAGGGCTTCTCGCCCAAGTTCCTGCGCCGCTATGCCGACCTTTCGACCACCATCAACACGGCCATCGGCTCATACATCGACGATGTCAAGAACGTGACCTTCCCCTCGGCCGAGGAACAATATTAACCCCCGTAACAGATAATTATGGCATTACAATGCGGCATAGTAGGCCTGCCTAACGTGGGCAAGTCGACACTGTTCAACTGCCTGAGCAACGCCAAGGCACAGTCAGCCAACTTCCCCTTCTGCACCATCGAGCCCAATGTGGGCGTCATCACCGTGCCGGACGACCGTCTCACCAAGCTGGTGGAGATGTGCAACCCCAAATCAATCGTGCCCGCCACGGTGGAGATTGTCGACATTGCCGGCCTGGTCAAGGGCGCGTCAAAGGGCGAGGGCCTGGGCAACAAGTTCCTGGCCAACATCCGCGAGACGGACGCCATCCTGCACGTGCTGCGCTGCTTTGACGACGACAACATCACGCACGTGGACGGCTCGGTCGACCCCGTCCGCGACAAGGAGATTATCGAGTACGAGCTGATTCTGAAGGACCTCGAGACCGTGGATTCACGTATAGCCCGCACCCTGAAGCAGGCCCAGACCGGCGGCGACAAGGTGGCCCGAATGCAGTACGAGGTGCTGCGCCAGATCAAGGAGGCGCTGGACCACGGCAAGCCCGCCCGCTCGGTGCACTTCGAGACCCCGGACGAGCAGAAATTCTACCGCGAGCTGTTCCTGCTCACGGCCAAGCCCGTGCTGTATGTCTGCAACGTGGACGATGCCTCGGCCGTCAACGGCAACGCCTATGTGGACGCCGTGCGCCGCTCAATCGAGGGCGAGGACGCGCAGCTGCTCATCGTGGCCGCGCAGACCGAGAGCGAGATAGCCGAGCTTGATACCTGGGAGGAGCGTCAGGAGTTCCTCAACGAGATTGGCTTGGAGGAATCCGGCGTGTCGCGCCTGATACGTGCCGCCTATGCCCTGCTGGACCTGCAGACCTACTTCACCGCCGGCCCGGACGAGGTGCGCGCGTGGACCTTCCGCCGCGGCTCCAAGGCACCCAAGTGCGCCGGCATCATCCACACCGACTTTGAGAAGGGCTTCATCCGCGCCGAGGTGATCAAGTACGACGATTACGTGGCCCTGGGCGGCGAGACCGGTGTACGCGAGGCCGGCAAGATGGGCGTCGAGGGCAAGGAGTACGTTGTCCAGGACGGCGACATCATGCACTTCCGCTTTAACGTGTAAGCCTATTGGGCATATAGGCCCTATAAGGCCAATAGGCATGATAAATTAGCGCCGGCTCCGCATCGCGGGGCCGGCGCTGTTTATGGTCGGTGGGGATTACTTAACGAGAACCTTGGTGGCTTTGGAGCCCTGGCGACGGATGTAGAGGCCGGGTTCGTTGCCGCTTACGCGGACACCCTGCAGGTTGTAGTATTCAACGGGTGCCTGTTCGGTTCCGATGGCTTCGATACCGGATTCAGCCTTCTTGATGGTCACCTTGATGGTGCTCAGGTCGGCGCGCTTGTTGTCGTTGTCGAGTTTGATTACATTGAAGGTCTTGGAGGTTTCCTTTGCAGCGGCGGTGTAGGTGTAGGCCTCGGCCGATGCATCTGCGGCGTTGTTGAGCTCGATTGATTTGAGCTTGTTGCCGGTCATTTCGATGGTCACGAGCTCGTAGCCGGCGGGAGCGGCGATGGTGAACGAGCCGGTCTGGTAGACGTGCAGCTGGATTGCGCCTGAGTTGTAGTCCTTGTACAGACGGGTGGCGGCGGTGCCGTTGGCGTAGGTCAGGGTGACGCCGTTGGCGGTGAAGCCGGTTGCGGGAACGTCAAGTGAGGTCTCTTCGCCCAGGTCCTGAGCGGGGTCGAGGGTCGAGGGTTCGGTGAAGTTGAATGTGGCTTCGTTGCCGACAACTTCCACGGGAGCCTTGATGGTGTACTCGGCGGTTACGACTTCAGAGTCGTCCATGCCTTCGGCGGTAGCGTAGGCCTTGATGGTTGTGGCCTGATTGATTACGATGGCGGTGCCGGCGTAGTCAAGCCAGTTTTCGGTGCCGTCCACGGTGTATTTGATGGTGGCGCCTTCGGTAGCGCAAGCCAGGGTTACTTCGGTGCCTTCGTTAACGGCGCCGGCTGCTACGGAGAATGTCGGAGCGGCGACTTTTTCCTTACCCGATGCGGTGGTGATTTCCATGGGGTAAACCTGGACGTTGCCGTTGTATACGCTGACGATGAAGGTTACGTTGAGGCCTTCGCCGGTGGGGATGGATTCGAGTTTGAACTTGTTGTAGATTTCGAATTCGGCGTCGTCGCTCACGTACTGCTTGCCTCCCTTCTCAATGATGCTTACGCCCTTGAGGATGAGGTACTCGTTGACGTTGGCAGCGCTGATTTCGTCCATCGACATTTCTTTGGGCTCTACGGCTGCGCCGGTTGTGCCTGCGGTGAAGCCTTCGGGCGATGACAGCTCATAGGTGCCGTTGTAGTCCTGGGCAGCGCCCTGGAAGCCTCCGGCAATGACGTCGCCGTTCTTATACTCGAACTTGGTGTCGCCGAAAACGAGCAGAGAGCCGCTGGCGTCCTGGATGTAGAGGTTGTAGTTGGTGCTGTTGTTCTTGCCGGGCAGGTTGTACTGAGCCACAACGCGCACGTCGCCTTTGATCTTGACGGTGGGGTAGCTTGATTTGGTGCACTTGGCGATGAAGCCGGCGATGTCGTTCACTTCCTCAACGGTTACAACGGGAGGGGTGACAGGTTCGGATGCACCTGCCTTGCCGCCGCCGGTGATGTCGAATGAGTTGAAGTCGAGCTGGCCGGCCTTGGTTTCGCCTTCAGAACCGTAGTTGGCATTGGAGCCTACGGTGAAGGTCACTTCAGTGGCGCTGCCGGTCCAGGTTACGGTGGCGTCGCCCTTGGCCTGCTCGGCGATGGTGCCGGCAGAGGCGGTGATGCGGGCCAGACGCTTCTTGCCCTGTGTGGAGATGTTGAAGACAACCTTGGTCATGGCCTCTTTGGCCTTGATGGTGAAGGTGCTGTTGGCGTAGACGCGCAGGTCGCCGGCCTTGTTGTAGGCAGCGGCTGTGTTGGCGTATTTTGCGTCGGCAGCTGCGGGAGGTGTTGTGACGGTGAAGGTGAAGTCGCCTGAGGTCCAGGAGAATGTGCCGCCTTCTTCCTTGGTTGATTCGTAGAGGTCGCGGGTCGCCGCGGGGTTGTCGGCAGTGACTTTGTTCTGCTCTTTGATGACGATGCTGGCATCGGCAAAAGCCATGGACGCGCATGTCAGGGCAGCAGCTAAGGTGAGTAATAGTTTTTTCATAAAGTGTCGTTTAGTTGTAAAAAAGATGTATTTGGTTTATCTGTTTTCGGGGTAGACTTTGCGCACCAGGATAATCTCGGTGGGGAAGTGGTCGGAGTAGCCGTTGAGGTATGAGCCGGCGGCGAAGGTGCGCTTGGGGTAGCCCTGGCGGTTGCCCTCGGTGTCCTTGAGGAACTCGTGGTTGTGCACCACGGCCTTGAGGAAGTGCCAGCGGGTGTCGGGGGTGTCGACAAGGTTGCCGGAGATGATGATCTGGTCAAACAGGTTCCATGAGCTCTTGTAGGCCAGTGTGCCGATGCCGCTGTCGAGCATCTTCCAGAAGGGGTTGAAGAATCCGTGGGGGCCGACGCCTTCGGGGTCGCGGCGGGCTTCAAGGACTTTGGCGCATGATTTGTCCATGGGGTCGTCGTTCATATCGCCCATGGTGATGACGGCAATTTCGGGGTCGACGCGCCAGAGCGAGTCGGCAATTTCGCGGTTGAGGGCTGCGGCGGCTTCGCGCGAGGGCGACGATTTTTCCTGTCCGCCAAGGCGCGAGGGCCAGTGGTTGACTATCACGGCGATGCGCTGTCCCAACAGCGAGCCCACGACGCACATCTGGTCGCGCGTGGCAAAGGGCACGGCCGTCAGGCGGTGGTTGGTGACGTTCTCCACCTTGAAGTAGCGGGGATTGTAGAGCAGGCCTACGTCCACGCCGCGGCGGTCGGGCGAGTCGTGATGGCAGATCTGCAGTTTCCAGGCGGCGATGGCGGGCTGGCGCACCAGGTCCTCGAGCACCGAGCGGTTCTCAATCTCGCTGACACCCAGGATGGCGGGGCCCTGCGGGGTCATGCGCGATGTCAGCGCGGCGATGGCCTCGGAGAGGTTGCGGAGCTTGTTGTAGTATTTGCGCGAGTCCCATTGGTTCTTGCCGCCGGGGGTGTATTCAAGGTCGCGGCCCAGCGGATTGTTGGGAATCGTATCGAATAGATTTTCAAGGTTGTAGAAGGCGATACCGGCGGCCTGGACTTTAGCCTTGGGGCTTCCCTGGGCCGAGGCACCGATCATGGCGACAAGCGCCAGGAATAATGCAGTATAGATTCGTTTCATGTCGGTGATGTGTGTCTATCGGCTCAAAGTTAATAATTTTTTATACGCAGTGCAAATTTTGTAACAAATTTAATAAAACTTAAATATTACGGCTGCCGCGCGGACGCCGAAAAATCACTATCTTTGCACAAAATCTAAAAGCAATAAATATGTCTGACCAACCGGAAACGTCCGCCACACAGCAGCCTGTCAGCCCGTCGCCGCGCAAAAAGGCGTGGTGGCGCCGCTACATCACGGTGCCGGCCGCCGTGGGGCTGGGCGTCATTGTATATCTGACGTTCTTCAGCGAGAATTCCATCACCCAGCGCATAGCGTATCAGCGCATGATTGACAGCCTGACCGTATGCCTGCAGCAGCATGAGGACTCGTTGGCCTACTACCGCGACCTGAACCGCCGTCTGTTCACCGACCCGGCCCTGATGGAGCAGGTGGTGCGCGAACAATACAACATGAAACGCGCCCATGAGGACGTGTACATAATGCAGTCAAACAACGAAAAATCAAAATGACAACACCCGCCAATCCCGGCCGCCGCGCGGCCCTGTGCTCGATGGCCACAAGCATCGGCCTGCTCATAATAGCCGTGGCGCTGATAGTGCCCCTGGCTTCGGGCGGATTCGACCGCCACATATATTATAAATATGTATATGCCGCCGGCGCCGCCATCACGCTGCTGGCAGCGCTGTTCAACCCCAACACGGCCACGGACCTGCGCGAGCGCCGCTGGCACCGCTTCGAGGCCTGGAGCGCAATCTTTTTCTGCGCCGGCGCCGCATTTCAGTTCATCGACGGCACCTCGCCGCGCGACTGGCTTGCCTTCACGCTGGCCGGTGCCGTGATACGCATCATCTGCTTCGTGCACTCGCTGCTGCGCGGCCGCAAAAAGGCGTGAGGCCGGCAATCAAGATTAATCAGGTTAAACTTGAGACCGCCAAACGCTAAATAACCGTTAATAAAGAAAAATTTCATTAATGCCGTAATTTTTTCTTCATTTAACAAAAAATTTTTTGTAATTTTGCGGTGCAAAAACAGCAGCCACGGTCTGCTGCGGTACTCATAGGATAATTACTTAATATTCAACCCAATATTATAACACCAAGATTATGACAAAAATCGGTATTAATGGTTTTGGCCGTATCGGACGCTTCGTGTTCCGTGCCTCAACCAAACGTGACGACATCGAAGTAGTAGCAATCAACGACCTTCTGCCCGTTGACTACATGGCCTACATGCTCAAATATGACACCATGCACGGTCAATTCGACGGCACTGTAGACTACGACATGGAGAAGAGCGAGCTGATCGTAAACGGCAAGCACATCCGTGTAACCGCATGCAAGAACCCCGCTGAAATCGCATGGGGTGCTGTAGGCGCTGAATACGTAGTTGAATCTACCGGTCTGTTCCTCACCAAAGAAAAAGCTCAGGCTCACATCGAAGCCGGTGCCAAGTACGTGGTTATGTCGGCTCCCTCAAAGGACGACACCCCCATGTTCGTATGCGGCGTTAACGCCCACACCTACCAGAAGGGCACCCAGTTCGTTTCTAACGCTTCCTGCACCACCAACTGCCTTGCCCCCATCGCCAAGGTGCTCAACGACAAGTTCGGCATCGTTACCGGCCTGATGACCACCGTTCACTCAACCACAGCTACCCAGAAGACCGTTGACGGTCCCTCCATGAAGGACTGGCGCGGCGGCCGTGCAGCTGCAGGCAACATCATCCCCTCCAGCACCGGCGCTGCCAAGGCTGTAGGCAAAGTTATCCCTGAACTCAACGGCAAGCTCACCGGCATCTCGATGCGCGTCCCCACTCTGGACGTATCTGTTGTCGACCTGACCGTCAACCTGGCTAAGCCCGCTACCAAGGAAGCCATCTGCGCCGCTATGAAAGAAGCTGCCGAAGGCGAACTCAAGGGCGTTCTGGGTTACACCGAAGACGCTGTCGTTTCAAGCGACTTCCTGGGCGACCCCCGCACCTCTATCTTCGACGCTAACGCCGGCGTTTACCTGACCGACAACTTCGTTAAGGTTGTTTCTTGGTACGACAACGAGATCGGCTACTCAAACAAGGTGCTCGACCTCATCGCCACCATGGTTAAGATCAACGGCTGATTCTGAATCCACCGTCATCATACGCAGGCCGCGTCCCCGCCCGGGGCGCGGCCTGTTGACTTTATACAGGGGGGATAAAATGAGCATCCGCGGCCCACAAGGGTCGCGGATGTCTATTGTCAAGCATTGCAAATTATTACTGTCCGCTAAACCATAAAAGAGTGAGTCCAACATCCTGAACGGCAGATGTTGGGCTTACTTTTTGTATAGG
>CANQZK010000016.1 GCA_947628285.1 uncultured Muribaculaceae bacterium
GACTGGCCGCCCGATAATTCATGCCTAAATGTAATGTCGCCGAGTTGGATATCGTTATCCCGAACTCACGTTAATAGATAATTTGTTGGAATTGCGGATTATATTCAATCCGTTTACCTGATATAATTGCTTTAACGGCTTCTTCTATCACGTTTAAAGGGACTATAAACCATTCTTGGGGGCGGTGGCCATCGACAGTTACCTGTAATTGAACGGATGCAAAGAGTTTGTGGATAAGAGCCTCGAAAGTCGATGATTTTACATTATAGACTTTCCATGTAGCCACAACTTCGACATCAGCACAAAGATAGGTCGGCTCGTTCTTGGCGTTGGCTATACGACTTTCGACCGATGTGACGGTAAAACCGATTTTGTATAGGTCTTTGATTGCCGCTATCTCCGGGCGAGTTGATTTTGACCGTAGCACATAGATTGTACCACTCTCAACATCATTATCAGTAATAGTGAAGCACTGCTCAAATTCCTCATCGGTCATATCGGAACAATCAACCACGGAATACCCAGTCACGGACAGGTTCTTAGCGATAGTCTTATATTTAACGTCAGATTCGGCGCCATTCTCATATATTACTCTTGTCCGACCATCGCGATCTCCATGACGATTTACCCCTTCATCCTCAAAGGCGGCGAGATAACCTATCATTCCGTCCTCAACAAAGTAGCTGCCGACTTTTAGACGTTTGATACTGAACTTGACGAGCTTATATTTCCCTGATCTCAACCCTTGCTGAATCACCCTAAAGCCTTCAGCGTACTTGTCGAAGTCTTCGCATGGGCGGCGTTTGCCGACATACTCAGCTTCTTTTCGGGCTTCAAGGCGTTGACGCATATATTCCGGCACGTCAAACAGACCGAGGTCAGCACAGGCATCAATATCTGCAAGTAATGGGTCGTTAAGAATAGCCTCGAGTTGTTCTTCCTCCGTCGGCTCGCGATGATATTCGGCTTCCGGTTCTTCCACAGTCTGAATAGGCTGAGGAAGAATACCGAGGTCATCAAACGGGCGGCAACGCTCTATCTTTTTCTCGCTTTTCAGAATCCCTGCCCATTTATGAAATAGAGAGGCTTCTTCGGGTGTATCTTCAGGAAGTCGGCCATTGGCTTCGTAGAAGGCATGTATCTCCTGAAACCCCGCTACAAGCCGGTCGCTCGATGTTGTCCGTTTTCGTGGTGCAGTAACATCGGCCAAGAGTGGGTCGTTAAATATCGCTTCGAGTTCCTTTTCCCAGTTAATCATTGCTGCTGTGCGAGTTTATTGCGTTTTAATTGGCGTAGATGTTCGATGGACATTGCAATGCGCCGAGCCAGGGGGTCGCCATCGGTTATCTCCGGCTTTACTTTGCCGGGATTTTCCTCACGCCACTTGGGAAGATATTTTGTGAACAGCAAAATAGCTTCCTCATCGGTCAACTTCTCGGAGCGTTTATCCTCGATAACATATTGAATGGTGCGCAGCACTTCGGAAGTAAGTGATTTGCTGACAACCTCGTAAGCGCGTTGGAACGGGTTAATTTCGGCAATAAGATTGATGTCAAGGTCATTGAGATTGACGAACTTGTTGGCAATCATGATAAACTTATTGCCTGAATCATCAGGCCCTGCAACCTGCTCGCCTTGTGTGGCGATAGTCAGGATTGTGTGCTTTGCAACTGCATCGACTTCTTCCTCGTTAAGGTCGGGATATGTGTCGCGGATTATCTTGGGGATATAGACCTCGGTAATCATTTCGGCCATACCCTCTCCGATGATAGCCTCTCGGATATTTTTATCAGACAGCGTTGTGGCTATAAGGGTGTCAATGTCATTCTCGACTATAGCTTTGGTTTTGTCGTTAAGTTCAGGCAAACCTTTGACTTCGATAACGTGGTCATCCCGGCCCGGCTTCTGCGGCTTATCGGGCGTATCATTATCGTCGACTTTGGTCTTGAAATTCCATTTGGGAGCCATAACCTGTTCCATGAGCAATGACGCGGATATGGCTTTGAGAAAATCGTTGACCGCCATTGAAACATCGTCCTGAGCCGCATCGGGGCATGGAATAAGGTTAGTGAATTGCGC
Organism: uncultured Muribaculaceae bacterium; assembly: GCA_947628285.1. GTDB lineage: Bacteria > Bacteroidota > Bacteroidia > Bacteroidales > Muribaculaceae > CAG-873. Next base: position 2,080 of record CANQZK010000016.1, read on the forward strand.
ATGGGTCTTGCCCTCGCAGTCGCGGGTACAACGACCGATAATCTGAACGACCTCTGTCAGCGAGGCACGGATGCCTATAGTGATACAATGCTCGCACCATTCCCAGTCAAAACCTTCTTTGGCTGTACCGAGTGCAATCAGAATGTCAAGCGAGTCACGGCTGTTCATACGTTGCAGATATGCCTGTAAAGCATCACGACACTCCGCCTTGTCTTCCACAAGGTCGCCCACTGTGAGGATACGACCGTCCGTGGTTTTGACTTTATAAAGGAAGTGTGTATAGTCCCGGTCGACAATTTCGCCTATATACTTGATAATTTCAGCGACCTGATCATGCTTGTTCATAAAAGCCCCGGTCTTACTGTTAGGGTGCGGAATGTGAATAAGCGTTTTCTTGTGAGTGTCGAGAATATCGGGAATGGCTGTAAGATAATTACCTTGGAAGAAACTGTAGCAGATACCGAGGCTTTTCAGCCATTTATAGCCGTTGAGTTGCTGATAGTAGTTGTAGTTTATTGTTGGCTGAAACATAGCCTCGTCTTCAGGACGCATAACCGGAACGGCGTCGCCACGGAAATATGAGCCGGTCATGGCCAGGATGTGAGCAGATGTCTCGTTAATCAGCCGGCGAATGAGAGTGCCGAGACGGTTGTCTTCGTCTGCCGAGCCATGATGAAACTCGTCGATGCCGAAGAAAACATTGTCAAGTTTGCGGGCATCTATGCCGTTGAGCGAATTAAGAAGCGTGGCATGAGTGCAGACAAGGACGTTTGCAGTGGAGTGGTCAAGAAACTCGCGGACAATAGCCTTTTTTGAGTTCTCGCTACCTGCAGCCAAGCATAGATTCCAGTATGGCACCACTATCCAGTCTTCAAAAAATCCGGATTTCTTCAAGGGGGTGTCCTTGAAACTACGACCGATATTTTGCTGAGGGACGGCTACAATAACTTTTTTCACGCCCTGATTGGCGAGCTTATCAAGAGCCACAAACATCATGGCGCGGCTTTTGCCCGATGCCGGTGGAGCCTTGACGAGCAAGTGCTGACGATGGCGCTGGGCATAAACCATAGCTTGCATTTCACGCATACCGAGTTCATCGGTATTGCTTGATTTGCCCGTTTGGGCATATTGTACTTCGACGAGATTATTCATTGCTTATTTCCTTTATAATTTCCCAATGCCCGTATCTTTTACCGCCTACACGTACAATTACTCCCTTTTGCTTCAACTCAGTAATTGCACGCCATACCGAAGCAGTCGACAAACCTGTATTAAGAGCCATTGCTTCACGGGTTATCGTTTTGTCATTAACTATCGTTGAATAAACGATATATGCACCCCGGCTGACGGCTATAATATCCTTTGCATCATCCTTTGCATCATCCTTTGCATCATCCTTTGCATCATCCTTTGATACAAAAGCTTTTTTAGATATACAGACTTTTACCATAAAGGCAGTCTCGAGGTCGAGCTTAAAGTCTGCTTCGCCATTGTCATTGTCTTTTAATTCCTCCTGTACCCTCAGCACACCACGGCTGAAACGATTGACAAAGCCCATTACTTTCATAGCCTCGGCAATCACACCATTGCGATAATCATTTACCCACGGAAAGTTTTTGGGATTGGCCTTCCCATATAATCCACCCGGATTCAATATCTCTATCCTGTCATCATATTGATAGAATTGTATCGGTCCGTTACCTTCATAGTCCCTATGGCACACAGCATTCATAAGCAACTCTCGTATTGCCCAGGAAGGATAATCTATGATATTTTCTTCTCTAAGAGCGCTTACCGGTACAGGACGCCTTTTGGCTATGGTAGTAGAAACAAAGGTATCGAGTTGATTTAGTATAGTCATCAAATTACCGGAGAACTTATAGTCGCTTGCAATATCAGCGCCTCGGCTTCTCCCACTAAATCTTACATACTGTACGTATGCTCCAGGGAGTTTACGTTCAACATTGTTGCCAAACATAAGAATTCCGGCATAAGTCGGGCAATCATGCTTCATGTCATAGAATCCCAATGATTGCATCTGCAATCTTACGTCCCGCTTATCCTTTTCAAGCACATCCTCAGGATATGCCTTAGGGAGATATATTTGTTTGAACAATATTACATCTAAATCAGCTATTGAGCTACCAAGACATGGTAACGCATCAAACGTAAGCACATGCGAGGCTCGTTTCTCGTAAAGTTTGCGTTCATCATCCTCATTGGCGACGCCTCGTCGTGGTCCTACTCTTACACAAATCTTTCCTTTATATTTTACGGGAGGAAAATGAGCGGGCTGCACCTCGACAACGACTACTGAACCACCGTCAAGCTCAACTTTATCAACCGTCATTGATGGCTGTGGCTGAATGTTCCCTTCAGTCCGAATTGATGCGATATTCTTTAATAATGCATCATTTATTTTTATCGGGACAACTTTTCCTGTCTTATCATCTGCACCGATAATCAGATAACCCGGCTTTTGATAGTCGGGTAAATCGTTAGCGAAAGAACAGATTGCTTCGCCGAATTTATCCATTTTATCAGTGGAGATGGTTCGCTCTACTCTGTCACTTTCAATATCATTCAACAGTTGTTGCAATTCTTTCTTCGAGATCATTTCTTGGTCATTTTGGAGTAGAGTTTGAAGAGGTGTTCAAGGCGTTCTTCGTCGGAGGTGAACGGCTCGGGACGGTAGATGCGTTCCACGGCGAGGTCAAGTTGATGGTGAGCCTCGCGCAGTTCCTCCGGCATGGATTCGGGATTATACATTTCGCCAAGCGTCATATCGAAGTTCTCGTCGCGAATATTGAGAATATTCTGCGCAAGTCGCTCCAGTTCCTCTTTATCTGATGTTGTCAACTTCGGAAATGGGAAGGTGTTGTAGCAAAGAGTTGCAGAATATCGAATATCCGTCTTTAATCTACCGCCCACAGTCCTAACCCATAAGTTGTGCATTTGGGAGGTAAGAAGAGCAAAAAGCCATTTCTCTGCATCGTAAATAGCAAATGCAGAATCAGAGATAACTGTATCTTTGTTTACATACCCAATAGGTACATACAATCGACGCGCAGACGATACACCTGGTACAATAATCGCTTCACTATTTTTGTACCGGACTTCACCAAATCTCCAAGGAACTGCTGCCAGTTTATTTGTTGCAGCCCTCTTGCTTTCGGAACGTATTGCTTCTACCTGTTTGACTCTTTCTGATATTGGTTTAGGAAGATTATCTTTGTCATTTTCTTCAATCCATATGCAGTAGCGTTCTTCATCTCTGATAAATTCCTGTGAGCCATAAATTCTGTGAATAAATCGGCTACATTCATTATCGGAATTTATAAGCTCCTCTTTTTCGTTTTTTTCCAACAAAAGATAGCCTCCATCGTTTGGCATACTTCCAAAACTCATTTCGGGGACCTTTCCTATGGGATTCGAGAATCCTGTAATTATAGTATTGTCAGCACTTATAAGATATGGATTAATGTTTCCAACTATTTTACTTTCACCGTTAGCAAAAAGTTTCTTGGTACAAGATTTAGCTGACAAGCCAATTATTGAACAAATTACAGCAGCATTATATTTCGCGTTGTTAGACCACTTAAAAGATTTATGCGCAAAGAATATTTGGACTTTTTTATTTAATATCTGTTTCCATAGGATATTAACTTGCTCGCCTTGTGATATAGAGTTAGTTGTAACAAATGCCAGTTTTGCATTTGAATTTTCTATATATTTTGTGCCTTTCCAAAACCAAGCTGCAATATAGTCGAGTTCGTTATGGCCTTGAATATCACCTAAGGCAATATCGCCATCGTTTTTTTGAGATTCGTCTTGTAAACGCGCACCGAGATACGGCGGATTGCCCATGATATAGACTTCTTCTTCGGGAGTGTGGGGGCAGACGGTGTTCCAGTCGAGGCGGCAGGCGTTGCCGCAGACTATCTGGCCGGAGGGTTTCAAGGGCAATGTGTCGGGCTGCACTCCAAAAGCATCACGAAACTTCACGTTCATCTGGTGCTCGGCGAGCCACATGGAGAGTGTGGCGGTCTCGGCGGCATACTCGTCGAGTTCGATGCCGTAGAACTGCGTGAGCGTGATGTTGGGGAACGGAAGTATCGCCACGCCGGTTATATCACGCAAGGCTTTCCAAATGCGGATTTCAAGTTCGCGCAGACGTTTGTAGGTGATGATAAGGAAATTGCCGCTACCACAGGCCGGGTCAAAAAATTTAATCTTTGAGAGGCGTGTGAGCAAGGTGCGCAAACGATGCGAGGCACGGTCGGGGTTTGATTTGTTCGCAATTTTTTCGCGAGCCTCGGCACAAGCGGCATCAAATTCTTCTTCGATAGTATCGAGGAAGAGCGGACGGATTACCTTGTCAATGTTCGTTACCGAGGTATAGTGCATACCGAGCCCGGCACGTTGCTCGGGTGTTACGACCGCTTGAATCATAGAGCCGAAAATATCAGGATTGATTTCGCGCCAGTTATATTCCCCACAATTGAGAATCAGTGTGCGGGCACGGCGCGAAAGCTCCGGGATAGGATAGCGGTCGCGGAACAATCCGCCGTTGACGTATGGAAAAACCTCGTAGAGTTTCGGCAGGGTCGACAGTACTTCGGGGTTGTTGGTCGACATCGCAAGGAAAGCCCGGTCAATAAACTCACTGAGGTCGGAACCGTCCTCCTTTGTGTGGGTTTTGAGCGTGTTTGTAAAAAGGTTTTCTTGCGGGAAAAGGCCTGTGTCTTCAGCAAAGAAGCAGAACAGAAGGCGCGACATGAAAACGTTTAACGCGTGAACTGTTTGAGGGTCGCGTATATCGTTATAGCGGCGTATATCGTCAAAGAGTTTCGCCATCAGCTCGGCAGACTTGACATCGGCCTCCGCTTCCTGTGTGAACTGTATTTTCTCAATCCCGGCAAGTGGTGTGAAGAACTCAAAGTCTTTCCAGAGCAAGTCTATGCTGTTTTCATACCAATCGTTCTCCTTTGGGTCGTAGGCAACAACCATTACTCCGTTGCTGACAATATAGAGACGCGGGGAGTGCTTCACAATCATGGCGTCATTGCGCATGGCGTTGACAGTATCATACATGGCAGAGCAATCGCCGTCACGAGTATCGACAGTCGCCGGGCGATATGCAACAAGATTCTTGATCAGAATAGTTTCGCCATCCTTGGCAAGATTGCCGGGGCCGTCTTTAGTACGGCGTATCTGTCCGTCGCCATAACCGGCAAAAATGCGCAACAGGTCGTAGATAAACTCCTGTGTAGAAGTCCCCCGTTGCGCGAGCTGCTCCAAAGCGTCGGCGGCCTGTACCTGTGAATATGATTTGGCTTTCTTTGCCATCGCGTACCTAAATTTTAATTTTCAAATAGTCAGATTATTGCCTATATCGCAAAGATACAAAGAATTTTTGAGCCGGCAATCATTTATGTCGGGAAACATAGCGATTCGTATCCTCCCCGGCCGTAGCCAGGGAAAAAATCACCCCTGCCGGATGGGGGCAGGGGTGTGGGATTGTCGCTGTGGCGGGGGTTACTGCTGTTGGGCGTCGAGGATTTCGACCTGGAAGACGATGGTCTGGTTGGGGCCGATGGGGCCGCTGCCGGTCTCGCCGTAGGCAAGGGCCGGGGGCAGGATGAAGACGGCACGGCCGCCTTTGCCAAGCTTCTTGAGGCCTTCGGCAAAGCCGGGCACGAACTGGCTGACGGCGGCGAAGTCGGCCTGGTCGGCGGTGCCGCGGTCAAAGACGGTGCCGTCGGGCAGCTGGCCTTCGTAGGCTATTTTCACGAGGGTTTTGTCGGTGATGGGGGTGTCGTCGCCTTTGCTGACTATTTTGTAGACGAGGCCTGAGGGGGCTTTCTGCAGGTCGGGGTCGTTGGCCATGCAGTCGGCTACGAATTGCTCGCCGGCGGCGAGGTTGGCGGCGGCTTCTTCGGCCAGGTCGGCGCCGTCGGCTTCGGCGGCACGGGCTTCGGCGGCCTGTTCGATGGCCTGCTGGGCGCGTTCAACCAGGGTGTTCATTTCGATGCTGTTTTCGCGCAACATGTTCATGTCCAGGCTGTCGCCGTCGAATGATTCCTTGAAGTAGCGCAGCACGGTGGCGTTGTCTATCTCGATGCCCTGGCCGCGCAGCTGGTTGAGCTGGTTGTAGAGCTGGGCGCCGATGAGGATGCCCATCAGGGTGGCTTCGGAGGGGTTGGAGCCCATTACCAGACGTATGCCGCGGAAGATGTCGTCCTTGGTCTGCTGGTTGCGGTTCTCGGGGGCGAAGCGCAGGTAGTCGGCCAGGACGTATGAGCCGACGGTCTTGCCGGTGTAGATTGATATGGAGTCGTTGAGTTCGGGGCTGACGGGGCTTTGGGCTGATTTGTCCGCGCAGCTTGCGGCTGCGAGTGCCAGCAGGCCGGCGCATGCTATGGTTATTTTTTTCATATGGTTTTGTGTTGTTGTTGTTGAGGATGATCAGTTTTTGACGGCGATGAGGTCGACGGTGAAGTCCAGTGCGGCGTTGCCGGGGATGGCTCCGGGGATGCCTTCGGTACCGTAGCCCAGCGAGGCGGGGATGACCAGGCGGTAGCGGCCGCCGGGGCGCATCATCTTGAGTCCTTCGGCAAAGCCGGGGGCGAGGCCTTCGACGGCGAATTCGATGGGTGTGTCTGTTTTGTCGAATTCTATGCCGTCGTAGAATCGGCCGGTGTACATCATGCGCACGGTGCTGCTGTCGGTGGGCATGGCGCCCTCGCCCTCGCGCTCTACGATGAATACCAGGCCCGTGGGGGTGGTAACGGCGCCTTCCAGGGCGGCGGCCTGCTGCAGGAATTGCTGCTGGGAGGCTACGCTGAGCGTATCCACAGGCATGGCGGCACGGCGGGCGGCGGTGACGCAGCTGTCTATGTATTGGTTGGCGCGGTCTTGGCTGAAACCGGTGTCGCGGCCCTGCAGCACGCGGCCCAGGGCGTCGGTGAAGACGGCGTTGTCAATCTCCACGCCCAGACGGCGCAGGTTGTCCAGCGAGCCCTTGATGTATGAGCCCAGCACGGTGCCGGCGGCTACGGACAGAGAGTCAGTGGCGGCGGCCGGAGCCGTGGCCTCGGGAGCGGGCGTGCGGGCCGCGCACGTCAGGGCGGACGCGAGCAGTGCCGCGCCCGCCATTATGCCGGCGAGTTTCATTTATTGACTACCTCGAGCAGTGATACGTCGAATATCAGGGTCTGATTGGGGCCGATGAGGCCGCCGGCGCCCTGAGGTCCGTAGGCAAGGTCGGAGGGAACGAAGATGCGCCACTGCGAGCCGGCGTTCATCATCTGCAGGGCCTCGACCCAACCGGGGATTACCTGTGTGACGCCGAAGGTGGCGGGCTCGCCGCGCTCCTCGCTTGAATCGAACACGGTGCCGTCAATGAGGCGGCCGGTGTAGTGCACCACTACGGTATCGGCAGCGGTGGGCTTGGGGCCTTCGCCCTGCTTGAGCACTTCGTACTGCAGGCCCGAGGGGGTTACGTGCACTTCCTCGCGCTTGCCGTTGGCGTCCAGGAAGTCGCGGCCGGCCTTGATGTTGGCTTCCGATGCCACACGGGCGGCTTCCTGCTGCTTGGCTTCCAGGGCGGTGAAGTATTTCTGTATCTCGGCCTTGGCCTCGTCATATGTCATTTTGGGGGTCGAGCCGTAGAAGACGGCAGCCACGCCGTCGGCAAAGTCCTGCACGTCGATGCTCTCGATGCCCGAGGCGCGGAAGTTGTTGCCCATGCTCAGACCCAGCGCATAGCTGAGGCGGTCTAAAGTCTTGTCATTGTTCTGTTCCATGTTGAGTTATATATTATTAGTTGAACAATCAGTAAGTAAGAGTATAACGCCGGCGGGCGGCGGTTGTTTAAAAATCGAACTCCGGAGCGGGCAGCAGGCGGAACGAGCGTCGATGCTCCGGGCAGGCGCCCAGACGGGCTATGGCGGCGCGGTGGGCGGCCGTGGGGTAGCCCTTGTTCAGGTCCCAGCCGTAGCCGGCATATCGGGCCGCCAGGGCAGTCATGATGTGGTCGCGCTCCGTCTTGGCCAGAATCGATGCGGCGGCAATGTTGGCATAGCGGCCGTCGCCCTTGACCACCGTCGTGGCCGGGATGTCGCCGTAGGGCTTGAAGCGGTTGCCGTCCACCACAATGGCGCCCGGCCGCACGCTAAGCGCGTCCAGCGCCCGGTGCATGGCCATGATGGACGCGTTCAGAATATTATGGCGGTCAATCTCCTCAGCCGAACATATGCCCAGGCCCCAGGCCAAGGCATTTTCCAGCACCACCAGGCGCATCTGCTCGCGACGGCTCTCGCTCAGCTGCTTGGAATCATTGAGCCACGGGTGGCTGAACCCGTCCGGCAGAATCACAGCCGCGGCCACCACCGGCCCGGCCAGACAGCCGCGTCCGGCCTCGTCGCAGCCCGCCTCCATCCGGCCCGGCTGCATGCACGACGGCAGCGGTTGCCGCTCCTTGCGGGCCATCACACCAGATTATCAAAGTTGATGATATTCTCCACCAGGAACAGCTTGATGATGTCGGCGCGGTTCACCTCGATATCGTCGAAATTCGGATTCTCGCTGTGCAGAATCACCTTCGAGGGGTCGTCATGCCGCCGCAGATACTTGACCATGCGGTAATCCTCAAGCTCCACCAGATAGATTGAGCCCCAGAAGATAATGCTCATATCGTTGATCTCGCGGATGGCAATGTAAGCACCGTTGGAGATGCGCGGCATCATCGACTCGCCCGACACCCGCACCAGCGGATAATTGGGATTGATGCCCGGCATATCCAGATAACCCACAATGTTCTCCTGCGTGAAAGCTCGGCTCATGGCGTTCGGGCCCGCCGTGACATCGATGTCATACACCGGCGCCCCCTTGGCCAGGCGCTGCACCTCCGAAGTAGCCTGCACCGCCGACGCCCCGGCCGCACCCCCCTTGGGGAAAGGCAGCCCGCGGCCGCTCACCAGCCACTCCTTGGAGACGCCCACATTGACTACAATACGGTTCAGGAACGAATCCGCGATAGGCGTCTTCTGCGTCAGCGCCTTCGACAGGCTGGACGGGTCGATGCCCAGCAGGCGGCTGAACTGCGCCTGCGTCTTGCGCGACAGACTAATCAGATACTTGATGCGCTCAGCCACCGTAGCATCCGCCGCGGGCAAAGCCAGATTGTCAAGCATATTCTCCATATTCAATATTTTTTGATTTATGCGCAAAGTTACAATACATTTTGAAAAAATGCAAGCACCCCTTGCACAAACAACATTTATTAACCCTTCAATCCACTCACGAATTATATATATATTGCGGTCAGGGGGTGTAGCGGGAGGCGGTTTGTTGGGCTTGCCAGCGGATTTCGTCGGCGAGCCACGAGGGGGCGAGGATTTGCGCGGTGGGGCCCAGGGCCAGGATGGTGCGCTGAAATTCGTATTCGGGGCGCAGGGTGAATTGGTAGTCGGTGAAGTCCTTGCCGGCGCCGGCTATGCGCTGGCTGTGGTGGATGGGCAGGGATTCGATGTAGGCGCGCTGCGGGCCGTAGACGCGCAGGAGGACGGTCTCGCAGTCGTAATCCTCGTCGGTGTTTACGCCGATGACCTGATCGAAGCGGTGTTTTACATCGTCGACGGGTTCGGGTTCATAGGTTTGGCCAGGGCGTCCTCCTTGGCGATATAATATTTATTGCCGTCGAAGCGGTTGCAGCGGATTTCGATGCCGAAGAGGTCGGCCACGGCTACGCGGTGGCGGTGGAAGGTGCGCTCGGGTGCGAAGTTAGCAACAAATCCTGCCATTTGGTGGCAGTCGGCGTCGAAATTTAGACTTATGCGGCGATTTCGCGGCTTGGAGGGCAATTTTATAGGCAATATGGCGTCTGTTCGCAAAATTTTTAGTATATTTGCGAGCCGTTTTTTAACCGCGAAATTAATTAACCATTTTTAACCATACATTTATTACATGCAAAGCAAAGGAAATTTAGGCAGCATCGTCGCAGGTGTCATCGCTATCTTTCTGGTGTTAGTGTGTCTTTTCTATCTCTCGTTTACCTTTGTTTCGAACAAGCACGAGAGTGACGCCAAGACTTACGCTCTCGCCATGTCGGGCGACAATGACGACGCAACCTACAATCAGGCCTTCAAGCACTACATGGACTCGCTGGCCGAGGAACCCGTGTACTTGGGCTACACTCTCAATGATGTACGCAAATGGGGTGTCGGCCTCGGTCTTGACCTCAAGGGCGGTATGAACGTCATTCTCCAGGTCGATATGGCCGACATGCTCCGCTCCATGAAGGGCGGCGCCACCGACTCAGTATTCGAAGCATCAATCAAGGGCGCCACGGCCGCCGTTGAGTCGCACTCGACCGACGACTTTGTGGGTGCTTTCCTCAATGAATATTCTCAGCGCAATCCCCAGGCCGACTATTCGGTTATCTTCCAGGGTCTTGTGGCTCCCGGCAGCAGCATCGACGCTGTGCGCACCAAGCTGAAATCCGAAGTCAAGGACCGTGTGGACAACTCCGCCACCAACGTGCTGCGCAACCGTATCGACCAGTTCGGCGTCGTATCGCCCAATATCCAGGTGCTTCAGGGCAAGGACGGCCAGATTCTGCTGGAACTCCCCGGCGTGAAGGACCACCAGCGCGTCAGCGAGCTGCTGCAGCGCTCGGCCAACCTTGAGTTCTACGAGACCTACCAGGCCGGCGAGATCGCTCCCCGTCTGCAGAACGTAGTGGCCCGTCTGGCCGGTGACTCCACCGTCAACGTCGCTCCCCTTGCACAGCTGATGCAGCAGCAGGGCTACGGCGCAATCGTAGGTTTCGCCCCCGACGCCCGCTCCATGCAGCAGATCAACCAGATTCTGGAAACTCCCGTGGCCAAGAGCCTCCTGCCCAGCGACCTGAAGCTGCGCTGGGGCGTCAAGCCCACCACCCGCACCGAGCAGGACGGCACCGAGACAAACTTCGGTTTCGCTCTCTATTCGCTCAAGGCTCCCGGCGACAAGCCCGCCCTGGACGGCAAGGCTGTCAGCGACGCATCAAGCAACTATGACCCCCTGCGCGGCAACGAAGTGTCGATGCGCATGAACCCCGAAGGCGCCCGCGCCTGGGCACGCGTCACCGCTGCCAACGTCAACAAGCAGGTAGCCATCGTGCTTGACGACCAGGTATACTCCGCACCCAATGTAAACCAGGCCATCGAAGGCGGCCAGTCGTCAATCACCGGCGACTTCACCATCGACGAGGCCAAGGACCTTGCCAACGTGCTCAAGTCCGGTAAGATGGACGCCAAAGTGCACATCATCTCCGATATGGTAATCGGCCCGAGCCTCGGTGCCCAGGCCATCCAGGCAGGCTTCATCTCCTTCATCGTGGCCCTGGTGCTGCTGATGATCTTCATGTGCGCCTTCTACGGCTTCGTGCCCGGTCTGGTAGCCAACATCTGCCTTATCTGCAACCTCTTCTTCACGCTGGGTATCCTGGCATCGTTCCAGGCCGTGCTCACACTGTCAGGTATCGCCGGTATCGTCCTCTCGTTAGGTATGGCCGTCGACGCCAACGTGCTTATCTTTGAGCGCACCAAGGAAGAGCTCCGCGCCGGCAAGGGTGTCCGCACTGCGCTGGCCGACGGTTACAGCAACGCCTTCTCCGCTATCTTCGACTCCAACCTTACCTCGATCATCACCGGTATCATCCTGATGCTGTTCGGCACCGGCCCCATCAAGGGCTTCGCCACCACTCTGATCGTCGGCCTTATCTGCTCGTTCTTCACCGCAGTATACCTGAGCCGTCTGTTCTTCATGTGGTTCGCCAAGAGCAAGGGCTTCGAGAAGCAGACCTTCTCCACCTCGCTCTCGCGCAAGATGTTCGTCAACGCCAACTACAACTTCCTGGGCACCCGCAAGATCAGCTTCAGCGTGGTAGGCATCCTGGTGGCCATCGTGGTCATCTCGCTCTTTGCCCGCGGCCTCAACCAGGGCATCGACTTCTCCGGCGGCCGCAACTACGTGGTCAAGTTTGAGAAGCCCGTCAGCACCACCGAGCTGCGCGACGCCATCGCTCCCCAGTTCCCCGGCGCTTCCGTATCCGTCATCACCATCGAAAGCTCCAACCAGGTGCGCGTATCGACCAACTACAAGATCAACGACGGCGACGCCGCTACCGAAACCGAAATCACCGGCAAACTCTACGAGGCCCTCAAGCCCTTCCTGCGCCAGGGCATGACTCCCGCCGAGTTCTCAACCATGGACTCCGAGCAGGGTATCGTCAGCTCGCAGAAGGTAGGTCCGTCGGTGGCCGACGACATGCGTACCGACGCATACATCGCCGTGACCATCGCCCTGATAGCCATGTTCCTGTACATCCTGCTGCGTTTCCGCAACGTCGCCTTCTCCGTGGGCGCCCTTGCAGCCGTGGCCTTCACTGCCTTCTCCATCATCGGCTTCTACTCCCTGTTCTGGGGTGTGCTGCCCTTCGCTATGGAGATTGACCAAACCTTCATCGCCGCCATCCTGACCGTCATCGGTTATCAGATCAACGATACCGTGGTGGTATTCGACCGCGTGCGTGAGAACATCGGTCTCTATCCCAAGCAGGACTTCTACACCACCATCAACAAGTCAATCAACAGCACCCTGGGCCGTACCATCATGACATCGTGCTCAACCCTGCTGGTGCTGCTGTGTATCTTCGTCCTGGGTGGCGACGCTATCCGCTCGTTCACCTTCGCAATGCTGTTCGGTGTCATCATCGGTACCCTGGCTACCATCTACATCGCATCGCCTGTGGCTTACCTGACCGACGCCCGCCGCAAAAAGGCTGTCAAGAAGTAAGAGACTCCCTTCCATATCATCACAGCTCCGACCCTCCCCGGGCCGGAGCTTTTTATTGGTTGTTGCTTCACTGCGAATTTTTGTGTAACTTTGCAGGGTCATGAACAGCAGGATTGTCATAGCACCCGGTTATGAATCGTTGCGGCCTCTGTTTGAGCAGATTGCCCGCGGCGGCGGTGTGCCTGCCGGCGCCACGACCCTCTACGAGGGCCGCAACCGTGTCTATCGCCTGTCGGCCGGCGATACCGTGCTGTGCATCAAGTCCTTCCATACGCCCATGGCGCTGAACTGCGCCGTGTACGGCCTTTTGCGCAAGGGCAAGGCGCGCCGCTCATATGACAACGCCCTTCGGCTGGCTGCCGCCGGCATAGCCACCCCCGCGCCCGTGGCCTGCATAGAGTGCCGCACCGCCGGCATGCTGGGCCGCAGCTACTACATATCGCTCCTGGCCGAAGGCTACGCCGAGGCCCGCTACATAGAGCGGCGCCCGGACTATGACGCCTTGGCACACTCGCTGGCCCAAATCATCCACCGGCTGCGCTCGCACGGCATGCTGTTCGCCGACTTCTCGCCCGGCAACGTGCTGTGGCGGCGGCGTGCGGGCGGCGACATCGACATGATGCTCGTCGATGTCAACCGCATGTCCTTCGGCGTGACCGATGCCCGCAAGCTTGACCGCATGTTCGGCAGCATAGTCGAATCCGAGGACGCCTGCGCCGCCATAGGCCGCCGGTACGGCCGTATAGCCGGCACCGACCCCGACGAGGCCGCCCGCGCCGCCGTCGAAGCCCGCCGGCGTTTCCTGGCGTCCTTCTACCGCAAGCGCCGCCTCAAAAAACTGTTTTTACGCAAGAAATATGAGTGACAGACCCCGAATATCAGCCGTGGTGCATACCTACAACGCGTCACGGCACCTTGACAAAGTCCTGTCGGCCCTGGAAGGATTCGACGAGATTCTGGTGGTGGACATGGAAAGCACCGACAACACCGTCCGGATTGCCGCCGCACACGGCGCCCGCGTAATTGTCATGCCCCGCGGCGAGCACCGCCTGCCCGAGGCCTACCGCGACTTCGCCATCCACGAGGCCGCCCATGACTGGGTGATTGTAGTCGATGCCGACGAACTGGTTCCCCCGGCCCTGCGCGATTATCTCTATGCCGCCATCGAGGCCGACCCCACTCCGCGCGCCATCCTCATTCCCATCAAGAACTACTTCATGGGCAAGTGGATGCGCTGCTACTATCCGGACTACATCCTGCGTTTCTTCAACCGCAACGGGGCGCACTGGCCCTACGAGATTCACTCACGCCCGTCGCACGAGGGACCCGAAGTGAAGATTCCGGCCTCACGCACCGACCTGGCCTACATCCACTTGGCTAACGAGCCGGTGGGGCTGACCCTGACTAAGATGAACAGCTACACCGACCGCGAGTCGCACCGCCGCGAGGCCCGTTTCCGCGCGGTCAAGCTGCTTTACGAGCCGCCGTTCCGCTTCTTCAAAACCTACGTGCTGAAGGGCGGCTGGCGCGAGGGCTGGCCCGGATTCATCCATGCCGTGCACGACGGCATTTACCGTTTCGCCCTCCTGGCCAAGATATATGAACGCCGGCGCGCCGCCCGGCCCGATTCGGATATCGAGCGCGATGTCCGCGCCATAACGCCGCACAATGATGCCTAAAGCCCTCCGAATTGCCCTTGCCGCCTTGCTGACTGTGCTGTGCGCGTCATGCATGAAGTGGGACTACCTGACCGACGAGGATTTCGATTCGTCGCCGGCCGGACTGTTCGTGGTCAACGAGGGCAATTTCCAGTTCGGCAACGCAACCCTGTCGTACTACGACCCGGCCGCCGACCGGGTTGAGAACGAGGTATTCGCGCGCGCCAACGGCTTCAAATTGGGCGACGTGGCCCAGTCCATGACCATGTACGGCGGCCGCGGTTGGGTGGTGGTCAACAATTCAAACGTAATATTCGCCATCGACCCGGTGACGTTCCGCGAGGTTGGCCGCATCACCGGCCTGGCCTCGCCGCGCTACATCCACTTTGTGTCGCCGCGCAAGGCTTACGTCACCCAGCTGTATGACAACCGTATAGTCATCGTCGACCCGCAGACCTACACCATCACCGGCTACATAACCGTCCCGGAGATGGAGCCGGGCGACGGCTCGACTGAGATGATCGTGGAGCGCGGCCGCTATCTCTACGTCAACTGTTTCAGCTACTGGGACCGCGTGCTGCGCATCGACATGGAAACGGACCAAGTGGTTGACCGCCTGGTGGTTGGTGTGCAGCCAAAATCCATGGTGGCCGACTGTTTCGGGCGCCTGTGGGTGCTGACCAACGGCGGCTACCCCGGCAATCCCTTCGGTTATGAGGCGCCCCGCCTGGTGTGCATCGACACGGACTCCTTCACCATTGAGCGCACCCTGTACATGCAGCTCGGGCAGAACGCCGCCGACCTGACCGTCAACACCGCCGGCGACCGTCTCTACTGGGTGGCCGACGGCGTCTACACCATGTCCGTCTCCGACACCGAGCTGCCTGCCGAACCCCTCATCCCGGCCCACGATACCTACTACAACGCTCTCACCGTCAGCCCATTCAACGACGATATCTACCTGGCCGACGCCGCCGACTATCAGCAGTACGGCCTGGTGTACCGCTACAACCGCCACGGCGAGCTGTTGGCCACCATCCAGGTGGGCGTAATCCCCGGCGCCTTCTGCTGGAACACCTCAGACACCGAGCCATGAAGAGGACCGCCGCATACATAGCCCTGTCACTTGCGGCCCTTGCCGCGCCGGCGCAGCAGCAGCTGCGCGAGGTCACCGTTATGTCGCGGCGCCCCATCCGCGATATAGGCATCGAGCAGACCCGCATCGACTCCGCCGCGCTGCGCGAGAACATCGCCCAGTCCTTGGCCGATGTCCTGGCCTACAACTCGGCGGTGTTCGTCAAGAACTACGGCCGCGCCACCATGTCCACCGTGGCCTTCCGCGGCACATCGCCCGCCCACACCCGCGTGACATGGAACGGCCTGGACTTGAGCAGCCCCATGTTGGGCATGGTCGACTTCTCCACCATCCCCGGACAGTTTGTTGACCGCGCCACGCTGCTGCACGGCTCCTCCGGCCTGACCGAGGCCACCGGCGGCCTTGGAGGCGCCCTGGCGCTATCCACCGAGCCCGACCGCGACGGCCGCACGGGCTTCACCGCCTCATACATCCAGGGTGTGGGCTCGTTCAGCACCTTCGACGAGTATCTGCGCCTGGGCTGGACCCGCGGCCGCCTGAGCCTGTCCACGCGCGTCTCCTACGCCTCGTCGCCTAACGATTTCTCTTACCGCAACCACGACAAGAAGGAGAATATCTACGATGACGACCACAGCATCATCGGCTCGTACCATCCGCGCGAGAAGAACCGCAACGGCGCCTACAAGGACTTCAACGTGCTGCAGGAGGTGCGCTACGACACCGGCCGCACGGGCCGGCTGGGCCTGAGCGCCTGGTATGCGTCATCGGACCGTCAGCTGCCCCTGCTCACCACCGATTACAGCGACGACCGTCCCTACGAAAACCGCCGCCGCGAGCAGACCATCCGCGCCGTGGCTTCCTGGACCAGCTTCTACACCAACGCCAAGCTCAGCGCCCGCGGCGGATACGTCCACACATGGACGGCCTACGACTTCCGCCGCGACCCCGGCAGCGGCGTGCTCACCACCATCACCCGCGCCCGCTCCGGCATAAACACCTTCCAGGCCCGCGCCACGCTGGATTTCTACCCTTCGGACCGATGGCTGTTCACTGCCGAAGTCGGCACGCGCCACAACACCGTGCGCAGCGTCGACGGCGATGCCTCGACCGGCGGCCCGGAGTTCGCCACCGGCTATGACCGCCGGCGCACCGAGCTGAACCTTATGGCATCGGCCAAGTGGCGCCCCTCGCGCCGCGTGGGCCTCTCGGCCGTGCTGCGCGGCGATGTGGGCAGCGACCGCAGCACGCCGCCCGTCCCGGCCGCCTTTGCAGACGTGCTGCTCTGGCCGGCCATCAACCTGTTGGCCAAGGCGTCCGTATCGAGCAACTACCGCGTGCCCTCGCTCAACGACCTATACTACAAGCCCGGCGGCAACCCCGACCTGGCCAACGAGCACGGCCTGACCTATGATGCCGGCCTGTCCGCCCAATGGGGCCGCAGCGGCAGCTATACGGCCACCGTCAGCGCCTCGTGGTTCGACTCGCGCGTCAAGGACTGGATTCTGTGGCTGCCCACGCCCAAGGGCTTCTTCTCGCCCGTCAACATAGCCCGCGTGCACGCCTACGGCATCGAGGCTGCCGCCGGAGTGCAGTTCACTCCCGCCCGCGGATGGATGGCCGATGTCAGCGTCAACTACTCCTGGACGCCCTCAATCAACCGCGGACACCCGCGCTCGCCGGCCGACCAAAGCGTGGGCAAGCAGTTGCCCTACACGCCGCTGCACTCGGCCTCGGCCACCGCGCGGCTGTCGTGGCGCGGCTGGAGCCTGCTGTACAAGTGGAACTGCTATTCGGAGCGCTACACCATGTCAAGCAACGCCCCCTCGCTCACCGGCCGCCTGCCCGCCTACTACATGAACGGCGTCACGCTGGAGCGGCAGTTTACCCTGCGCCGCGTGGGCCTGTCGGCCAAGCTATCAGTCAACAACCTCTTCGATGAGGAATACCTATCCGTGCTGGCACGTCCCATGCCCGGCATCAATTTTGAATTCTTTTTAGGCATAACCATATGATGGAAAAGACCCTGTATGTAACCGACCTGGACGGCACCTTCCTGAACAGCCGCGCCGAGGTGTCGCCCCTCTCATCGCGAATCATCTCCGACCTGACCCGCCGGGGCGCCATCATATCGGTGGCCACCGCACGCACTCCCGCTACAGTGGAGCCCCTGCTGCACGATACCCTCACCTATCCCGAACTGGTGGTGATGACCGGCGCCGCGCTGTGGGACCGCCCCCGCAGCGCCTATCAAGCTCCGCGCTACATTGGCGACACCAACCTGCCGCTGCTGCTTGAGACGACCGCCCGCTACGGCGTGCATCCCTTCTGCTACGTGATGCGCTGCGATACGGGCCAGCTCGACGTCTACCACGACCCCGTGGCCCTCAACACGGGCGAGGAGCGCTTCGTGGCCCTGCGCCGCGACCTCTCGGCCAAGACGTTCCATCTAGAAACGCCGCTGGACCCCACCGACTATAATCAGACCTCGCTCCTCTTCGCCATGGGCAACCGCGACTCCATCGTGGGCGCCGGCCGCGAGCTGCAGGGGCAGACCGACTGCATAGTGCTATACTCCCAGGACCTCTACTTCAGCGGCCTGTGGCTGCTGGAAATCTTCGGGCCGGGCGTCACCAAGGCCGAGGGCGTGCAACGTCTGCGCCGACGCATAGGCGCCACGCGCGTGGTTGCGTTCGGCGACCATCTCAACGACATCCCCATGCTGCAGCAGGCCGACGTGGCCGTGGCTGTGGGCAACGCCATCGAGCAGACCAAAGCCGTGGCCCACACCGTAATCGACACCAACGACACTGACGCCGTAGCGCGGTTCATCCTGGAGGATTTCAGCCGGGGGTGATGTCGGTGATGTGGATGATGTTTGGGATGTGGGGGATGTGTCTTATGTTTCTTATGTGACGTATGTTATTTATGTTCAGGGGATGGCTATCTCGTATGC
>CANQZK010000017.1 GCA_947628285.1 uncultured Muribaculaceae bacterium
GGACTGGCCGCCCGATAATTCATGCCTAAATGTAATGTCGCCGAGTTGGATATCGTTATCCCGAACTCGCGTTATTTGATTAACTTTGCACGTAATTTTTAAATTTTTGATTCTATGGCAAATTGGTTTGAATGTAAAGTTCGCTACGATAAAATGCAGGAAAACGGCGCTGTCAAGAAGGTGACGGAGCCTTATTTGGTTGATGCCTTGTCGTTTACCGAGGCTGAGAGCCGCATAACTGAGGAGCAGCGTCCGTTCATCTCGGGCGAGTTCGACGTTGCGGCCGTGAAGCGTTCGCGTATCTCGGAGATAGCCTTCGCGGACGACTGCGACAAGTGGTATCTGGCCAAGGTGGCCTACATCAGCATCGACGAGAAGAGCGGTGTGGAGAAGCCTATCCAGCAGATTCTGGTGCAGGCCACGGGCTTCAAGAGCGCCTATGACAATCTGCTCAAGTTCATGGAAGGCACGCTGGCCGACTATGACATCGTGTCCATCGCCGAGACTCCGCTGATGGATGTCTACCGCATGAAGGTCAAGGAGTGAGGCGATGAACAATATTGCGGCCAATCTGGAGCGTATACGCGCGACGTTGCCGGCCGGCGTCGAGCTGGTGGCGGTGTCCAAATTCCATCCTGTGGAGGCGCTGCGTCAGGCTTATGACGCCGGGCAGCGCATCTTCGGCGAGAGCCGTGTGCAGGAGCTCACGGCCAAGGTGCCGCAGATGCCTGCCGATGTGCGCTGGCACTTCATAGGCCATCTGCAGACCAACAAGGTACGCCAGCTCATCGGACTGACGTCGCTCATCGAGAGCGTGGATTCCGAGCGCCTGCTGGAGCTGATTGACCGCGCCTCGGCCGAGCGGGGCGTGGTGACGCGCGTGCTGATGCAGGTGCATGTGGCGGCCGAGGAGACAAAGTTCGGCTTCTCGCCCGACGAGCTGGCTGACTACTTTGCCGCCCGGCGCTATGAATCGCTGCAGGCCACGCATCTGTGCGGCATCATGGGCATGGCCACCAATACCGACGATGCGGCCCGTGTGCAGGCCGATTTCGAGGCCATCGCCTCGCTGCACGCCCGCATCAAGGCCATGTGCCCTGACCTGCGCGGATTCGACACCATATCGATGGGCATGAGCGACGATTACCTCCTGGCGGTGCGTGCCGGATCGACGCTGGTGCGTGTCGGCACGGCTATTTTCGGCCCGCGGCAGTACTGATGCTGCGAAAAAGCGCATTTTTATAGCTGCCGATTGCCAAAAAATGGTTATATTTGCAGCGCATTATGACGTATACCCGCGTATTAACCTGAATAATAATCCAATCAAAAAAATAAACTTACCTTAAACTAAAATTATGAATCAAGCAAAAGCCAAGTCGAACGGCAACCTCATCGCCATCATCGCGATGTTCTTTCTGTTCGCCATGATTTCATTCGTCACCAATCTGGCTGCCCCTGTAGGTACAATCTGGGGCTATAAATTCGAGGGCAACTCAATGCTTGGCATGATGGGCAACATGATGAACTTCCTGGCCTATCTGTTCATGGGTATCCCCGCCGGCAACCTGCTGGTAAAAATCGGCTATAAGAAGACAGCGCTCGTGGCCATGGCCGTGGGCTTCGTAGGCCTGTTCGTACAGTGGCTTTCGAGCATCGTGGGGGCCGACGTCAACCTCTTCGAGATGACCTCCATGGTCAAGGAAGAAGGCGTCGAGGTGGCCAAGACCTTCGCCGTGCCCCTGAGCTTCATCATCTACCTGTTAGGTGCATTCATCTGCGGTTTCTGCGTGTGCATGCTCAACACCGTGGTCAACCCCATGCTCAACCTGCTGGGCGGCGGCGGTAACCGCGGCAACCAGCTCATCCAGATGGGCGGGTCGCTCAACTCGCTGTCAGGCACCCTGACCCCGTTCTTCGTGGGCGCCCTCATCGGCGTGCTCAGCCCCGAGACAACCATGAGCAACGTAGCTCCCCTGCTGTGGATTGCCATGGGCGTGTTCGTGGCCGCATTCTTCATCATCTCCTTCGTGGCCATCCCCGAGCCCAACCTGCGCAAGGGCGGCAACAAAGTCAAGTATGCCCACTCGCCCTGGAACTTCCGTCACCTGGTGTTCGGTGTGATTGGCATCTTCTTCTACGTAGGTATTGAAATCGGTATCCCCGGCACACTGAACTTCTACCTGGCCGACCAGACCGCCAACGGTGCCGGTGTCATCGGCGAGGCCTCCAAGATAGCCGGTGCCGTCGTGGCCATCTACTGGCTGCTGATGCTTTGCGGCCGTCTGTTCTCGTCCGTCATCTCCGGCAAGGTATCCACCCGCGCCCAGATTATCGCCGTATCCTCCGTTGCCATCGTACTGGTACTGCTGGCCATCTTCATCCCCAAGGAAGTCACCCTGCCCGTGCCTGAATTCATCTACGCCAACGCCAGCGTGCCCGTGAGCGCCTTCCTGCTGGTGCTCTGCGGCCTGTGTACCTCCGTAATGTGGGGCGGCATCTTCAACCTGGCCGTCGAGGGTCTGGGCAAATACACCGCCCAGGCATCCGGCATCTTCATGATGATGGTAGTAGGCGGCGGCGTGATGCCTCTGCTGCAGAACTACATTGCCGGTATCGCCGGTTACATGAACTCCTACTGGCTCATCGTGGCCATGCTGTGCTGGATTCTCTTCTACGGCCTGATCGGCTCCAAGAACGTCAACACCGACATCCCCGTCGACGAAGAACCCGACATGCGCGACCTCTGATAATATCGCCTTATAATATAAAAATGTGGCTGTGGAAACTCTTCCGCGGCCACATTTTTATTGCTAAAGCGCGTATAATTTGGCTTTTTGCGGGGAATTGACTACCTTTGCGCGATTTAAGTAGTCATTGCTGCTAATTGATAATTCGTTCATGAAAAAGTATAATATCATCAACAATGCTCTGGGCTGGGCGTGTTTTGTCATTGCCGCTGTCACTTATCTGCTGACGCTTGAGCCCACGGCCAGTTTCTGGGATTGCCCGGAGTTCATATCACAAGGTGCCAAGCTTGAAGTGGGCCACCCGCCGGGCAACCCTATCTTCATGCTGACGGCCCGCTTTTTCGTGACACTGTTCGGCAACAACATAGCCAATGCCGCCATAGCCGTCAATACTATGTCGGCGCTGCTCAGCGCGGCTACTATCCTGCTGCTGTTCTGGACTATAACACATCTTATCCGCCGCCTGCTGGTGCGCGATGACGCCACGACGGTGTCGTCCTGGCAGATGGCCCTCATATTTGGCGGCGGCCTGTGCGGCGCGCTGGCCTATACGTGGAGCGACACGTTCTGGTTCTCGGCCGTCGAGGGCGAGGTCTACGCTTTCTCGTCGTTCTGCACCGCGCTGGTGTTCTGGCTCATCCTCAAGTGGGAGAACCGTGCCGACAGCCCCCACAGTGACCGCTATCTGCTGCTTATCGCCTATGTGATAGGCGTTTCAATAGCCGTCCACCTTCTCAACCTGCTGTGTATCCCCGCCATCGTGCTGGTGTTCTATTACAAGAAGTTCAAGAAGACCAACGCCAAGGGCTCGCTCATCGCGCTGGGTATATCCTTTGTTATCGTGGCGCTGATTCTGTACGGTCTGGTGCCCGGTTTCGTCAAGGTGTCGCAGTGGTTCGAGCTGCTGTTTGTCAACGGTTTCGGCGCATCGTACAATATGGGCGTACTGTTCTACGTGTGCCTGTTCGTGGCCGTGGCCATCTGGGCCATGACGGCTCTGTACCGCCAGCGCTCGGTGTCGGCCATCAAATGGTCGTTCCTGCTGTGCGTGGGCCTGTCCGGCATGCTGTTCATCGGCTCGTCGTGGTGGGTGGGCCTGCTGCTGTTCACCGCCCTGGCCGTGTACCTGTGGATGTTCTGCTCCAAGGTGCCCGTGCGCATCTTCAATGCCGTGATTCTGAGCTTGTTCCTCATCTTTGTGGGCTACTCGTCATATGCGCTGCTGCTGATACGTTCCGGCGCCAACCCGCCCATGAATCAGCAGTCGCCCGACAATGTCTTCACTCTGGCATCATACCTCAACCGCGAGCAGTACGGCGACCGCCCGCTGTTCTACGGCCCGCTGTTCTCGGAACAGCTTGAGATGGAGGAATACCCCCAGGGCTCGGGCCAGATGCTGGTGTACGTGGACCGCGAAGGCTATCCCCTGACTCACCCGCATGACGGCGTGCTGCGCGACGAGAACGGCGCACCCTACAATTCGCCCGTCCATTCATACAGCAAGGTGGTCAAGACCGACTCCACACAGCCCGACCAGTACGTCGACAACGTAGTCAAACCTCAATACACCGACATCCCCGAGCTGTGCACCGTCTTCCCGCGCATGTACAGTACCGACGGCAACGCCATGGCCGGCTACAAGGGCTGGTCGCAGTACGAGACGCCTGACCTTGCGTCCATCCCGCGCGAGGTGCGCCAGGAGTGGGCCGCTCAGGGCTATGTGCCCCTGATGGAGCTGGCTCCCTATCTGCACAACCAGCAGACCATCACCACCTACCGCTCGCACTCCGGTCAGGACCTGGAGCACGCCTCGGTATGGAAGCCGTCGTACATCGACAATCTGCGCTACTTCTTCAACTACCAGTTCTCCCACATGTACTGGCGCTACTTCATGTGGAACTTCGCCGGCCGTCAGAACGACTTCCAGGGCAACGGCGAGCCGCATCTGGGCAACTGGATTTCCGGCATACCCTTCATTGACAACGCCCGCCTGGGCGACCAGAGCCTTCTGCCCGACGAGTTCGGCGAGGGCAACAAGGGTCACAACGTGTTCTACATGCTGCCCCTGCTGTTGGGCATCATCGGTCTGCTGTGGCAGGCACTCTACATCAAGCCCGACGCTCCCCAGCGCGGCATCGAGCAGTTCTGGGTGGTGTGCTTCCTGTTCTTCATGACGGGCATTGCCATTGTGCTCTATCTCAACCAGACACCCGGCCAGCCGCGCGAGCGCGACTACGCCTTTGCCGGCTCGTTCTACGCCTTCGCCATCTGGATAGGCATCGGCGTTCCGGCCATCGGCTGGATGCTGCGCAGCCTGTTCACCAAAAAGCATCCGAAGAAATCCGAGAAATCCGAGAAATCGGAGAAATCAGATAAGGCAGAGACCGCCGAGCCTGCCGAGCCCTCCAAGGGCGCCCTCTGGGCTGCCGCCGGCGTAGCCTGCGCCATTGGCCTGGCCGTGCCCCTGCAGATGGTGTCGCAGACATGGGACGACCATGACCGCTCCGGCCGATACACCGCCCGCGATTTCGGCATGAACTATCTGGCGTCAGTCGACCCCGACGGCATCATATTCTGCAACGGCGACAACGACACCTTCCCCCTGTGGTACGCCCAGGAGGTCGAGGGCTACCGCCGCGACGTGCGCGTGGTCAACCTGTCCTATCTCACCGCCGACTGGTATGCCAATCAGCAGCTTATGCCCTCCTATGAAGGCAAGCCCGTGCGCATGTATGCCAAGCCTTCCGACTATGCCTACGGCGCGCTGGACTGGAGCTACATCATTCCCCGCAACAACGAGGATACCGACGCCGAGACCGCCCTGCGCGAGCTCTACGCCTCCAATATCCAGGATAAGTTCAAGGCCCTGACCAGCCCGCGCATCTACATGCCCGTCGACTCCGCCGCCGCTTACGCCCGCTACGAGCTGAACCCGGCCGACACCGTCGACGCCGCCCTGCGCATTCCCTATCTGCGCGATATCTACACCGACCTGTCGCGCACCGGAGCCACCGGCCTGCGCCTCAACAACGTTCTGTCGCTCGATATGATCGCCAACTCCACCGCCGGCGGCTTTGACCGCCCCGTCTACTATGCGTCGACGGTCCAGACCAGCTTCTACAACGGCCTGACGCCTTACATGGGCAGCACCGGCATGGCCATGGAGGTGACGCCCTTCTACAACGCGCCCGTATCGCCCACAGTCGAAAAGGCCTACCGCAACATCATGGGCGAGTTTCGCTGGGGCGGACTGGATGTGGAGCATCCCGAGCGGCTGTATCTGGACGAGACCGTGCGTCGCATGGTGTCCTCCACCCGCAGCAGCCTGTACTATGTGGCCCGCGACCTCATAGCCTCCGGCCGTATGCCCGCCTCGCAGTGGGCCCGCGAACATGCCGCCGCTACCGGCGCCCCCGCCCCGCAGACACGCGCCGATATGGGCCGCACCATCCTGGAGACACTGCTGGCCAAGCTGCCCGTCAAGGCCGCGCCCTTTGACGGCATGCTGGCCATCTCGCTGGCCGAGTGCTACTACGACCTCTACAACATCAGCGGCAACAAGGCCGACCTCAACGCCGCCCGCACCCTGCTGGACAACGAGATACCGCGCTATGCGCAGCTAATACGCTATGCCCAGTCGCTCACCCCCGGCCAGCTGTCCATGCTGGGCGGCTCCGAGCTGCAGGCACTGCAGTATCTAGGCATCGCCATAGCACTGCGCAACCGCATCGACACCCTGGAGAAGCTGGAACAGGACCCCGAGGCCAACGCCGACCTGATAGCGCAGCTGCGTGTGCGTCCCTCGATGGACACCCTGGCCCGCATGGCCCCGTTAGTGTACATCACTCCCTACACCTACGCACAGCTTGAGGAGGCTTATAACGACTTCACCGGCGTGCAGCAGGATGTGGTGGGCGCCGCCATGAACGCCGTCACCGCCGCTCAGGCCGCCGGCCTGCAGCCCATGGCGCTCTCTGACAGCATTATGACCCGGTACGACATCAACCCGCAGGCATGGGTGGCGCTGCTGCACCTCTGACAGCCCGCCCGCGCCCTGCGTGCCAACAGCCTTCGCCGCCATGCTCATAGAACGTCCGCCGCTGCTCTACCGCCTGCTCTTCCCCGAGGCAGTGTGGCGCATCACGCGCCGGCACCGCCGCGTGGTGTACCTCACATTCGATGACGGGCCCATACCCGAACAGACCCCCTGGCTGCTCGACCTGCTGGACCGCTACGGCATCAAGGCCACATTCTTCATGGTGGGCGACAATGTGCGCCGCCACCCCGAACTGCTGGACGAAATCCGCCGCCGCGGCCACAGCTACGGCAACCACACCATGCACCATCTGCAGGGCATGAAGGTAACCGCCCGCACATACTGGCGCGACATTACCGAGGCCGACAAGCTCATTGACAGCATCCTGTTCCGCCCGCCGCACGGCATCATGCGCTGGAAACAGGCCGCCGCCATCAAGAAGCATTACAACATTGTGATGTACGACCTGGTGACGCGCGACTATTCCAAGAAGATGACCCCGGACCGCGTGTTCGACAACGTGCGCCGCTTTGCCCGCAACGGCTCGATAATAGTCTTCCACGATTCGCTCAAGGCCGCCACAAACATGCGTAGCGCCCTGCCGCGGTCCATTGAGTGGCTCCTGTCGCAAGGTTATGAGTTCGAGCCTATCCCCATGCATTAAGAGCGCCATCCGCCGCGAGGCCGCCGCTCTGGGCGCCTTCCGCACCGGTTTTGCCCTCGCCGAACCCGTCGACGACCGCGCCGCCCGCCAATACGCCGACTGGCTGGATTCCGGCGCCAATGCCGGCATGGACTGGATGCGCCGCCACGAGCTGCTGCGCCGCGACCCGCGCCTGCTGCTGCCCGGCGCCCGCACGCTCATCGTCATGGTCTTTCCCTACCGCCAACCCGACGGCTGCCACCATCCCCACATAGCCGATTACGCCCTGGGCCGCGACTACCACGCCGTGCTGCGTGAGCGTCTGACCCGGCTGGCCCGGTTCATCTTCAGCCGCACCGGTGCCATCAGCCGCGCCTGCGTGGACACCGCGCCGCTGCCTGAGCGCTACTGGGCCGTGCGCGCCGGCGTGGGCTTCACGGGTCTCAACGGCCAGCTGTATGTGCCCGGAGCCGGTTCGGGCTTCTTCATCGGCACGCTGATCACCACCTTGCCCCTGGCGCCCGATGAGCCGGTTGAGAACGGCTGCCTGCGCTGCGGCGCCTGCCTGCGCGCCTGCCCCGGCGGAGCATTGTCCGCCACGGGCCTGGATGCCCGCCGCTGTCTCAGCTACCTTACCATCGAACACCGCGGCCCGCTGCCCGACGGCGTCCGGCTGGGCAACCGCATCTATGGCTGCGATGTCTGCGCCCGCGTCTGCCCCCTCAACGCCGTCGCCCCGCCTGCGCCGCTGCCCGAATTCGCCCCGTCGTCCGAGGTCATGGCCCTGGACCGCCGCGCCATACTGGAAATGACCACCGGACAATATCGCCGCCTGTTCAGCCACAGCGCCATCCGCCGCGCCCCCCTCTCCCAACTCCGCCGCAACGCCTCCCATCACTGAAATCCGGGGAAACGTGTCACCTCGCTCTTTTTGGTATGTAAAAAGAGCGAGGTCGCGGAGACATAGTCCGCGACCTCTTTTTCCCTTTTTAAGTGTTGGTATAGAGACATAGCCTATACGAGCACTATTTATGTTGCAAAGTTACAAAATTTCCGTGAATTTCAGTGTCTTTTAAGCCGCTAATTTATAGCGGTCACTTCGTGGCGAAGTTGGTTTTGCGAGGTGAATGTTCCTGCGCCCTATTCATAAAAAATCTGCCGTCCGTGAGGCGCGTGGCTTCGGGGCGGCAGATGTAACAGGGAGGGTTGCGATTATCTGATTTTGAAAACAGGCGCTATGTCATTGCATCGGCCCTCGGGCAGCTCTATCGTCAGTCCCTCGGCCCGGTGTGTGAAGCGTACAGGGCCGTGGCCAAGAAGCTCTACATGCTTGATTTTCCGGGGATGAAGGCCGGCGTCCTTGCCGAGCGACTTGATTGTCACCTGTCCCGACTCGGGCCACGCAAGCACCGTGGCATAAACGGTCTTTCCCTTTTGAGTGAAACGGATATCCTCCGCGCCGGCGTTGCTGTATGCGCCCTCGTTGAAACCCTGAGCGTTGATTTTGATTACCGATTCGGCTATGGGGCCTTCGCCGAACACCCGCCATGGGCGCGTGCCGAAGATGGCCTCGCCGTTATCCTTCATCCATGCCTTGAGATCGTTGAGCACACGGGCTTCCTTCTCGTCGAAAGTGCCGTCGCCCCGCAGCGGAACGCTCAGCAGCATATTTCCGTTCTTGCTCACAACATCCACAAGCAGCCGCACTACATCGCCGGCGCTCTTGTAGCCGTTGTTCTCATATATGGAGGTGTTATAGTGCCAGCCGCCTATGCAGGAGCATGACTGCCAGGGCCTTTCGGATATGGAGTTCGGGGCACCGCGCTCCACGTCCCACACAAGCGCCTTCTTCTGGTCGCCCTCGAGAATCTTGCCGAAGAGCACGGCTTCAAGACGGCCGTCGTGCGTGGCCATGTTGTGGTTGTAGAAGTGGGCGGCTATCTTCATTCCGGCATCGCTCACGGGGTAGAACGGGAGCACCGTGCAGTCAAAGTAAATAAGGTCGGGATTATAGCGCTTGATGGCGTCGAGAGTGCGGTTATAGAAGTTGGTGCAGAATTCCTTTGTGGGGAGCGCCGCACCGTTCTGCCAGCCCCATTGGCGGCCTACCATATCCGTGGCCCAGCTACCCGCGCTCAGAGGATGATTCTGCGCATACAGGTCCTGAGGGTCATAGCCCTCCCACCATTTTCCTTTGCCGTCCTCCTTAGTCATCGCTCCGTCATAGGTCACGCCCATCTTCGGCCCGCTCGTGTCGTATCGGCGGCTCGTTTCATACCACGTCCAGGCATGGTCGGCATGGAAGCTGATGCCGAAGGGCAGCCCGTACTTGCGGGCCGCACGCTCCCATTCGGCCAGGATGTCGCGCTTGGGGCCCATGTTTACCGAGTTCCACGGCTGATAGCGGCTGTCCCACAAGTCGAAATTGTCATGATGATTCCCGAGCACAAAGAAGTACTGAGCGCCAATCTCCTTGTACAGAGCCACGAGGCTGTCCGGATTCCACCGTTCAGCCTTGAAATCAGGCAGCACGTCCTTAAAACCGTACTCCGACGGGTGGCCGTACTTCTCCACATGGGTTTTGTATGCGTGCGAACCCTCCACATAGAGACCGCGGGCCATCCAGTCGCCGCTGCCCTCCACGCACTGGGGGCCCCAGTGGGCCCAGATGCCGAATTTAGCATCCTTGAACCACTCCGGCACCTCATACTGCATAAGCGACTCCCACGTAGGCTCGAAAGCGCCCTTCATCATGGGCTCGTCAGCTTCCGAAACCTCGATTTCAAAATCTGCGGCAACGGCGGCGGTCGTCGCAGCCGCCATCAGCACAGCAGTAGCCAATACTCCTTTGATTGTCATATTTTCTGTTTTTATGGATTGATTTATCTTTCCTTTTTCCGTCCGTCATTTGTGTAAAACCGACTTCTTTAGTTCCGGTACAAAATAAGCACAAATTATTCACTCGGCCAAGGAGTGAAAAGGGAAATTGTTGAAAAAGTTTCAACACCGGTTACCCCCGTTAGCCCTTGCGGTAAGAGCTGTTGGTTGCCTGATGCCCGCATCAGTGAAATTCTATGATTTTTTGCTATCTTTGCAAAAAATATACCAATCATGAATTTCAACGATATAAACCGGCACGAACGCGACGGACTGATTGACTTCGAGGAGTCCACGCACACCTATTCAATGGGCGGCCGCGTGTTCGATTCGGTCACTACGGTTGTCGAGCGGTGTTTCGAGCAGTTCGACGCCGCCTACTGGGCCGAGCGTAAGGCCACACCCGCCAAGCCGGCCGCCGCACTCATAGCCGAATGGGAGGCCAAGGGCCGCGCCGCCCGCGATTTGGGCACGCTCATGCACAGCCGCATCGAGCACTTCTATCTGGGCCAGCCCGACCCGGACGATGAGGTGGCATCCGACCCCACCTATGCCCGCTTCCTTGACTTCGCCGCTGCCCGCCGGCTGTACCCCTTCCGCACGGAATGGCGCATTTTCGACGAGGATTACTCCTTGGCCGGCACGCTCGATTTCCTGGAGCGCGACCTGGACGGAAACTTCGAAATCTGGGACTGGAAACGCTCGTCCAAGCTCATCGACCGCTTCACCGGCGCCGTAGTCGATTACAACCGCTATGGCAAGACCGGATTCTTCCCCGTAGCCTCGCTGCCGGATACCTCCTACCATCATTATGCCCTGCAGGTCAGCATATACCGCTACATCCTGCGGCATAAATACGGCATCGATGTCCGCGCCGGCCATCTTGGCGTGTTCCACCCGGATTATTCAACCTATTACATCATAGACCTGCCTTACCTTGAGGACGAGGTCAAGGCGCTGCTGGACAGCCGTATACGATGAACGAGCTGCCACAGGGATTCATCGACTCGCTGGGCGCCGACCCCGTTTTCGACGGCCTGGCCCGAGCGCTGGCCGATACCGCCCCCTGCGTGTCGGTGCGGCTCAATGCCGCCAAGGGCGGATGCGACTTTGACGGCGCCGAGCCGGTGCCCTGGTGCGCTGACGGTGTCTATCTGCCTGAGCGACCTGCCTTTACGCTCGATCCCGCCCTACATCAGGGCCGTTATTACGTGCAGGAAGCCTCGTCGATGGCCCATCAGGCTGCTGTCCGTCAGGCGCTTGCCATGATGGACGATGCCGGTCCGTTGCGCTACCTCGATGCCTGCGCCGCGCCCGGCGGCAAGACCATCGGCGCCATGGCCGAGCTGCCCGAGGGCTCGCTCGTCGTGGCTAACGAATACGACCCCGCCCGCGCCAACGTCCTGGCCGAGAATCTGGCCAAGTGGGGCTCGCCGCTCGATGTGGCCGTCACGCGCGGCGATGCCGCAGCGATGGCCCGTCTGGAACGCTTTTTCGATGTCATCGGGACCGACGTGCCATGCTCCGGCGAGGGCATGATGCGCAAGGACGCCGCCGCCCGCGCCCAATGGTCGCACGGGCTCGTGGCCGAGTGTGCCGCCCGCCAGCGCGACATCGTCGACGCCCTCTGGCAGGCACTCCGCCCCGGCGGCTTCCTGATATACAGCACCTGCACCTTCAACCGCGACGAGAACGAGCTAATAATCAGCCGCCTGATTGATCGCTGCGGCGCCGAACCATGCGCCATCCCCGCACTCGACGCCGTTCCGGGCATAGTCGGAGCCGTCGGAGCCGACTTCCCCGCCTATCGTTTCCTGCCCGGCCGTATCCGCGGCGAAGGCCTCTTCTTAGCGCTGCTGCGCAAGCCCGACAGCGCCCGCGGCCGTCGCTCGCTGCCTAAAGGCGCCAACAACTTCCGCCGCGGCCCGTACAATTCGCTGCTGCGGGGCGAAATGCTCTTCGAGACAGCCGCCGACGGCACCGTCAGCGCCGTCACAGCGGCCAACACCGCCGCCATGTCAGCCGTCAGCCGCGCCGCCCGCACCATCACCCGCGGCCTGACCGTAGGCACCCTCAAGGGGCGCGACCTTGTGCCCTCGCAGGCCCTGGCCATGAGCCTTCGGCTGGCTTCCGACGCCTTCGCCCGCGTCGAAGTTGACCACGGCACCGCCCTTGAATACCTGCGACGCAACGCCATAACGCTGCCCGACGGCACCCCGCGCGGCCACATCCTTCTGACCCGCGACGCCCACCCCCTGGGCTTCGTCAAGAACCTCGGCTCCCGCTCCAACAACCTCTACCCCCTCCAGTGGCGCATCCGCCTGGGCTGAGAGCGCCGGGGGATATAATCAGGATGAATCATGATTAATCAGGGTTTAACATGATTAATCCTGTTAAATCTTGATAAATCCTGATTAATCCGTGTTTGCGGGTGGTTTATTTGCACATGACGCGATAATTTTATACTTTTGCGCTGCTAAAACTGCCTGATGAATTTTTGTCCGCATGCTGCAGCCTTATTATATATTCGAGCCACTGTACATCCCCAAGATTTGGGGCGGTAGCCGTATTGCCGCGTTCAAGGGGCTGGATTGCAGCCGGACGGGCATAGGCGAGAGCTGGGAAACGGCGGATATGGGTGAGCTGCAGACGGTTGTGGCTTCGGGCCCGGACAAGGGACTGACTATTGCCGACTTGTGCCGACTACACGAGGCGGACTTTGTGGGTACACGCCCCATGGCACGCTACGGCGCGCATTTCCCGCTGTTGATTAAGTTCATTGACGCGCAGAGCGACCTGTCGGTGCAGGTGCACCCGGACGACCATGTGGCGCGCCGCGACCATGACGCTCACGGCAAGTCGGAGATGTGGTATGTGGTCGAGGCGGCACCTGATGCCAAGATTTACAGCGGTTTCAGCCGTCAGGTGTCGGCCGCCGAGTTGGCCGGTCTGGTGGCCGACGGCAGTGTGATGAGCGTCATTGCGTCGCACCGCGCCAAGGCGGGCGATGTGTTCTTTCTGCCTGCCGGCCGCATCCATGCCATAGGTGCCGGCGTGATGCTGGTGGAGATTCAGCAGCCCAGCGATATCACTTACCGCATATACGATTACGGCCGCCCGGACAGCGACGGCCGCCCCCGCACGTTGCACGTCGACCGTGCCATGCAGGCGCTTGATTTCGCCACGGCGGATGATTATTCGACCGCCTACGACCGCACCGCAGGCCATGCGGCGCTGACCAGCTGCGAGCATTTCAGCGTGGAGCTGATGCATCTGCAGCCGGAGACCGACGGTATAATAAAGCACGACGGCGCCAGTTGCACCGCCGTGGTATGCATCGAGGGTAGTTTCCGTCTGCCTGACGGAACGGAAGTGGGCCGTGGCCATACGGTGGTTATCCCGGCGGCGTCGGCCGACATGAAGCTCACGGGCCGGGCCACCCTTATAGTGGCCAAGGCCTGAGCGAATTCAGATACTTTTGTACTTGCAGCTGAGCGCATCGAGCGCGTCGCACACGCGGCGGGCCTGGGCATCGTCGGCAAAGGCGGGCAGATTGCCGCCGCCTTCGGCTATCGAGGCGGCCGAGCCGTAGTTCATCTTGAATTCCTTCTTGAACAGCGGAATCAGCTGCATGCGTTTGGGGCCGGGGTCGGTGACGCTGATGGCCTTGGGCGCACTCTTTGCTTTGGGCGCGGCGCCCACGGTGGGGATGGAGGCGCCTACGGTAGGAATGGGGTCTTGCGGAGCCTGCTTCCCGTATTTTTCAGCCTGAGGTTCGAGCGTCTTGAGCTCATAGGGATTTAGTGCGGCAAAGGGGCGGGCGTGGCGGAATTTGTCGGGGGTATCTTTAAGCACATAGGCCATACTGCCGGCGGCGCTCAGGGATGCGGCGAAATAGCGGGCGCGGTCGTAGTCTTCAAAGGTTGTCAGGGCGGGCGCGTTGTCCACGTATTCCTTGCTCTCTTTCAGACCCCAATTCATGCAATCATGTACGACTTTGACCACCTGGAGTTTGCTGTTGCCTGAGTCAACGATAATCACGCAGGGCACAGCGGGTGCGCTGCTCTTGGCGGGCTTGGGCGCCGGGGTTCCCGGGTCGGTCACGGGCGCCGATTTAGGCGCGGCTTTGGGCGCGGTTGTGACCTTAGGCGCGGCTTTGGGCGCGGTTGTGACCTTAGGCGCGACTTTGGGTTCGGCTTTCGGCTCGGGTTTGGGTTCGGCCTTCGGCTCGGGTTTGGCGGCGGGCTTGGCGGGTGCGGGCTTCATGCCGGCCTCGTCGGCGTCGTAGGTTACATAGGCGCCGGATTGAGCCAGCAGGTTGAATACCAGGCCGGCTTTGGCGTCGTCGACTTCAAGTCGGGCCGGCATACTTTTCAGGACGGAATTTGCATCGCCCAGCGACATCTTGAGGGTGCTGCGCAGCACGGCGGCTATTGCGAACCGGTCGCTGCCGGGGCTGACAAGGTAAATGTATGTCATATCGTAAGTTGTTGTTATTCAGAAACGTGACGTGGTTGTAATTGCTGTATCCGGGCATAGCCGCGCGTGAAGTACGGCCTTGAATAGTCATAGGGGCTGATGATGGTGCCGTCCCATACCACGATGTCGATGTCCAGGGGCATCACGGCCATGGCCTTTGAGGCGGGTATGCGGCCGGCGGCGGTCTCGAGCGAGTGCAGGAAGTCGCACAGACGGTCCAGGCGGCTTTCGGTGGCCAGGCCGACCACCATATTGGTATAGGCGTTGCCGCGGCGGGGGTGGTGTAGGCCTCCGATGCGGACCGGACGCAGCCCACGGCATCCAGCGCTTCAAGCGCCTGATGCAGACATGCGCGGGTGTTGCCTATATTGCTGCCCAGACAGAGTATGGCTATGTGTTTCACAAGTCTTTGACGGATAATGATATACGTTTGCGGTCAAGGTCGACGTCGATGACCTTGACGCTGAGTATCTGATTGATTTTAAACAGTTTGGAGGGGTCTGTGACGCGCTTTTCCGACATTTGCGACACGTGCAGCAGTCCGTTCTCCTTGATGCCGATGTCAATGAAGGCGCCGAAGGCCGTTATATTGTTGACCTTGCCGCGGAGCACCATGCCGGGGGTGATATCGTCGATTGAGCGGATGTCCGGGGCGAATTCCACGTTGTCGGCCTCCAGACGCAGGTCGCGCCCGGGCTTGCGAAGCTCGGTTATGATGTCGGCCACGGTGCTCGCGCCGCAGTCGGCATAGCGGGCCGGGTCGATGGTGTCGATTATGCTGTCGTCGGCCACAAGGGCGTCGACCGTCACGCCGCAATCGCGGGCCATGCTGCGCACCACCTCGTAGCTCTCGGGGTGTATGCCGGTGTTGTCCAGTGGGTTGGCCGAATCCGGCACGCGCAGGAAGCCGGCGGCCTGCTCAAATGCCTTGGCGCCCAGACGGGGCACGTCGGTCAGCGCGGCGCGTGATGCGAAGGGGCCGTGCGCGCGGCGGTAATCCACTATCCTTGCGGCCAGCGAGTTGCCTATGCCGCTGATGTATGACAGCAGGCGTGCCGAAGCCGTGTTGAGGTCCACGCCCACCTGGTTGACGCAACTCATTACGGTGTAGTTCAGGGCGTCGCGCAGGGCGGTCTGGTCAACATCGTGCTGGTACTGGCCCACGCCGATTGACTTGGGGTCGATCTTGACCAGCTCGGCAAGCGGGTCGATGAGCCGGCGGCCTATCGACACGGCGCCGCGCACGGTGACGTCCTTGTCCGGGAATTCCTCGCGGGCAAGGTCGGAGGCTGAGTAGACCGATGCTCCGTTCTCGCTGACAATGAACAGCTCCGTGAAGTCTGTTATGCCGCATTGGCGCAGGAAGGTCTCCGTCTCGCGCGAGGCGGTGCGGTCGCCCAGGGCAATGGCGTCCAGGTCGTTATCGTCGATCATGCGCATCAGGGTGCGCATGGCGGCCACGGTGTCGGCCTTGGGCGGATGAGGGTAGACGACATCGTCCTCCAATAGCGTCCCCTCGGCGTCCAGGGCCACGACCTTGCACCCGGTGCGGAAACCGGGGTCGATGGCCAGCACGCGGCGCCCGCGCAGGGGCGACGCCATGAGCAGTTGGCGCAGATTGCCGGCAAATAGGGAGATGGCGTCACGGTCGGCCGCCTCCTTCCATTCGCGTGCCATTTCGTTCTCGATTGACGGCAGCAGCAGGCGTTTATAGCTGTCGGCCATCGCGTTGGCCACGATGCGGCGCACTTCGCCGTCAAGCCGTTCGGGGATGAAGCGGCGCTCCAGCTCCTCCAGGGCGCGGGCGTCGTCAATTTCTATGCTGAGCTTCAGCAGTCCTTCGGCCTCGCCGCGGCGCAGCGCCAAGTAGTTGTGCGATGGGATATTGCGCAGCGGGTGGGAGTAACGCGCGTAGGTGCGGTATTTGTCAGCCTCGGCTTCCTTGCCCTTGACGATGGCCGATGTTATGACGGCGTGGCGTTGCATGCGGCGGCGCAGCGCCTCGCGCAGGGCCGGCTTTTCGGCGGCCCATTCGGCTATGATGTCTGCGGCGCCGCTCAGTGCGGCGGCCGTGTCGGCCACCTCGTCCTTGACAAAGCGGCGTGCCAGCGCCTCGGGGTCCGTACCCGGGCGGGCCGACATCAGCATGCGTGCCAGCGGGTCAAGGCCGCGCTCGCGGGCTATGGTGGCGCGGGTGCGGCGCTTGGGACGGTAGGGCAGGTACAGATCCTCCAGGGCCGAGAGGGTGGGTGCTTCCTCCAGGTCGGAGCGGAGGTCGTCGGTCATGCGGCCCTGGCCCTCGATTGACTCGATGATGGCCTGCCGGCGCTCATCCAGGGCGGTGAGGCGGGCCAGCTCAGTCTGTATCATGCGGATTTCCACCTCGTCCAGGTTGCCGGTGTGTTCCTTGCGGTAGCGGCTGATGAAGGGCACGGTGGCGCCCTGAGCCAGCAGCTGCGCCGTGGCGCGCACCGCTCCCGGGGGCAGGTTCAGGTGCCGGGCTGTCAGAGCAATTATATCGGCCATAGCTGGTGTTATTTGACTGATTTAAGCGTTATTACGGTAACTTCGGGCAGGGCTGTGCCCAGGCGCGCGGGGATGGCCACCATGCCGGTACCTATGTTGACGTATAGCTGACGGGCCAGCGAGTCGGCATACAGTCCGCCCCAGGTGCGGTAGCGCATGGAGGCGGGGCTGAAGCCGCCCAGCGCCATCTGCATGGCGTGGGTGTGGCCCGACAGGGTCAGGGCTATGTTGGCGTCCGGGTTGTCGGCTATCGAGTCGGTCCAGTGGGCCGGATTGTGCGTCATCAGCACTTTGACGGCGCTGTCGGCAATGTCGGGATATGCGCGGCCCAGGCTGCCGTAGACCGGGAAGGGGGCGTCGCCGATATTCTCCACGCCTATGAGCACTATGGTGTCGTTGCCGCGTCTGAGCAGGCAATGGCTGTTGTTGAGCATGTTCCAGCCCATGGCCGCCTGCATCTGTTTGAGCGAGTCGGCGTCGGCGCGGTGGGCGCCCTCGGAGGGCCAGTTGTAGTAGTCGCCGTAGTCATGATTGCCCATCACCGACCATACGCCGGCCGGCGCATACAGGCCCGACAGCGAGCCCATGAAGGGACGCAGCTCCGAGCTGTGACGGTTGACAATGTCGCCCGTGAAGCATATTATGTCGGGGTCCAGGGCGTTGACACATTCCACCAGCCGGGACGTGAAGGTGGTGTCGCCGCCGTATGAGCCTACGTGTATATCGCTGAGCTGCACTATCTTGAAGCCGTCGAAGGCCGCGGGCAGGTCCCTGACAGGCACTTCTACGTAGCGTACATCGATGGTGTTGCGGCCCACAGTCGCGCCCCATATCAGGCCGCCGGCCAATAGCGAGGCCACCACTGCGCCGGTTATGGCCACGCCGCGCATCCTGCGCCGGGTGATGCGCGCCAGCAACTGTTGCGCCAGGCAGAACAGGGCCATCACATACTTAGGCAGATATACGGTGAAATAACCATACAGCAGCCACATGATGACCAGCAGCTGGCTGTCCGAACCGCTGCGCTTGGGCATGGCCAGCAGGGTGATGAGCAGCAGCGCGCCCACTACGCCCACCACGGCATGCGCTATGCACAGTCCGCGGGGCGCGCGGGCATGGCGCAGGCGCTTGTACAGGTACAGGTCGACGACCAGTCCCAGCACAAACACTATGGATATGAGCAACAAGGGCAAACGCATGGTTATTCAGTTTACGGCCCGGGCGGGTGGCCCGGGGTGGCAGGCGCCGGAGGTCAAACGCCGGACGCCTTCAGTTTGTTCTTGACCGGGTTGGCGTACATCATCAGCATCATCTCGCGCATGAACTGACGCTCGTCCGCCGTGATGTCGGGCACGTCCACCTTATCCAACTGGCCTTCGACGTAGGCGTTGAAGCTGTCGACATCGGCCGCGGAATAATGCTCGCACGGACGGGGGTCGCCGCTAAGCGAATCGTAGGCTATGTAGTTGCCCGCAAACAGCTCGTAACCACGGTGAATGCTGCCGTCAATGAGGCTGCAGGCGCGGCGGACAATGTCCTGACGGGCAGCGCCCTCCATACCTTCCAGTCCGGGATTGATGCAGGCGCCCAGGCGCATGTGCACGCGGCCCTTGTACTTGAGCAGGCCCGTCTCCATGCTGAACAGGTCGTCGCGCTGCGACTTCTTGAAGTGCGGGTCGCGGCGGCGCAGCAGGAACTCGCGCGCCTTCAGATAATCGTTGGGGTCGAACTCATAGGAGATGGACACCGGCAGCAGCCGGGCGTCCAGCAGATTGCGGCAGGTATCGTCGCCCGGGGCCAGGCCTACCATCTTGATGAGGCTCTCCTGCGTAAGGTCGTTTGAATCCTTGGCGCGGCCCTCGCGCTGGGCAATCCATACCGACTCGTGGCGCACGTTCAGCGCCCAGTGCATGTACTCCGAGAGGTGCCGCGCAGTCTTGAGCGCGTCGGTCATGCGCACGTCGCGGCGCACAATGAAACTGCGGTTCAGCTTCACCAGGTCGGCTATCCAGTCGTAAATCAGCAGGTTATTGCCGATAGCCACCTGCGTCAGGGGCATCTTGCGGCGGATGAAGCACAGATTCAGGAACGATGCGTCCAGCACAATGTCGCGATGGTTGGTGATGAAGGTGAACGACTGTCCCGGGGTGTAATTCTCCAGGCCGTCGCAGCTCAGTCCGGCGGTAGTGGTCTTGACCAGCATCTCCAGGAACGGGCCCATGACAAGCTGCTGAAAATCATGCTGATTGCGTACCTTGAGCAACTCCTCGACAAAGCGCGGATAGTCGACATCTTTATACACATAACGGACCGCATGCTCAAAACCCGGCTCGCGGACCAGTGAAGTGATTTTTTCGCGGAACAGCTCATCATCGTAGGGAGCGATGTCGGCGAACTGTTCGGGAATAATATGTAGGCTGTCGTTATCTGACATGATGAAGAATAAAAAATAACGGTTAACCGGCCCGTCCGGGGCGGACAAGGCAGGCGAAACGAATGCGATGCGTACATCGCGCCTCAAAGTTACAACAAAATCCCCAAAGAAACGCTCCCAAACCGTAAAAATTTAGCCTCACCTACCCCAAACCCCTGCGACCGAAACGGTTTTCGGCCAAAAACAGCGCCAAGACGCAAGTGCGTGGCGCCGACACAAAACAGCCACCGCCTGCATCGGGGCGATGCAGGCGGTGGCGAGTGAGCCGCGAGTGGGACTCGAACCCACGACCTTTTCGTTACGAATGAAATGCTCTACCAACTGAGCTATTGCGGCTTATGTGCCCGGGATGGGCTTTTGCGCTGCAAAGTTACAAATTTTTATTGTTTTGAGCGCTAAATGTCAGCTTAATTTTTGCTTTGTCGAGCGAAATTTTGGACATCACGGGCTTGGAGGTGTAGGGCACGATGCTGGATA
Organism: uncultured Muribaculaceae bacterium; assembly: GCA_947628285.1. Classification (GTDB taxonomy): domain Bacteria; phylum Bacteroidota; class Bacteroidia; order Bacteroidales; family Muribaculaceae; genus CAG-873. The sequence goes on from CANQZK010000017.1 coordinate 20,220, forward strand.
CGACGTATTTCTGGTCGTAGTAGCCCGACGAGGCGGACAGTTCCAGGTTGACCTGCACGGGGCAGAGCGAGAAGGTGTAGTCCTCGGGGGTGATCTCGTCTTTCTCCATCAGGTCGATGATGTAGTTGCGCAGACCGCCGAAGGTGTAGCTCTGTGTGTAGGAGTTGTATTCGGCGTAGAAGGTTGTGATGTTGTCGTTTACGGAGTTCTCGGCAAAGAATTTGTCTTTGTCGCGCTTGAGCACCAGCAGCAGGTAGGGCGAGGGGGAGATGCCGTAGCGGTTGGTGATGGAGTCAGCCGGGATGGTCATGCTGAGCTTGTTGAGCACGCGC
>CANQZK010000018.1 GCA_947628285.1 uncultured Muribaculaceae bacterium
TTGTTAAAAAAACAAATGCTTAAACAAATTAATTACCTGTTATACAGCATATTATGCATTATTCAGTAAACCCTAAGGTAATGTTTCTTCAAGGGTGTGGATTTCATCCACTTTGCAAAGTTAGGGTAAAAATTCGGAACTTTTCGGGCTGTATTTCGGCAAAATGCACCCGAAATTCGGAAACGGGCGTCATTTTGCCCTGTGCGATAGTTAAATATATGAAAAAAGCGCCGGCACGCTGAGGTGCCGACGCCTGTGGGAGTCAATGCGCTGTGCGGGGGCGATTATTTGATGACCTTGGTCACCTTGGTGCCCTGACGCATGATGTAGATGCCGCGGGCGGCGCCTTCGGGGTTGACACGGATGCCGCGCAGGTCATAGTACTCGGCGGGAGCTTCGGTGGCGTCATTCTCAACGGCTACGTCGCAGATGCCTGAGGTCTCGGGGTTGGCCTTGACAATGAATTCGTTGCCGGCTGACTTGTCGTAATACAGAACGTTGCCGTCGCCGGGGCCATCGCTGCCCAGGAACTTGTCGGGGTTGTCCAGAGCGCGGTTGTGGAAGCGGACGGTCATCTGAGCCTCTCCGGCGTCGCTTTCGGCAGCGGGAGTAACTTCAGGGGTTTCGGCTACGACCTCGGTGATGGTCCAGTGAGTACGGTTGTTGGCGCGGTCGGTCATCCAGCAGGTGTTCCAGCCGCCTTCGGTGCCCAGCACGGCGTTGTCGGCTTCCTCAGGGGTGGCGACGAGCAGCTAGTAGCCTTCCATGTTGATTTCGGGTTTGATCCAGCAGACTTCCTCCATCAGGGTGGCGTTGCGGCCAAGCTCGGTGAAGGTCAGGTAGCCCTTCTCGTGCTTGATGGAGATCTGGGCGGGAACGTTCACGGTGCCCTGGACGAGTTTCAGCAGGTCGGCGTACTTGGCAGCTTCCTCGGTGTCGTAGATGTCGAACAGAGGCAGGGGCTCGTCCTTGTAGGGCTCGTAGGCCTCTTCAAGTTTGGCTATGCCCTCGGCGCTGTAGGTGAACCATGCTGTGCCTGTGGCTGCCTTGGCCAGTTCGGTGAACTTGGGAATGGCGGGAACGTCTATACGGGCCTGATTGATGGGGGCGTAGAGCTGCCATTTGGCGGCGGTCTCCTCGGTGCCGTCCAGGTTTACGCGGCCCCAGCTGTCGGCCTGTGCGGTGAGGTATGCGTCGGCGGCCACGTTGTAGACGCGCACGGTGCCGTCTTCAAGGGCGTCGAAGCGGAACTTGTAGTTGTCGTCGTTGCCGGTGCCCAGACGCAGAACCAGGAAGCTGCCCTTGGTGGCGCGGAAGAAGTAGTTGTTGCCGGCTATGTTCTTGATGCGTACCAGGTTGGAGGTCTCGTCGGCGTATTCAAACATCACGCCAGCATGGCTGTTGTTAACAAAGTTCATCATGCGGATGATGCCGCCGTCCCAGTCGGGATAGCCCTGATCCGTGCCCGAACCGGTTTCGTTGCTCAGGATGATGGTGGTGCCGTTGAGGGCCATGGTGTAGGGCTTGCCGGGGACGATGCCGCACTCGGCAGCGGTCTTCCATACGCGCAGGGTGGCGTTGAGCTCGTTGATGGCTGCGGCCTTGGCGTCGTCGGTGGCCTCGGCGTTCTCGTTCAGCGACTTGGCTGTCGAGAGGGCTGCTGCGTAGGCATCGTAGGCCTCGTTGATGTAGTGGTGGGCGTTCTCGGCGGGAACGGCTGTGTATTTCTCAGCCTCGGCGATGGCGTTGGCCAGGGCGTTCTCGTCAATCTTGATTGAAACCTCGTGGATGCTGAAGCAAGCGTATTCAGCGCCGGCACCGGCCCAGCCGTCGGCCATAACGCAGAATTTCTTGGCGTCGGTGGGGGTTACAAGTGTGGAGACGCTGCGCCATTCGGCCTTGTTCTCATTTTCGGGACCGGATTTTACAAGCTGATTGGGGGCATCGGGATTTGAAGCGTTATCACTCGGATTAATAGAGGCGCAAAGCGCAATACGGTCGTACTGAGTGCCCTTGTAGAAGAAGAAGCTGGCAAAGTAGGTCTTGCCGGGTTCCAGTTCGGTGTACTTGTAGAGGCTGCCGTCGCCACGTGTGCCTTTACCGATACCTGCGGTGACTGACAGCGAGTTTGAACCGTCAGGAGCGTTGCCTTCTTTGATGGCGTATTTGTCGGCGGGCAGAGCATTGCCTTTTACGTCGGTCCAGCCGGTCATGCCATCGGCAAAGTAGCCGTTAGTGATGAGGTTGGCGGATTTCACCACATAGGTGTTCTCGCCTGACACTATTTCGTCGCCCTCGGCATAGCTGTAGGGCGCTTCGGCGCTGAGCGTCGCTGCCGACAGCGCAGCCAGGCCTGCAAGAAGTAGATGTTTTACCATAGAATTTAGGTTTAGTTGGTTTGATTGGTTTTAGGGTAATGCAAAGTTAACACTCCCGCACGTATAAATAAGGTTAAAAAACCGTAAAATTACCATATGACATGGCGTCGTTTAGCCGCAACCACAGGAAAATGTAGGGTCGCGGCATGCCGCGGGCACCGAGAAACCGCGACCTAACATTTTCGCCGTGGCCGCGACCCAACATTTTCCGTTAACAATTATGCGGGGTGAGTTACTAAATTTCTTAAAGTTTTATAATTTTCAGGCGGCGGGGGGGGCTTGAGTTTGTTATAATGCAAACACACCTATGAATTCACATAGTCTTTACTTAATCTTTACGACCTATGACCACTACAAATACTTTCCGCTCAAAACTTATAGCAGTCCAAGACAGTCTGTTCAATTTCGCGATGTTGCTGACTTCAAATCGCGACGATGCACGCGACCTGGTCCAGGATACAACCCTCAGGGTGTTGGACAATGAGGATAAATATGTGGATAATTTCAATTTCAAGGGATGGGTATACACCATCATGCGCAATACGTTCATCAATTCGTACCGCCGCTCGGCACGGGCCAATACGGTGGTGGATACGTCGGAGGACCTGTACCAGCTCAACATGTCGCAGGATTCGGGCCTGGAGTCGCCCGAGGGGTCCATCGCCACGCAGGAGATTCACCGTGCGCTGTCGGAGCTGTCGGACGACCTGCGGGTGCCGTTCTCGCTCTATCTGGCGGGCTACAAGTACCTGGAGATAGCCTCGCGCGTGGGGCTGCAGCTGGGCACCATCAAGAGTCGTATCCACTTTGCACGCAAGGCCCTCCAGGCCGTCCTTCGCGACTACCGATAACTCTTTTTAGACATAAAGACGTGATTTTTAGACATAAAGACAAGATTTTAGACATAAAGACATAAAAACAAAAAGACATGAATTTATTTTTTTCGTTTTCTGTAAAAAATATGTTTTTATGTCTTTATGTCTAAAAAATGTCTTTCTGTCTAAAATTCCTTATGTTCTTCTGTCTAAAAATTCCTTTTGTCTTTCTGTCTAAAAATTCCGGTTGAACCTTAGGGGCCGCCGGAGTGTTGTGTTTAAAAACCGTAATCCTGACGAATATGTGTCCTACCGTGCTTTCATATAATCTGAGCAGACGCCTCTCTATTGCGTTGGCGGTGTTTCTGTTGGTCGACTTCGCGCTGACTTTGGCTGCGGGGCTGTGCATGAATTTCGCGTTTGAAAACGCTGACCCCGTGATGGCGCACCGCTGGAGCGTGTGGCATGGCGTGGGAGGCTATGTGTTCATCGCGGCGGGGCTGTGTCACATACTGATGAACCGCCGCTGGTATGCGGGCCTGGTGAGCCGCGCGGCGGTGACGTGGGCCGATATGGCGCGCTGCCGGCTGATTCCCATATACACCATGCTGTTTGCGGTGATGGCCGTGACGGGGCCGCTCATCGGGCTGTTCGGCCTGACGGGCCTTATCGGCTTCCATCAGGGTTGCGGGCTGATATTCAGTCTGTTCGTGATAGGACACGCCATTGTCCGCTTCGGACGGCTGTGAGAAACTTCAGCTGATGCGGCTCCAGTCGGCGCTGCGCTCAATGGCCAGTGAGAGGGCTGTGCGGAAGGCACGGTTGGCCGGCTGTTCCAGTTCGGGGTCGTCGTCCAGGAGGGTCTCGGCGGCCTGGCGTGCCTGCTGTATTATCTGGCCGTCCGTGGCCAGGTTGGCGATGTTGAGCTCAAAGGGTATGCCGCTCTGCATGGTGCCTTCGATGTCGCCGGGGCCGCGCATCTTCATGTCGGCTTCGGCTATGACGAATCCGTCGGTGGTTGAGGTCATGAGCTGAAGACGCTCGCGCGTCTCCTTGGCAATCTTGTATTTGGACATGAGGATGCAGAAGCTCTGCTCGGCGCCACGGCCCACGCGGCCGCGCAACTGGTGCAGCTGCGACAGTCCGAACCGCTCGGCATTCTCTATGACCATGGTGGTGGCGTTGGGCACGTTGACGCCCACTTCAATCACGGTGGTGGCCACCAGTATGCGGGCCTCGCCGCTGACGAAGAGCTGCATCTGATAGTCTTTCTCGGCTGTTTTCTGGCGGCCGTGGACAAAGGCCACGCGGTAGTTGTTGAAAATCTCGCAGATGTCCTCGTAGCCCTGTGTGAGCGAGCGCAGCTCCAGCTTGTCGTTCTCGTCGATGAGCGGGTAGACTATGTATACCTGCCGTCCGGCGCGAAGCTGGCGACCGATGCCGCGGTAGACGTCGTCGCGCTGCTCGTCATAGCGCAGCAGGGTGGTGACGGGCTTGCGGCCGGGGGGCAGCTCGTCGATGACGGACACGTCAAGGTCGCCGTAGACGGTCATGGCCAGGGTGCGAGGTATGGGCGTGGCGGTCATGACCAGGATGTGGGGCGGACGGTCGTTCTTCTTCCACAGGCGTGCGCGCTGGGCCACGCCGAAGCGGTGCTGCTCGTCAATGACGGCCAGACCCAAGTTGTTGAACTGCACGGGGTCCTCGAGTACGGCATGTGTGCCGATGAGGATGTGCAGCGAGCCGTCGGCCAGGCCGGCGTGGATTTCGCGGCGCTGCTTGGTGCCTGTGGAGCCGGTGAGCAGGCGCACGTTCACGCCTATGGGGGCCACAAGCTCGCGGATAGTCTCGTAGTGCTGCCCCGCAAGAATCTCCGTGGGGGCCATCAGGCAGGCCTGGTAGCCGTTGTCAAGCGCCAGGAGCATGGCCATCAGGGCCACGAGCGTCTTGCCGGAGCCTACGTCGCCCTGCACCAGGCGGTTCATCTGCCGGCCGGTGTTGAGGTCGGCCTTGATTTCCTTGATGACGCGCTTCTGGGCCCCGGTGAGGTCAAAGGGCAGGCAGGTGGAGTAGAACGAGTTGAAGTAGCGGCCCACGCGGGGCATGCGGTGGCCCTCGCTGAGCATGCGGCGGCGGCGCGTGCGGCGCAGCATGTCCACCTGGATGTAGAACAGCTCCTCGAACTTGAGCCGCTCGCGGGCCTGCCGCAGCGCCACGGGGGATGTGGGGAAGTGAATCTCGCGGATGGCGCGGTCAAGGTCCATCAGGTGCAGTGCGGCCACGGTGGCGGCCGGAAGGGTCTCGGCAAAGACCTTGCGGGAGTCCAGCAGAGTCTGTATCCATGTGCGGAACTGGCGGGATACTATGTTGCGGGTGCGCAGGGTCTCGGTCAGGGGGTAGACGCCCTGCAGGCCCTGCCGCGAGGCGGCTACCTCGAAGCTGTCGACCTCCGGGTGCACCATCTGGCGGTGTCCGTTGAACATGCCGGGCTTGCCGAACAGCACGTAGTCCGTGCCCGTGCGCAGGCTCTGGCGTATCTGCTTGATGGATTTGAACCAGGTCACCTCCATGGATGCCGTGCCGTCAGTGAACAGGCCCACCAGGCGGGTTTTGGCGCCCTCGCCCAGCACGTTGAAGCTCACAAAGCGGCCGCGCACCTGCACGTGGGCCACATCGTCGGCCCCGACGTCGCGGATGCTGTAGATGGTCGAGCGGTCCACGTAGCTCGACGGGAAGTGGTGCAGCAGGTCATAGGCCGTGCGGATGTCCAGCTGCCGTGTGAGCAGCTCGGCACGTTGCGGCCCGATGCCTTTGACAAACTTTATGTCGAGCTTGCGCAGCGAGTTCATGGGCGGTCGGCGCTGTGGGCGTTGCGGATGAGGATTTCGGCCAGGGCAATGTCGGCCGGGTTGGTGATTTTGATGTTTGAGGGCTCGCCGCGGGTGAGCATGACCGCTCCTGCGCCGGCGGCCTCGACCACGGAGGCATCGTCGGTGAACTCGGGGCGGTATGGCAGGGCGTAGGCGCGGCGCAGCACGTCGGCGCGGAAGGCCTGCGGGGTCTGCACGGCGCGCAGGCTGGCGCGGTTCACGGGGCGCGATGTCCCGTCGGGCTCCAGGGCGCGGAGCGAGTCTGTGACGGCCGTGGCGGGAATGGCTCCGGCTGCCCCGGCGGCGAGGGCATCGTCAAGGGCGGTCAGCAGGGCCTCCGAGGGGTTGGGGCGGGCACCGTCGTGCACCAGGATGATGTCGGCTTCCTGCGGCACTGTGGCCAGGCCGTTGCGCACCGACTCCCAGCGCGTTGCGCCGCCGGCCACGAGCCGCGGACGCTCCAGACCGTAGCGCTCGGCGTAGGCGGCCACCGTATCGGCCCACAGGGGCGAGCAGACCACGGTGAAGCCGGCACCGGGATAGTGCGCTGCCAGGCGCTGCCAGGCATGCACCAGCACGGGACGGCCCGACAGGTCACAGAATTGCTTGGGCACCGCGGAGCCGAATCGGCTCCCGGTGCCCGCTGCAACTATGATTATATGGATTCTGTTTACCATGCGAACATGGGATAGTCGGCCATGATGGCGTTGACCTTGGCGCGGACGGCGGCGATGTTGTGCTCGTCGTCGGGGCGCGACAGGACGGAGTCAATCAGCTCGACGATGGTGCCCATGAGGTCCTCCTTGGCGCCGCGGGTGGTGATGGCGGGGGTGCCCAGGCGGATGCCCGATGTCTGGAAGGGCGAACGGGAGTCAAAGGGTACCATGTTCTTGTTGGCGGTGATGTCGGCGTCGACGAGCACCTTCTCGGCCACCTTGCCGGTCAGCTCGGGGAACTTTGAGCGCAGGTCCACCAGGATGCAGTGGTTGTCGGTGCCGCCTGACACTACGGTGTAGCCCAGGTCGGACAGGGCTTTGGCCATCACGCGGGCGTTGTCGCGCACCTGAGTCTGGTAGGCGCGGAATTCGGGCTTGAGGGCCTCGCCGAATGCTACGGCCTTGCCGGCGATGACGTGCTCCAGGGGGCCGCCCTGAACGCCGGGGAAGACGGCGGAGTCAAGCATCTGCGACATCATCTTCACCTGGCCCTTGGGCGTTGTCTTGCCCCAGGGGTTCTCAAAGTCCTTGCCCATCAGGATGATACCGCCGCGCGGGCCACGCAGGGTCTTGTGGGTGGTGGAGGTGACGATGTGGGCGTACTTCAGGGGGTTGTCCAGCAGGCCGGCTGCGATGAGGCCGGCGGGGTGGGCCATGTCGACCATGAAGATGGCGCCGACGGCGTCGGCGATGCGGCGCATGCGGGCGTAATCCCATTCGCGCGAGTAGGCACTGGCGCCGCCGATGATCAGACGGGGGCGCTCGCGCAGGGCGGTTTCCTCCATCTTGTCGTAGTCGATGCGGCCGGTCTCGGCGTTGACGTTGTACTCAACGGGCTGAAATACAAGGCCGGAGAAGTTGACGGGGCTGCCGTGTGAGAGGTGGCCGCCGTGGGCCAGGTTGAGGCCCATGAATTTGTCGCCGGGTTTGAGGCAGGCCATGAAGACGGCCATGTTGGCCTGGGCGCCCGAGTGGGGCTGTACGTTGACGTACTCGGCGCCGTAGAGTTCCTTGAGGCGTGTGCGGGCCAGGTCCTCCACCAGGTCGACGATGCCGCAGCCGCCGTAATAGCGGTGGCCGGGGTAGCCCTCGGCGTACTTGTTGGTCAGGCACGAGCCCATGGCGCGCATCACTTCGTCGCTGACAAAGTTCTCGCTGGCAATCAGTTCGATGCCTTTTTTCTGGCGCTGGTGTTCGCGCTCAATCAGGTTGAAGATTTCAGTGTCTTTTTCCATGCTTATGGGGGTTAGGGGTGTGAGGTAGTTTATTTTTTTCTTACGCTGAATCCGAAGTGGCCCAGGTATTCGCCAAGGGCGTAATATGCTCCGTGGCAGTAGGTTATCAGGCCGGCGGCGGCGAGGTCGAGCTTGCCAGTGGCGGGGTCGATGCAGCGGTCGTCGGCCAGGACGTCGACAACCTCGCCCAGGAACATATCGTGCGTGCCCAGAGGGACAATCTGCCGCACGCGGCACTCGATGCACACGGGCGACTCATCCACGCAGGGGCACGAAACGCCCACGCCCGGCGCGGGTGTCAGGCCGGAGCCATGCCATTTGTCGCCGTCGCGGCCCGAGCGGACGCCGCACCAGTCGGTGGCGCGGGCCATGGCCGCGGTGGTGAGGTTGACGGTGAACTCCATCGAATCTTTGATGAGTGCGTGTGAGAAGCGCTCGGGGCGCACCGAGATGGACAGCATGGCCGGGTCGGAGCATATGGTGCCGGCCCAGGCCACGGTGAGCAGGTTGGAACGTCCGCCGGCGGCGCAGCTTACCAGCACCGCGGGGACGGGGTTGAGCATCGTGCCGGCGCGCCAGGTCTGTTTCATATGGTCTTGGCGTCGGCTCCGCTCACGGAGTGGTTGCAGTAGTGGCAGCGGATGACCACGGGCTCGCGGCTGATGACATCGAACTTGGTGGCCATGGGCTGGTGGTTGGATATGCACTTGGGGTTGTTGCAGCGCACGATGCCCATGATGCGGTCGGGCAGCTCAACGGGGCGCTTCTCCACCACCTCATAGTCGCGGATGATGTTGACCACGGCTGTGGGGGCAATCAGGGCGATGCGGTTGAGGGTATCGGCGTCGAACTCCATGTCGGCCACCTTGATTATGCCCTTGCGGCCCAGCTTGCGGCTGGTCAGGTTGCAGCCTATGGTTACGGCGTGGGTGGTGTCTTCCAGGCCCAGGATGCGGGCGGAGCGATAGACGGCCTCGCAGGGGATGTGGTCTATTACCGTGCCGTTCTGCAGGGCGGCCACGGCCAGTTGCTTTTCGGGGTTCATAGTCCTAATGCACGTGTGATGATGGCCTGACGGGCAAAGAGTCCGTTGCGGGCCTGTTCAAAATAATAAGCCTTGGGATTATCGTCTACGTCGACATCAATCTCGTTGACGCGGGGCAGGGGGTGCAGGATGCGCAGGTTGGGCTTGCTGCCGGCCAGCATGGCGTTGTGCAGCGTGTAGAGGTCCTTGACGCGCTCGTATTCAACGGGGTCGGTGAAGCGCTCGCGCTGCACGCGGGTCATGTAGATGATGTCTGATTGGTTGATGACGTCGGCCGAGAAGTCGGTGGTCTCCGTGAAGGGGATTCCCTCGGCGCGGCAGAAGTCCTTGTACTCCTGGGGCATGGCCAGCTCATGCGATGCCACGAAGTTGAAACGCGGCTTGAAGTATTTCATGGCCTGGAGCATGGAGTGGACGGTGCGGCCGTACTTGAGGTCGCCCACCAGGGTGATGACAAGGTTGTCCAGCCGGCCCTGGGTCTTGTAGATGGAGTAGAGGTCAAGCATGGTCTGCGAGGGGTGCTGGTTGGCACCGTCGCCGGCGTTGATGATGGGGATGTCGGTGACCTCGGTGGCGTAGCGGGCGGCGCCTTCCAGGTAGTGACGCATCACTATGAGGTCGGCATAGTTTGACACCATCTTGATGGTATCCTTGAGCGTCTCGCCCTTGGATGTCGACGACGAACCGGGGTCCGAAAAGCCGATTATGCGACCGCACAGGCGGTTGACAGCGGTTTCGAAACTGAGGCGGGTGCGGGTCGAGGGTTCAAAGAACAGTGTGGCCACCACCTTGCCGTCCAGAATCTTGCTGTTGGGGTGCTCCTCAAAGTAGCGGGCACGTTCAAGCAGATGTCTGATCTCGTCCTCGGTGATGTCGGCGATTGAAACAAAGCTGTTGGGATTCACGGCAGTTATTAAATTTAAAATTAGCTATCTTAGCTAATTTAGCTATCTTAGCTAAACCAACTACAGAAGTTTAATTATTTCTTGATTCCTCCTTTGGCGCCGCCGCCCATGGCAAAGATGTTGCCGCTGAAGGTCAGCGTCTTGCCCTCGGTGTCGCGGCGGCGTTTGAGTGCCAGCTTGACCAGCCGGTCCATCAGCTGCTCAAAGGTCACTCCGCCGGCCTCCCACAGGTAGTAGGACAGCGAGCCGGGGATGGTGTTGATTTCGTTGACGTAGGCGCGGCCGGTGGCATCGTCTATGATGAGGTCCACGCGGCTGACACCGTGGCACGACAGTACGCGGAAGGTCTCGGCGGCCAGGCGGCGGCACTCGGCGGCCAGGGCGTCGGGCAGCTCGGCGGGGATGCGTTTCTGGGCGGCGTGCATGCCGCCGGCCATGTACTTGTCGCCGTAGCTGAGGATTTCGTCGGCCTTGATGGGCTCCTCGAGGACGGAGGTTTCGAACTCGTCGGCGTCGCCCAGGACGGAGCAGTTGATTTCGCGCAGCTGCTCCACCATGTGCTCCACGATGAGGCGGCGCGAGAAGCGGGCGGCCTCGTCCAGGCGGGTGATGAGCTGGCTGCGGTCATGCGCCGCGCCGATGCCGATGGATGAGCCCAGATCGGCCGGCTTGACAATGACAGGGTAGCCCAGCTCCTTCTCCACGCGCTCTATGACGGCGTCGCGCTCGGTGGCCCACTGGCGGTCGGTGCACCAAATGTAGTCCACCACGGGGATGCCCTCGGCGCGCAGAATCATCTTCATGGTGATTTTGTCCATGCCGTTGGCCGATGCCAGGGTGGAGCAGCCGGCGTAGGGCAAGCCGATGGTCTCGAGGACGCCTTCGAACTTGCCGTCCTCCACGTTGGTACCGTGCAGCACGGGCACGGCCACGTCCAGTGTCTTGACTATGTCCTTGCCGAACAGCGGGCGGCGCACGCTGTACAGGTTGAAATCGCCGTAAATGGGGCGCATGTACACTTCTTGGGCGCGGGCGGTCAGGGAGGCCATGTCCTTGTAGTTACTCAGGGTGAGCAGCTCCGGACCGGTGTACCAGCGGCCCTCCTTGGAGATGTATATGGGTACAATCTCGTATTTGTCGGGGTTGAAGGCGTTGATGGCCTGGTTGGCCGAAATAATGGATATTTCATGCTCGGTGGAACGTCCGCCGAAGAATACGCCTACTACAGTCTTCATATTGTGATGTGTCTTTTGAGCTAAATTTCTTATTTGAATGTGTCGGGGAGGTCGTTCTCGTACAGCACGGTGTCGCCGGCGGCGGCTATGCTGCGGAGAATCTCCTGGGCCTGGTTGAAGGTGTCCACAGTGTGCACGGCTTTGGGGTCCATGCCGCCCTCGGCGATGCCCTCGGTGATGGCCTGGCGGTTGTAGCGGCCCACGACGATGGCCACGTCGGCGTTGGCGGCGATGTGGCGCCCGAATTCGCGGTTGAGCTCTTCCTGTTGGCTGCCTAATTCAATCATGCCGGGGGTGATGACTATGCGTTTGCCGCCGGTGAAGGTGCCCAGCACCTCCAGGGCCATGCGTGAGCCCACGGGGTTGGAGTTGAAGGCATCGTCCAGGATGGTAAGTCCGCCGGGCACGTCCTTGACTGTCAGACGGTGCTCCACGGGCTCGATTGAGGCCACTGCGGCGGCTATCTTGGCGTCGGGCACGCCTAGACGGATGGCGCAGACCACGGCCGCCAGCAGGTCGCTGACGTTGCACTCGCCCATCAGGCGGGTGGACAGGGGCAGGCGGCGCCCCTCGGGCCCTGTGACGGTGAAGGTGGTGCCGTGGGCCGTGTAGCGGATGTCCTCGGCGCGCCATTCGGCCCCGACGGCGCTGATGCCGTAGCGGCAGCAGGCGGTGTTGTCGACGGGACGGTCGGCTATGTACTCAAAGTCGTCGTTTACGATGGCGCAGCCGTCGGCGGGCAGGGCGTCGGCCAGCTCGAACTTGGCACGCTGCACGTTCTCAATCGTGCCGAACGATTCCAGGTGCTGCGGGCCAACGGCGGTGATGATGCCCATGGAGGGGCGCACAAGCTCGCATATCTCGCGCACGTCGCCTATGTTCTTGGCGCCCATCTCGCAGATGAAAACCTCGTTGTAGGGCTTGAGATGCTCGCGCACGGTGCGGATTACGCCCAGTGTGGTGTTGAAGCTGCCCGGGGTCATCAGCGTATCGAACTGCTCGGACAGTATGCGGTGCAGATAGTGCTTGGTGCTGGTCTTGCCGTATGAGCCGGTGATGCCTATGACGCGCAGGCCGGGCATGGAGCGCAGGCGCCGGCGGGCGTCGTTGTAATAGCGGCGGTTGATGGCGCTTTCGACGGGCGTGAGCACCGTTACGGCGGCCATGGTGATGATGTGCGAGGCGCAGTAGCAGCCCGTCAGGGCGGTGCAGACACCGCTCAGCGTCAGCAGCGCGTCCGTGTGGCTCAGTATGAACACCAGGCCCGTGCCGGCACCGGCGGCGATGACCAGCGCGGCGGCGTAGATGCGGCGGGCGCGGGCGGTCCATACCAGCGGCTTCTTATAGCGGGCCTGCAGCAGGCGCACGCTCACGGTCAGGCCGCACAGGGCCATCAGCGCGGCCGATATGTAGGGATGGCTCAGTGTGCTCAGGCTCAGCATGAAGATGGCTATCATGGCCAGGCGCGGCCACGAGGTGGTGTCGCCCGACTCGCTCAGCCAGCGGCGGTAGCGGCCCGTGCGGTACGAGTTCTGCTGCAGCATCATCAGGTCGCGCTTGAGCTCCAGCACCACCGTCAGGCCCAGTATGGCGGCCACCACGCTTATCAGTATCACGGCAAGTATCATGCTCCGGTAGTTGTTTGCGGTTTGGTTAATATGAAGCGGCGCACCACGGCGGCCGACTGGTAGGGATTGTCCACAAAACTGAAATGGCCCGCGCCGGGGAAGGATATCAGACCGGCGTTGGGGATGAGCTTCATCATAATGCGGGCGTCGCGCATGGGCGTGGCGGTGTCGTTCTCGCCCCAGATCAGCTGGGTGGGGGCCTTGATGTGCGGCATGACGTGGCGCAGGTCCGTGTTCACCACCTTGACCATCACCTTGCGCATCATCGGCGAGCAGTTGTTATAGTCGTATGAGCCGCGTCTGGAGCGCATCGAGTCGATTATCTCGGCGGCGCGTTCGCGGCCCAGGATGGTGGGATAGAGCCATTTGGCAAACTTGTAGGAGTAGACCTTCAGATAGTATTTGAGTGAGCGGCGGGGGCGCACACCGGCGGCGTCGACCAGAATCAGTCGCTTTACATCGTTGCGCGAGGCGAACAGGATGGCCACGCGGCCGCCGAAGGAGTGTCCCAGCACCACCGGGTCGTTGATGCCGCATTCCTTCACGAATTTCTCAAGCATCTGCGTGTATTCCTCCACGCCCCAGGGCGTAGGCGGCTCCTGCGATTTTCCGAAGCCGGGCATATCCAGATTGTACACGGTATGGTTCTCGATGCCCACGCGCTCAAACAGGTTGAGCGTAGTGCAGTCGCAGCCCCAGCCGTGCATCAGTATCATCGGCGCACCATGCCCGTCCTGACGGTAATGGAGCTTTACCCCGTTGATATTTATGTATTTGTCCATAACGGTTTGTTTTGTATTGCAAAGGTACAAAAAAATCCGTTACGCCGCCCCATCTGCGCTGTTTTTTATAGGGCCTATAGGGCCTATAAGGCTTATAGGCCCTAATAATCGTACTCCAGCTTGAGGTCGTCGACGTAGAGCACGGCGCCGTTGCCGCCGGTGAAGTAGTCGCCGTATTTGCTGGCCGAGGCGGTCACCAGGATGTACTTGGGCACGCGCGAGGTCGACCGGTAGTCCAGCGTGATTTCAAACGGGATGTAGCTGTCTATGTTCTGGCCGCTCTCAAACTTGCCGTAGGCCACTACGTATGAGCCGGCGGGGTCGAACAGCTGGCGGTTCTTGGGGTTGGTGCGGATTTCAAAGGGCTCATCCTGGTCGATGAGCGAGCACCATATGATGCAGGTGTCGGGCCGGCCCTTGAGGTCCTCTAATCCGGCGGTGACGCTGCTCACGGGCGCGGTGGTGTACTTGACGTAGCCGCGCAGGCGCGTGGGACGGTCGGTGAACGGACGCCCGAAGCTGAGGATGCCGTTGGTGCCGTCGGTGCGCACGTAGCGGCCCACAAAGAGGTTGCCGGCGGCCAGCTTGCCTATGGCGCCGATGCCCACAAAGCGTGTCTCGAGCTTGGCGGCCCAGCCGGTGCCGGTGCTGGTATCGTCGGTGGGCATGCTGTTGGAGGTGCCCAGGGTGGTGGCGCCCTTGTTGCCGGTGTCCCAGTACTGCTCGCCGTCCTCGGCCCAGGGGTTCCACACCTTGCCGTCAAGCCACCAGTGGTCCAGGCTGCCGTTGGGCAGCTCGGGGGCGCTGCCGGTGGTGAATTCCACTATGGCGCCCTGAAGGTCGTCGGAGTATGCGCGTGCCTGATAGGTGGATTGCGGCGACAGATGGTCCACGCGGGCATGGAATTGGCCGCCGTCGGCCACAACATCGGCCTTGGGCACGCGGGTCCACTCCTCGTCGCCCTTGAGGCGGTACTCGAATCCGTTGTCGCGGCCGGCCTCGGCCTTGCCGTACAGCCAACCCACGTTGGTCCAGCCGTCGGCCCCGACGGTCTCTACGCTCACGTTTGAGCGCTCGACGTATATGGTCCAGTATTCCTCGCGCCCGTGGGCGGTGACGGTCACCTGGAAGGGCTGCGTGCAGTCAATCTGCGTGCCGGGCTCCAGGGCGGGGTCGGTGGTGGAGCCTTCGGGGCCCAGTTTGGCCCGGACTATGGTCACCTGGCCCATGGGTACATTTTTGGACACGCTCAGCACCACGCGGCGGCCGGGAACGTCGATGGCGCTCTGGCCCACCTGCCCCTCCACGCTGAAGTAGCGCTCGATTTCCTGCGTGGCCGATATGGTCCATGTCCAGTCGGCGTACAGGTGCAGGTCCACGCGCAGCGGGTTGCTCAGGTTGCCCTCCAGGGCGTCGCCCACCACGGTGGCGCCCGGGCTCAGGGTGTATTCGGTTATGCGCAGGTCGGTTATGTCGGCGCTCTCGTCCAGGGTCAGCTTGACGGTGCGCGTGGCCGAGTCGATCTGCGCCCCCGCTTCCTGCCCCTCGACGGTGAATGTCACGAAGTTGGGCTGGATGCGCGGGTAGGGGATGTCGTTTTTGATGCACCCCGTCACGATTACCGCCACGGCGGCTGTCAGTATGTATATGGCTCTGCGGATACTCATGTCAGATTACAATCATCATGCCGAAATTGATGTTGAAGATGTTGAAGCGGAAGTTGGCCCCGGAGGTGAACCGCGTGCCCTCCTCCACGCCGTCGGTGGTCTGATGCTCGCGGCGGAAGTTCAGACCGAACACGCCGAACGAGACGTTGAACGACACATACTCCTGGATGAACACCACCACGCCCGGCGAGAAGTTGATGCTGCCCTGCGTGACGATGGTGCGAGTGTCCTTGGGCTCCTCGTTGTAGATGCGCTTGAAGCGCGTCGAGCCGCTGCCGGCCGTCACATCCACCTCGTTGAACACCGCGAAGCGCTTGTGCCGGTTGAGGCCTATGTAATTGCGGTAGAAGAGCGATACGGAGTACGACTGCGTGTAGTAGCTCACATCGCGGATGGCAAAGTTGAGATCGTCGTCAAAGTCAAGCGCCAGATTGCCCAAGTCGCCGATGCCGCGCGAATAATTGAACCGCAGACCCAGCGACTGGTTGTTGGCGAAGAAATAAGATATAAACGGCTTGATGGAGTAGATTTTGCCCTTGAAATCAACGTTTTTGAGCATCGACAGCACCTGCACATCCTCCGTATTGAGCTCGCCGTACGAAGCCGTCAGACCGAAACTCCACTTGCCGCGCGGAATGAACAGATAATTGAGCAGACCGCGGTCAAAGCGCCCGAAATTGCGCTCCGACATCACCAGCGGCACCGTGTCCGTGCCCACAATGACAGTCTCGTGCTTCTCCGGATTGTCCGGCGCCAAAGACTTGCGGACCACCTGGGGTGAATCGGCGACGTCGGCCCGCGCCGTCATCGCCCCGAGGTATAATGCTATGATAGTCAGGATGATTGTACGCATGGTCAGATGTAGAATGCAGCCCCGAAAGTAATCGAGAACAGGTTGATACGGAAATTGGCCGACGAGTTGGACCGGTGCGCCACGTAGATTTGGTCCGTCGTAGAGCGCACCTTATTGTAGTTGAAACCCAACACGCCCACATTGACCTCGATGGCCGAATAATTGTTCAGAAACACAATCAGCCCCGGCGCCAGGCCCACATGCAGATTGAAATTGCGCTCATACGTACCCGTCAGCTCATCGCCCGCGCCGCTACAGATTTTCGACTGTCCGCCGCCCAGCTGCAACTGCACCTCGTTGAACAGGCCGAAACGTGTCGTATTGCCCAGCGACAGATACTGGCGGAAAGCGCACGTGCCGTAATAGCTGTGCGAGATAGAGTACAGATTATCCATGTTATACTCCGTCTCAGAGTCAAGCACCACGTCGGCCGAATTCAGCCGGGTGCGCTGGCGCTGATAGCCCAGACGGCCGCCCAGAGCCAGATTATCACGGAAAGCATACATCAACATCGGGCTCACCTTGAAAGTATACGTGTCGCCCGACAGATTCTCAAACACAAGAAACTGATACTTATCCTGATTCGATTGCGAGTAGCTGACGCTCACACCGGTGATCCACTGTCCCTTAGGCACAAACGAAATCGACTCGATGCCGCGTGTGAAATGCTCCTGTGCCGTCACGTCGGGCCGCAACCAAAACACTGCGGCCACCACACAAGCAATGATTACATTCAGTCGGAAATTCATGCGCGGTTCATTAACGGCCCCAAAGTTACGACATTTTTTGCAAACCATAACACAAATTAGCATAAAATCGGTTATATGAGCGCCTTGGGAGGGGGCGGCTGGATGGGGCGAGCCTGGATGAGCGGCTCCGGCCGCTGAGACCGCGAGGGGGCATGGATGGGCAGCATCTCTGCCGCCCGCTACCGCGTGGCCCCCGTCAGTCGGTTTCGTCGTGGACGCGATTAATCGCGTCACTACTGTTCGACGCGAAGGTCATAGCAACTCCCGTGCGGCCGCAGGGGCACGCGGACGCTGTTCCGGGTCAGAATTCACTCCGAAAGTGGAAGCGGATGGAGGGGAAGTCGGTGCGGGCCATCTGGAGGACGTAGTTGGAGTCGGCCAGGAAGACGTCGCGGCCTTCGCGGTCCAGGGCCATGAACTGGTGTTTGCGGCGCTTGAAGTTTTCAAGGGCGGCGGCATCGTCGCTCTCTATCCAGCAGGCTTTGTAGAGCGAGATGGGTTCCCAGCGGCATTGGGCGCCGTATTCGTGCTCCAGGCGGTACTGGATGACTTCGAATTGCAGCTGGCCTACGGTGCCGATGATTTTGCGGCCGTTGAACTGGTTGACGAACAGCTGGGCGACGCCCTCGTCCATGAGTTGCTGGATGCCTTTTTCGAGCTGTTTGCTCTTCATGGGGTCGGTGTTTTCGATGTATTTGAACATCTCGGGCGAGAAGCTGGGCAGGCCTTTGAAGTGGATGGTCTCGCCGCCGGTCAGGGTGTCGCCTATCTTGAAGTTGCCGGTGTCGGGGATGCCGACGATGTCGCCGGGCCAGGCTTCGTCGACGATGCTCTTTTTCTGGGCCATGAAGGCGGTGGGCGACGAGAATTTGAGCACTTTGCCGGTGCGCACCTGGCGGTAGGGGGCGTTGCGCTCAAATTTGCCGGAGCAGATCTTGACGAAGGCTATGCAGGAGCGGTGGTTGGGGTCCATGTTGGCATGGATTTTGAAGACGAATCCGCTGAAGCCTTCTTCCGAGGGGTCGACGCGGCGCTCCAGGGCGTCGACGGGTCGGGGGGAGGGGGCTATCTTGACGAAGCAGTCCAGCAATTCCTTGACGCCGAATGTGTTAAGAGCCGACCCGAAGAATACGGGGGCTGTGCGGGCCTCGAGATAGTCGGTGACGTTGAATTCGGGGTAAACGCCCTCGATGAGTTCGATGTCCTCGCGCAGCTTGGCGGCGTCGGCGGCGCCTACGGCCTCGTCGATGCGGGGGGCGTCTATGCTTTCAATCTCCACGCGCTCGCTGACCTTCTGTTTGTCCGGGGTGAAGAGGTCCAGTGTGCCCTCGTAGATGTTGTAGACGCCTTTAAAGCGGGCGCCGATGTTGATGGGCCAGCTCAGGGGGCGCACGCCTATGTGGAGCTCGCTTTCAAGTTCGTCGAGAATCTCGAAGGGGTCGCGGCCCTCGCGGTCCAGCTTGTTGACGAAGATGATTACCGGGGTGTTGCGCATGCGGCACACTTCCATGAGCTTGCGTGTCTGCTGCTCGACGCCCTTGGCTACGTCGACCACAATAATTACGGAATCGACGGCTGTGAGGGTGCGATAGGTGTCCTCGGCAAAGTCCTGGTGGCCGGGGGTATCCAGGATGTTTATCTTGTAATCGCCGTAGTTGAAACCCATCACGGATGTGGCCACCGAGATGCCGCGCTGCTTCTCGATTTCCATCCAGTCAGAGGTGGCTGTTTTCTTGATTTTGTTTGATTTGACGGCGCCGGCAATGTGGATGGCGCCGCCGAAGAGCAGCAGTTTCTCGGTCAGGGTAGTCTTGCCGGCATCGGGGTGCGAGATGATTGCAAAGGTGCGTCGGCGTGCTATTTCGTCGGTAATGGGCATCGCGTGGGGTGGGTGTGTTGCTTGGGTTATTTCTTAATGTCGGTCATGCGGGCCAGGCAGCGGGCCAGCGAGTCTTCCCAGTGGGGAATCTCTACGCCGTAGGTGATTTTGAAGCGGCTCTTGTCCAGCACGCTGTAGTAGGGGCGCTGGGCGGGAGTGGGGTAGTCCGTGGCGGGTATGGGGCGGATGGAGGGGCCTTCGATGCCGGCCATGCGCTTAATGGCCACGGCGAAGTCATACCACGAGGCCACGCCTTCATTGGCATAATTGACAATTCCGGGCACCCACTGGGGGGCGAACAGAATGGTGGCGATGGCCTCGGCCAGGTCAGGGGCGTAGGTGGGGGTGCCCGTCTGGTCGGCTATGACGCGCAGTTTCTGTCCGGAGTGCAGCAGTTTCAGTATGGTCTTGACAAAGTTGCGGCCGTAGGGCGAGTACATCCAACCCGTGCGTATGATGACGCTCTCCGGGGCCAGGCCCAGCAGGGCGGTCTCGCCCTTGCGCTTGGTGGTACCGTACTGCGACAGCGGGTTCACCTTGTCGCTCTCCGTGTAGGGGCGGTAGGCGTGGCCGTCAAAGACGTAGTCGGTGGATATGTGGATGATGCGGAATCCCAGCTCGTCGGCCAGGCTTGCCAGATTGGCCACGGCGTCGATGTTGACGGCGGCGCACTGCAGCTTCTCCTCCTCGGCGCGGTCCACATCCGTGTAGGCGGCACAGTTGACCACGTGGGTGAACTCGCCGCGGCGCATGAAGTCCTCCACAGCCTGCCGGTCGGTCAGGTCCAGCTCCTCGTGGCCCACGTAGACAGTCATGTCGGGGTGCGATGATTCAAGCACCTCGCGCAGCTCGCGGCCCAGCTGGCCGTTGCAACCTGTAACAAGTATTTTCATTAGGCGGTCTGTTGTATTTGCGGATGCAAAGGTACAAAATATTTCGGATAATCTTCAAATGAAAAAAAGCAAAGGCCGCGCCCTTATAGAGCGCGAGTGGCGGTGCAGTATTGCACAATCCGAAAAAAATAACTACCTTTGCGCCACATACGGGGCGTAGCGCAGTTGGTAGCGTTCCTGGTTTGGGACCAGGAGGTCGCAGGTTCGAATCCTGTCACCCCGACGCCGCAAAACCGCTGATTATGAGATTGATATCATAATCAGCGGTTTTTCCATACCCGCCCGGCCCGTATGAGCGGCAAGCCTGGATGAGCGGCTTCCGGCCGCTGAGGGCCTTGACCACTGGACCGGGGGCATCCCTGCCGCCCGCTACCGACGGCCGCGGGGTAGACGTCGAAAAACAGGGCCGCTTTTCAAAGTGTTAACAGCTTAATAAATAGATAATAAGATGAATACCGGCACGTCGCGGCGCGGATGCACGGGCCGTGCATCCCTACTGTTCGACGTTCCGCTACACCCTCAATTTCCCGATGCGGAGGATCGGTTTTTATCTTTAATGAGAGAGCCGCGAATTTTTCTGTCAATTATTATTGTAAAAAAGGCAGTAAAAAGAGCTTTAAAAGGCTGATAGGCTATCCGCTGACGTTCCTGACTTAGAGCTTGTTTAATAATAAATGTTGGCGGCAGGGTCGCATATCTTGAGTCGATTTTTGTTTTGTGAGGAAGGAGTGTACTTGATGTACACGACTGACGAACAA
>CANQZK010000019.1 GCA_947628285.1 uncultured Muribaculaceae bacterium
TCCTTCCTCACAAGACAAAAATCGACTCAAGATATGCGACCCTGCCGTCAACATTTATTATTAAACAAGCTCTAAAATTCGGTATATACTTTCTCCCAAATGCCGATAAACTCCAAAGTGTTGCGATTGCGCAACCAGTCGGTGATAAAGAAGGCCCCATCTTTGGCACGCATCATATCAGTGAGGCAGATGTAATCTTCACCGTTGACTTTCACTACGGTGACCTCAGTGTCTTTTACCTTGATTTTAGCCATTTCTCGTAAATTATATTGTATCGAAATCGGTACGTTTGGCAGTTTGGGCTGAAAGCATTACACTTTACAGTGTTGATTTCCGGTTGTCCCGGACTTGGTGTAGCGCTTTAGTTGCTGGGGCGGGTCAGAGCATTGACAGGATTTGGGTGCGGAGGGCGGCGTCGATGGATATGGTGCCGAGGCAGTCGAATGTGACGGTGGAGGAGTCTTGTTTTTCGACGCCGCGCATTTTCATGCAGAGGTGCTCGGCGGTGCATTTGACAAGCACGCCTTTGGCGCCGAGGGCTTCCATGACGTAGCGGCATATCTGTGCGGTGAGCCGTTCCTGTACTTGCAGGCGGCGGGCAAAGATGTCGACGATGCGGGCCAGCTTGCTCAGGCCTACTATCTTGCCGTCAGGGATGTAGGCTATGCTGACTTTGCCGAAGAAGGGCAGGATGTGGTGCTCGCACAGGGAGTAGAATTCGATGTCGCGCACGGTGACCACCTGCGAGCCTTCGTGGTCGAACATGGCCGAGCGGATGACGGCGGACGGGTCCTTGCGGTATCCGGATGTGAGATACATCAGCGCCTTGGCTGAGCGCAGGGGTGTTTTGAGCAGGCCCTGACGTTGGGGGTCTTCGCCCAGCAGGGTGATTATGTCGCTGAGGCGTTCGGCCAGGGCTTCAAGGCGTTGTTCGTCGCTAAGAGAGTCGGCTCTCTGCTTGTCTATCATATCGCGTGGGGGTAGGGTGGGTTAACGCACGTTTACTTTGTCACGCACCACGCGCAACTGTCCGGCCATGTCGGGGAATGCCTGACGTATGGCTGCCATGGCCGCTTCAGCTTCGGAGCGGCTGGTGAAATCGCCTACTTTGAGGCGCCAGTAGGGCGAGTTGAATGAGATGTAGGCGCGGTACTCTGGGAACCGGCTTTCCATCCGCGACTTGCGCGACTGGGCTTCGCGTTTGGCTGTACGTGCGTTGTTGTCGTCGAAGACCTGTATGCGGTATCCCGGGCGGGTGGTGCCGCGCACGGCGGCCGGCTTGGCGGCGGGTGTGGCGGTTTCGTCTTTTTCTTCGGCCTGCTGTTCGTCAGCGGGAGCTTCGTG
The DNA here is from genome assembly GCA_947628285.1 of uncultured Muribaculaceae bacterium. Taxonomy (GTDB): domain Bacteria; phylum Bacteroidota; class Bacteroidia; order Bacteroidales; family Muribaculaceae; genus CAG-873. The sequence continues at coordinate 1,345 of CANQZK010000019.1, forward strand.
CAGGCGTGCCAGCAGTGCGTCGGGCAGGATTACGCGTACGGTACCGTCGGGCAGCAGTGAGTGTGTGCTGTCGGCGGCGACTGTATCGGCGGGCGCTGCGGCAACCGAGTCGGTCTGCTGGGCCTGTGTGTTCAGGGCCGAAAGTAAGAGTGCCGGAGCGAATAACGGCAGGAGGATTCGACGATTCATAGTATTTGTTATAAATCCGTGGTCGCGGCCGGCAATGGGCCGCGGCCACGGTTGTTGTGTATCGTAGCGGGATATTAGAATGCGTTGACGATGCCCATGAAGTCGGCGCATTTGAGGGCTGCGCCGCCGATGAGGCCGCCGTCGACGTCGGGCTTGGCAAAGAGCTCGGCTGCGTTGCCGGGTTTGCATGAGCCGCCGTAGAGAATGGAGGTGTTGTCGGCGATTTCCTTGCCGTACTTGCCGGCGATTACGCTGCGGATGTGTGCGTGCATGTCCTCGGCTTGGTCGGCTGTGGCGGTCTTGCCGGTACCGATGGCCCAGACGGGTTCGTAGGCGAGGATGATCTTGGAGAAGTCTTCGGGTGAGAGCTGGAAGAGGCCTTCTTCAACCTGGCGGGCTACAACTTCATTGTAGGTGCCGTTCTCGCGTTCCTCCAGGACTTCGCCGATGCAGAAGATGGGGGTCAGGCCGTTCTCCAGTGCCAGGGCTACTTTCTCGCGGAGGGTCTCGGAGGTCTCGCCGTAGTACTGACGGCGTTCCGAGTGGCCCAGGATTACGTAGCCGGCGCCGGTGGATGCTACCATGGGGGCGGAAACTTCGCCGGTGTAAGCGCCGGATTTGTGGTCGGCGCAGTTCTCGGCGCCCAGACCCAGGCGGGTGGTGTTGATTTTGGCTGCTACAGATGCCAGGTGGGTGAAGGGTACGCAGATCACTACATCGCACTTGGGTGCGGCGTTTTCAAGGGCTGCGTTAACTTCTTCGGCGAGCTTGACACCTTCGGCAAGGGTGGTATTCATCTTCCAGTTGCCGGCAACGATATTTTTTCTCATGACAATAAGTGTAAAATGTTAAGTTTCAGTATGTTGGCATTGCGGGCTACTTGTGGCGCCCGCTTTGACGTGCAAAGATACGAAAAATCACTGAATTATGAAAGCGAATATCAAGGCCAGGGGCGCGGCTGCCAGGACGGAATCGATGCGGTCCAGGATGCCGCCGTGGCCGGGGATGATGTTGCCGGAGTCCTTGACGCCGACGCTGCGCTTGATGAGCGACTCGAACAGGTCGCCCACGGTGCCGGCCAGGCTGCACAGTGCGGCGTAGAGCATCCACATCCACAGGCGGTCGGCGACGCCGTCAAACCAGTAGCCCCACAGGGCGCCGGCGCCCACGCAGAATAGGAATCCGCCCCAGAAGCCCTCGATGGTCTTCTTGGGCGAGAGGCGCTGGCACATTTTGTGCTTGCCCAGGAAGCGGCCTGTCAGGTAGGCGAATGTATCGTTCATCCATATGAAGACAAACATGCCCAGGACCAACGCCACGGGGCGCCAGGCCAGGGTGTATGCGGTGGAGAGCATGAACAGCGGGAAGGCCACGTAGGCCATGGCGGCGAAGGATGTCAGCACGCCGTGAAGCTGGCCGGCGTGCTTGTCGGCCACGGCCGCGCACATGCGCAGGGTGACGTACAGAAGCCCGAATACCACGCATCCGGCTCCGAAACTGAAGCGCGTCAGGAACATGGCGATTATCAGCAGCGCCGGGGCCAGGATGTCCAGCACGCGCACGCCCACGGATGCCCGGTAGTCGGTGCCGGCTGACAGCAGGCGGGTCAGCTCGGTTATGCCCAGGGCGGCCAGCAGGACTATCAGTGTGGCAAAGAAATATTCGCCGGCCAGGCAGCAGCCGGCTATGAGGGCGACGTATACGGCTCCAGACAGAGCCCTGACAAGCATGTTGTTCATATCCTATGGGTGTGTTTTAGTTAGACTATGCTGTGGCCCGAGCCGGCGCTCTTGATGTCGTCATGCAGCTGGGCGTGTTCCTCCACCTTGGCCTTGGTGTTGGTCATCTTCATGCGCACCTTCACCTGGTCAAAGCCCTTGCCGTAGACGCCGTTGACGTTGGCCTGGGTGACGAAGGCGTCGTGGTCAATCGACTTGATGATGCGGAAAATGTTGATTGACTCAATCTTGCGGGCCATCACCAGCAGAATCTTGACGGGGTGCTTGCTGTACCAGCCGGTGCCGTCCAGCACGGTGCAGCCGCGTTTGGCCTCATTATTGATGGCGGTGGCTATCTCCTCCCATTTGGACGAGAAGATGATGAACTGCACGGCCTGACGGTTGGTGTTGATCATCAGGTCGGCCATGTATGAGCACATGAACAGGACGATGAAGCCGTAGACCACGTTGTCAATCTTGTCGAAGATGAAATAGGAGGACGATATGATGCACATATCGCAGTAAATCATTGTGCGGCCGACGGTTACGTTTGAGTGCTTGGCCACCATAGCGGCCACGATGTCGGTGCCGCCTGAGCTGCCGTTGTGCACAAAGCACATGCCGACGCCCACGCCGGCCAGAATGCCGCCGATGACGCAACTCAGGAAGGGCTCCAGGTGGAATATGTTGCCGCTGATGGGTATGAATACGCCCATCATGACGGAAATCATAGTCGCGCCGAAGATAGTGCCCAGCACAAACTGCTTGCCCACAACCTTATAGGCTATGGCCAGCAGGATGAGGTTGAGTGAGTAGCTGCCTATGGCGATGGGCAGACCGGTGATGAAGTATATGATTGTACTGATACCGGCAAGGCCGCCGATAACCACGTCGTGAGGCAGAATGAAAGCCGAGAAGGCAAAGGCATATATCGACACGCCGAGCGTGATGAATATATAGTCCTTGGCCGTGAGCCATATTTTACCGGGGGTGATGTTCCTCATGTCCGATGATATAGATTAATTTTTGCGGTGCAAATGTAGACAAAAATTCTTGATTTTCGGGCGGTCCGGGTTCAGTTTTTTTGAGTTTGATATAATCTTGAGGGCGGTTTGTGCGTTATGAGGTCATGAACACTACAAATACCGACCTTCCGCCGCTTGAGCGGCATCCGTGGCCGCCCTTCATTCCGCCGGGCGCCGAGGTGCTGATTATGGGCACTTTCCCTCCGGGCCGACACCGCTGGAGCATGGATTTCTATTACCCCAACCGCACCAATGATTTCTGGTATATGATGGGGCTGATTTTCATGGGCCGGCGCGATGCTTTGTTGCGCCCGGGCACCAAGGACTTTGACCTTGACGCCATAAAGGACCTGCTGACGAGTCGGCGCATAGCCCTGAACGATACGGGACGCGAGGTGCGCCGCCTGCAGGGCAACGCCTCGGACAAATACCTTGAGATTGTGACGCCCGTGCCGATTCAGGAGCTGTTGGCGAAGATGCCCGCGTGCCGGACCGTCGCCACCACGGGCGAGAAAGCCGCCGGCGTAGTGGCCTCGCTGACGGGCACGGAGGTGCCGCGCACGGGGTGCATGGTGCGCGGGGCTGACGGGCTGGAGATATGGCGCATGCCGTCGACATCCCGCGCCTATCCGCTGGCGCTGGAGAAGAAGGCCGAGCACTATGAGCGCATGTTCCGCCATGCCGGGGTGCTGACATAAAGTAAGGCCCGCGTCCTCATGGAAGGGAACGCGGGCCTTGTATGCTGTCGGGCAGGGGCCGGAATTATTCGGCTGCCTCGGCCTGTTCTTCGCCCTGGGCGAGTTTGCGGAACTCGTCGAGCGATACGGTCTTTTCTTCGATGGTGATGGCGTTGCGGATGGCGTCGAACATCTTGAACTCCTCAACCTGGCCGGCAATCTGACGGCGCAGCGAGCTGTCGTTGAGCAGGCGGCGGGCCATGTCGGTGACGGTCTCCTCGTCCATGTTGTACATGCCGTACTGCATCATCTGCTGGTGGGCGATGGCTTTGGCGCGGCCCAGCAGGTCCTCTTCCTCAACCTTGACGCCGAGCTTGTCGGTGACGTCGGACGAGATGATTTCCCACTTGATGCCGGGGAGGATGTTGTCATAGTCGGCCTCGACGCTCTCGGGGGTGAGGTTCTGGTCGGCCACGAGGAGCCAGCGTTTGAGCAGCTCGTCGTCCAGCTTCATGTCGCTGTACTTGTCAATGAGGTACTTGTGTGCCTGAGCGTTGAAGAGCTGGAACGAGTTGGGGGCCAGTTGGCCGGCAATCATGTTGCGTACGCCCTGCAGGTACTCTTCTTCGGTGTGGACTTTGTCCTTGCCGAATACGTCGTCGTACAGGTCCTGGCCGTGTTCGGCGGGCTTGAGGACGATGATTTCGGAGATGGCGAATTCAAAGTCGGCCTTCACTTCGGCGGCGGCGTCCTTCTCGATATTGAGCATCGAGGCCAGCTCGGCGGCGTTGCCTTCGGCGGCCTTGAAGGGGTTGAACACCACCTTGTCGTTGACGTGCTTGCCCAGGAACTTGGCGGCTTCGTCATGGTCCTTGAACAGGAAGGGAGCCACGATGCCTGATACTACCTGGATGGCGTCTTCTGATTCCTTGACGGTGCCGTCGGCGTTGAGCTCCATGATGGAACCCTTGATGACGGCCTTGTCGTCGGCTTCCTCGCCGGGCACCTGAGCGCCGAAACGCTCGCAGAGGTTCTTGTCCTGCTCGGCCACCATCTCGTCGGTGACTTCAATCTGATAGAAGGGCAGGGTGACGGTCTTGTCCAGCACGATGTCCAGGGCGGGCCAAAGGGCTACGTCGTAAGTGAAGGTGTAGTCAGTGGTCTTGTTGTCGATTTCGACGGGAGCCTGGGGCAGGGGCTGGCCCAGCACCTTGATCTGTTCTTTCTTGATATACTCGAATACGGCTTCGATGACTTCGTGGTTGATTACGTCGCTCTTTACATCGCGGCCGAAGCGCTGGCGCAGCTGGGGCAGGGCGATGTGGCCTTTGCGGAAACCGGGAATCTGATGGGTCTTGCCGATTTCTTTCAGTTTGTCGGTGACTTTGGCAGCGTAGTCTTCTTCAGTGACGGCTACGGTTATGATGCCGCGTGCGTCACCGGTCTTTTCGAATGTAATGTTCATTTCTGAATGTTATATTTTATGTATTATATTATCTAATGTGTTCCGGGGTTTGCCAAAAAGCGCCACAAAGTTAGCAAATTTTTTATAATAGACTTATATATAAACGTCATTTTTTTAAATATGTGTTGCGTTGCGGCTACTTGGTCGGCTTGGTCGGCTTCCGGCGGTCCGTCTGACGGTAAAACGGTTTAGAGGCGCGTTTGCTGCGAAATTTTGCGGATTTTACTTTGTTTAACATATGTGTGCCTGAAACGGGCACATCATGCGCCATATCTTTGCGCATGAAACCTCAACAACCTAAAGATGAATTAACCATGAACCGGACAATTGTACTTCCTGCAAATGTGTTGGACACTCTGCGAGCGCTGCCTTATGACGAACGTGTGGCCGTAGCATCGGCCCTGGCCGGCGATGTCCTGCTGGGATTGGAGACTCATGAGGGGCTTGCGCCCGTCGAGGACATGATATACAGTATCCTGCGTTTCTATGTCCGCCAGGCCAGCGAGCGCTACGCGGCCCGCTGAACGGGGCTATGCGCGGATAAATCTGTTGTAAATCAGCCGACAATTATTTTTATGTTATAGAACATAAACACTTTTTGGGCCCGTTTTTTGTTTTATCCAAAAATTAGTTCTAATTTTAGCCTGTAAATTAAAAAACGTCTAAGTTTAACCCAAAAAAGTTCAGAAATATGTCAAAGACCATAACGTTCAACGAACTTCGTCGCCTCAAAGACAGCTTGCCCGACGGTTCCATGCATAAAATCGCCGATAAGCTTAACACAACAGTCCAGACCGTGCGCAACTACTTCGGCGGCAGCAACTATGACTTCGGCCGCAACGTAGGTGTACACATCGAACCGGGTCCTGACGGCGGCATCGTCGTGCTCGACGACCCCACCATCTATAACATGGCTGTCGAGATCCTGAAGGAGCAGGAGTCAGAATAAGACCGGCTTCCCTCTACGTTATCTCAGAAATACGGTGATGCGTGTGTCTTGTCTTTAACCGGCCGGCCGCGCATCACTCTTTCATTTTCCTCCGTTTCAAGTGACTGACTATGCGACTGATTACCCTTGCCATACATACATATGAACGCGCGCTGGCCGTGCAGCGGCTGTTGGATGCCGAAGGTATAAAGGCAACCTTGCAGAACGTCAACCTCGAGTCGCCCCAGGTGGCCTCGGGTGTGCGTGTGCGTATCAATGAGGACGATCTGCCGCTTGCACTGCGCATAGTCGAGAACGAGGACATATTCCGCCAGCACAGCCATGCCGCCGACGCCTGCCACGAGACAGTCGTGGCCGTGCCCACGGATTTCAGCGACCATGCCTTCAACGCCGCATGCGTGGCCGCACGCCTGGCCGGCAGCCACGGCGCCCGCCTGCACTTCCTGCATTCGTTCATCGGCGCCCGATTCACCGACAACATCCAGCTGTCCGACAGCCTGACCTATGAGGTGCGCGAGACAAAGGACATGCAGGAACTCACCGACCTGGCCGACGCCAACATGCGTCAGCTCACCGAACGCCTGCGCGAGAAGATGAAGTCCGGCGAGCTGCCCGTGGTCAAATTCACATATAATATTGTCGAGGGCGTGCCTGAAGATTCCATCGTGGAATACTCCAAGACATCGCAGCCCTATCTTATAGTGATGGGCACGCGCTCATTCAGCCGCAAGGAGCGCGAGATGATAGGCAGTGTCACGGCCGAGGTCCTGGACCAGACGCGCTGCTCGGTGTTGACCGTGCCTGAGGGCTCGGACAAATTCAATTTCGCTATTCCACGCAGCGTGCTGTTTTTCAGCAACCTGGACCAGGAGGACATCCTGGCCATAGACAGCCTGTACCGCTTCTATCCGGATGCGTCCATCAAGGTCACGATAGTGCATGTGCCTCGCAGCAGCCGCTTCACCGACCGTGTGGCCGGGCAGTCGGCCATGGCCTTGAGCGATTATTGCAGCCGCAAGTTCACCCACTTCACTTTTGAGACAGTGCCCCTGACGCCCAAGACGGCGCTCAAGGAGTTGCGTCACCTGCGCGACGAGCACGCCTTTGACATGATAGTCATACCCAACCGCCGCAAGAACGCCTTCAGCCGCATGTTCAATCCCGGCCTGGCCCACAAAATCCTGTTCCAGGCCGACATCCCCATGTTGGTTATACCGGTGTGATTATTTTCGCCAGAAGGCGGGGGCGAATAATACAAGGATGGTGAAGATTTCCAGACGGCCTATCAGCATCAGGGCCGCCAGCACCCATTTGGCCATGTCCGGAATGGAGGCGAAGTCGTCGCCGTAGCCCGTCACCGATGCGCCGAAGCCCGTATTTGACAGGCAGGCGAACGACGAGAAAAACGAGTCGACCGTCGGGCATCCCATGGCCGAGAGCAGCACGCCGCCGCCGGCTATCAGCAGCACGTATATGCCAAGAAACAACACCACCTTGGCCACAAGGTCGGGGTTGGCTATGCGGCCGTTGATGCGCACGGAGTATATGGCGTTGGGGTGTATGCAGCGGTTCACCTCGTTGCCGATGCGCTTGAAGGCATACAGCAGGCGGTCAAACTTGGCGCCGCCGGATGTCGAGCCGGCGCAGCCGCCGGAGAACATCATCAGGAAGGTCAGAGCCAGCACCAGCGGACCCCACGTGGAGATATTGCCGTAGGTGTAGCCGGTTGAGGTGATGGTGGATACCACCTGGAAGGCCGGCTCGATGGTGTAGCTGCGCCAGTCGGTCGATGCGCTTGTCATCCATATACCCACATCGAACAGCAGCCAGAACAGCAGGATGGTGAAGACAAACCACTTGACCACCTCGTTGCGGCGGGCGCGCTCCCAGCGGCCCATTATCACGGTGAAAATCAGCGCGAAGTCAATGCCGCCCAGCAGCATGAACACCGTGACAAGGATGGTCACGTAATCGCTGTGATAGGCCGCTATGCCGCCGCTGTTTGACGAGAATCCACCCGTGGACATGGTGCCGAAGGCGTGGCAAACGCTGTCAAAGAGGTCCATCGGGCCCAACAGCAGCAGGATGGTCAGAATCAGCGTGAATCCGGCGTAGATGCTCCACAGCGATATGGCTGTCTGGCTGATGCGGGGCATGATCTTCTCATGCGTGATGCCGGGCACCTCGGCGTTGAACATCTGCATGCCGCCGGAGCTGTTGAGTGTGGGTATGACGGCCAGCGTGAACAGGATTATGCCCATGCCGCCAAGCCATTGCATCATGGCCTGCCACATCATGATGCCGTGCGCCAGGGGCGGGGCGTCGGCGGGACGGCAGGTGGCGCCGGTGGTGGTGAAGCCGGACATGGCCTCGAAGAAGGCGTCGCTGACATCCATCCCGGCCGAGCTGATGATGAACGGTATCATACCGAAGAACGAGAACACCACCCACACCGACCCGGTCAGCAGGTAGCTCTCGCGCTTGCCGAAGTGGGTCGACGCCACCGGCAGCAGCCGTTTGAGCATCCAGCCGGTCAGGGCGGTGCCCCCGGCGGTTATGCCGAAGGCACGCCAGTCAGCCTCGCCGTAGGCCAGACAGGCCAGCATGGGCACAAGCATGAACAGACCCTCGATGAGCAGAAGGCTGCCCAGCACCCTGAGCAGCATCCCGTAATTCAGTCGTTTCAGTTGTCGTGCCATGGGGGTCAGCTGAACAGTCGTTCAAGTTTGTGCAGCGAACCGGACAGGCAGAACAGCAGCACGCGGTCGCCGGGGCGTATCACGGTGTTGCCGGTGATAAGCATGCCCTGGCCGTCGCGTATCAGTCCGGCAAGCGTCATGTTGCGGTCCAGGTGCAGGTCCTTGACGGCGGCGCGGGTGATTTTGGCGTTGGGCCGGACTTCCAGCTCGGCCACCTCGGCATCGGCCAGCGCCAGGCACTTCGATGTGGATGAGTCGGCGTCCAACAGCAACTGGAATATGGTGCTGGAAGCCAGGAGTTTCTTGTTTATCACCGTGTTGATGCCCAGGGCCTCGGCCTGTGGGATGAACTGTATGTCCTCCACCTCGGCCACGCTCTTGGGTATGCCCAATTCCTTGGCCGTCAGGGTGGTGAGGATGTTTGACTCACTGCTGGGCGAGAGGGCTATGAAGGCGTCGGCCTCAGCGGCTCCGGCCTCGATGAGCACCTCGGGGTCGCGCGCGTCGCCGTAGATGACGGCCGCGTCGGGGCATTTGACGGGCAGGCGGCGGCACACCTCGCGGTCGCTGTCTATGATGGTGAAGCGGAAGCGGCTGCCGGCCATGTCGGTCAGGCGGATGGCTATCTTGCTGCCGCCCATGATGAGGACCTTGCGGATGCGGCGGTCGTCCTTGCCGCAGACCTGTACCAGCGTGTTGACACGGTCGGGCGTGGTGGTGATGTACAGGATGTCGCCGGCCTCGATTTTGTCGTCGCCTCGGGGGATGATTGTCTCATGGTTGCGGCGTATGGCCGAGATGTGGAAGCCCCAGGGGTGTTGCGACAGCTCGCGCAGCTCCATGCCGGCCAGGGGGGCATCGGCGTTGAGGCGCACGCCCAGCAGGATAATCTGCCCCTCGTGCAGCTCAAACCAGCTGCGGGCCCATGAGTGTTCAAGCGACGTTATGATTTCCTTGGCGGCCAGATATTCGGGGTAGATCAGGCGGTCCACACCCATGCGCTTCATTATCGGGCCGTTCTGCGGATCCATGAATCCGTAGTGCGACACGCGTGCCACGGTGCATTTGGTGCCGAAGCTCTTGGCAATGCCGCAGGCCACGATGTTGGTCGATTCGTAGGGCGTGACGGCAATGAACAGGTCGGCCGTGCCCACACGGGCCTCGCGCAGACAGTTGAACGATGTTGCCTTGCCGCTGATGGTCATCAGGTTGAAGTTGGCGTCGAGCGGCGCCAGCTTGTCAGTGTCATCGTCAATGACAATTATGTCCTGCTCCTCGTTTGAGAGCAAGCGTGCCAGATGCGAGCCGACCTCCCCGGCTCCGGCTATAACTATCTTCATGCCTTGTCGGTTTTGAATTCGGCCAGTCGGCGGGCTATGCTGTCGGCGTCGATGCCGCAGAGTTTCTTGAGCTGGGCGGGAGTGCCCTGGGTGATGTATTCGTCGGGCAGGCCCAGGCGCAGCATGCGGGGCGCGTAGCCGTGGTCGGCCATCCACTCGGCCACGGCCGAGCCCAGGCCGCCGTTGAGCGTGCCGTCCTCCACGGTGACAATGGGGCGTCCGTTGCGGGCCACGTGGCGCAGGATTTCCTCATCCAGGGGCTTTAGGAAAATCATGTCGCAGTGCAGGGCGTCCACGCCGCTCAGCGCTATGCCGCGGGCTGTCTCGTCGGCTATGGTGCCGATGGTCAGCACGTTCATTTCGGAGCCCTCGCGCAGTATGCGGCCGCGGCCCGGGGTGAGGTGAGCATAGTCGTCGGGCAGCTTGCTGACGTCAGAATTGCCGCGCGGATAGCGGATGGCAAAGGGGCCGTACTTGCCCGTGGCCGCCGTGGCCATGAGACGCTGCAGCGTGTCGGCGTCGGCCGGGGCCGAGACGGTCATATTGGGTATGGTGCGCAGATAAGCCAGGTCCAGGGCTCCGTGGTGGGTCATGCCGTCCTCGCCCACCAGGCCGGCGCGGTCTATGCATAAGGTGACGGGCAGATTCTGTATGGCCACGTCGTGTATCATACTGTCGTAGGCGCGCTGCAGGAAGCTGGAGTAGATGGCCACGAAGGGAAGCATGCCGTCCTTGGCCAGGCCGCCGGCAAAGGTCACCGCGTGGCCCTCGGAGATGCCCACGTCAAATACGCGGCCGGGCATGGCCTCCTGCATGATGTTCATGGATGTGCCCGAGGGCATTGCGGCTGTGATGCCCACTATGCGCTCGTCGCCCATGGCCAGGTGCAGCAGCGTGCGGCCGAATACGTCCTGGTATTTGAGCTTGTGGGGCTTGTCGGCGTCGCGGTCGCAGTCGCGCACGCCGGTGCGGGCGTCAAACTTGCCCGGGGCGTGCCATTTGGCCGGGTCGAGCTCGGCGGGTTCGTAGCCCTTGCCCTTGACGGTGCGCAGATGCAGCAGGCGCGGGCCTTCCATATCGCGGATGTCGGTCAGCACGCGCACAATCTTTGTCACGTCGTGGCCGTCGAACGGTCCGAAGTAGCGGATGTTTAGCCCCTCGAACAGGTTCTGCTCATGCACCAGCAGGCTTTTCAGGCTGTTGTTGAAGCGCAGGATGGCCCCGCGGCGGCGGTCGCTGACCAGACGCAGCTTCTTGAGCGTGCGGTACAGGCTGTAACGCATCTTGTTGTATGCCGGCGAGGTGGTCAGGTGTGCCAGGTATGAGTTGAGCGAGCCCACGTTGCGGTCAATGGACATATCGTTGTCATTGAGCACAATGAGCAGGTTGTTGGGCGTGTTGGCGGCGTTGTTGATGCCCTCGAAGGCCAGACCGCCGCTGACCGATGCGTCGCCGATGATGGCCACGACGTTGCGCTTGCGCTCGTCGCCGCTCAGGCGCGCGGCCACAGCCATGCCCAGCGCCGCCGATATCGAATTGGAGGCGTGTCCGGCCGTGAAAGTGTCATATTCGCTCTCGGACGGGGTAGGGAAGCCGCTCAGGCCGCCCATTGTGCGGTTGGAGCCGAAGCGGTCGCGCCGGCCGGTCAGAATCTTGTGGCCGTAAGCCTGATGGCCCACGTCCCACACCAGGCGGTCATAGGGCGTGTCGAATACATAATGCAGTGCCACGGTCAGCTCCACGGCGCCCATGCTCGAGGCGAAGTGGCCGGGATTGACCGCGCAGGACTCGATGAGGAACTGACGGATTTCGGCGCACACCTGCGGCAGCGCCTCGACTGGGAGCCGGCGCAGGTCAGCGGGCGAATTTATTTTATCGAGCAGGCGCTCGGCTGATTCATTCGTTTCGTTATCCATACATTAATAAATAACAATAACATATCGGCTGGTTTACCGCCGGTATTTATGGAGGAACCGACCACAAAATTATATAAAATTTTCGAATCAACAAAACGCACCGCCGTGAACATGTTATTGCGGCGGGCGCCCCGGGACGATATTGCACAAAAGGCGCCCGGACGTGCCAAACGTTAAAATCACGGATTATTTTGTGTTTTGGAATTATTTTATATTATCTTTGCCTTTGGAATGCCGCACACGATGGGCGAACGTTCCGATTAACCTTAAAACTACCTAAAATTTATGGCCAAAATCGTAGGAGCTGTTACAATCGATCAGGCGCGTTGCAAGGGGTGCGACCTCTGCGTGGTGGCGTGTCCGACCGACGTGCTTATGCTCCAGCCCCAAGAAGTCAATGACCGAGGCTACCATTTTGCCTTTGCAAAGAATCCCGATGCCTGCATCGGCTGTGCATCATGTGCAATGGTATGTCCTGACGCATGCATCGAAGTGTATCGTACTAAAATCGAATAATGCCCGCATCCATCATGGAAGAAGTTAAATTAATGAAGGGCAACGAAGCTATTGCCCATGCAGCTATCCGTTATGGTTTTGACGGCTATTTCGGATACCCCATCACGCCGCAGTCAGAAGTACTCGAAACCCTTGAAGAGCTCATGCCCTGGGAAACCACCGGTATGGTAGTGCTCCAGGCCGAGAGTGAAGTAGCGGCTATCAATATGGTCTACGGCGGCGCCGCATCCGGCAAGGCCGTCATGACATCGTCATCATCGCCCGGCGTCAGCCTCAAGCAGGAAGGTATCAGCTATCTGGCCGGTGCCGAGCTGCCCGCGCTGATTCTGAACGTTATGCGCGGCGGTCCCGGTCTGGGCACCATCCAGCCCTCGCAGGCCGACTATTTCCAGGCCACCAAGGGCGGCGGCCACGGCGACTATCACCTGATTGTCCTCTCGCCCGCCACTGTGCAGGAGATGGCCGACTTTGTAGGTCTGGGCATGGACCTGGCCTTCAAGTACCGCACTCCCGCCATGATTCTGGCTGACGGCATCGTGGGCCAGATGATGGAGAAGGTGGTTCTGCCCCCGTTCCGTCCCCGCCGCACAGCCGAGCAGATAGCCGAGCAGTGCCCCTGGGCCGCCACCGGCAAGGGCAACCGCAAGCACCGCAACGTCATCACATCGCTTGAAATGGACTCCGCCCGCATGGAGGAGAACAACCACCGTTTCCAGCGCACATACGAGGAAATCCGCAAGAACGAGGTCCGCTTCAAGGAATACTACACCGATGACGCCGAATACATCATCGTAGCCTTCGGCACCGTGGCCCGCATCTGCCTCAAGGCCATCGAGGACGCCCGCAAGCAGGGCATCAAGGTAGGCCTGCTGCGTCCCATCACCCTGTGGCCCTTCCCCACCGAAGCGCTTGCATCGCTGGCCGGCCGCGTCAAGGGCATGCTCACCGTAGAGCTCAATGCCGGCCAGATGGTCGAGGACGTACGCCTTGCCGTCAACGGACGCATACCCGTTTACCATTTCGGCCGCATGGGCGGCATGATTCCCAATCCCGGCGAAGTGCTCGACGCCCTGCGCGCCAACTTTCCCGAAATCAAATGAACGCCATGAAACCTGAAGATATCATCAAACCTGAAAATAAGGTCTACTCGCGTCCCCGTCTGCTGGACGAACGCAACACCCATTATTGTCCCGGTTGCAGCCATGGCGTGGTACACCGTCTCGTGGCCGAGCTCATCGATGAAATGGGCCTTGAATGCACCACCATCGGCGTCGCTCCCGTAGGTTGCGCCGTATTCGCTTACAACTACATCGACGTCGACTGGGTCGAAGCCGCTCACGGCCGTGCTCCCGCCGTGGCCACAGCCCTGTCGCGCCTTAACCCCGGCCACCTGGTGTTCACCTACCAGGGCGACGGCGACCTTGCCGCCATCGGCACCGCCGAGACCATCCATGCCGCCAACCGCGGCGAGAACATCGTCATCATCTTCATCAACAACGCCATCTACGGCATGACCGGCGGACAGATGGCCCCGACAACCCTGCTGGGACAGAAGACCGCCACCACGCCCTACGGACGCCGCGCCGACCTCAACGGCTACCCCCTGCGCATCTCCGAGCTGCTGGCCCAGCTGGACGGCACCTGCTACGTGACACGCCAGGCCGTGCACACCCCTGCCTCGGTGCGCAAGACCAAAGCCGCCATCAAGAAGGCGTTCCAGAACGCCCTGGAAGGCCGCGGAACCTCCATCGTGGAAGTCGTCTCGACATGCAACTCGGGCTGGAAACTCTCGCCCGCCAAGTCCAACGAGTGGATGGCCGAACACATGTTCGAGCGTTATCCGCTGGGCGACCTGAAGAACGTTTGATACAATAACCCGCAAAATCATTCAGCAAACAATGAAAGAAGAAATCATAATAGCCGGGTTCGGCGGTCAAGGCGTTCTGTCCATGGGTAAGATTCTAGCCTATGCCGGCCTGATGCATGACCTGGAAGTGACCTGGATGCCCGCCTACGGTCCCGAACAGCGCGGCGGCACGGCCAACGTGACCGTCATCCTGAGCGACTCGTCCATCAGCTCGCCCATCGTGGACAGCTATGACACAGCCGTCATCCTCAACCAGCAGTCGCTGGATAAATTCGAGAGGAAGGTGAAGCCCGGCGGCACACTGCTGTACGACCCCTACGGCATCCACCACGCCCCCACACGCACCGACATCAACATCGTGCCCGTCGAGGCCATGCTCAAGAGCGTCGAGCTCAAGAACGCCAAGACGTACAACATGATTCTGCTTGGCGCCCTGCTGGCCAAACGGCCCATCGTGCCCGTTGAAGCCGTCATCAAGGGCCTGCGCAAGACGCTGCCTGAACGGCATCACCATCTCATTCCGCTCAACGAGCAGGCCATCGAAGCCGGCATGAAACTCGTCGAATAACCGGAATAACAAACCAAAGCCTCGCGAAACAGGCCGCCCCGCCCGTCCCACAGGGATGCGCGGGGCGTGCTTTTTTGTCATGTTGACGATTTTTATTACCTTTGCCCCTGAAAAGAAATTATTAACCGCTATAAAGGATAAACAGATGATTACCCAAGAGCAATTAAAAGAGACTTTTGAGCGCAAGCTGGCGCTGAGGAGGTATCTTTGACATCGACAGCAAGAAAATAGAAGTCGAAGAAGAAGAACTGCGCACACACGTGCCCGATTTCTGGGAACATCCCGAGGAGGCACAGCGCCAAATGAAGAAAATAAAGGATATCCAGGCATGGATCGACGGCTACAAGGAAGTCGAGGACGCCGTGGAGGAACTTTCCGTGGCCTTTGATTTCGTCAAGGAAGGCCTGGTTGAGGAATCGGATGTCGACGCCCTCTATCACTCGGCCATTGACAAAATCGAGGCTCTGGAGCTGCGCAACATGCTGCGCCGCGAGGAGGACAAGCTGGGCGTGGTGCTCAAAATCAACTCCGGCGCCGGCGGCACCGAGAGCCAGGACTGGGCATCGATGCTGATGCGCATGTACCTGCGCTGGTGCGAGAAACGCGGCTACAAGACATCAATCGCCAACATACTGGACGGCGACGAGGCCGGCATCAAGAGCGCCACAATCAACGTCGAGGGCGACTTTGCCTACGGCTACCTCAAGAGCGAGAACGGCGTGCACCGCCTGGTGCGCGTGTCGCCCTACAACGCACAGGGCAAGCGCATGACATCTTTCGCATCAGTGTTCGTCACCCCGCTGGTCGACGATACCATTGAGGTCAAGGTCGAGCCCGCCCTGCTGTCGTGGGACACCTTCCGTTCAGGCGGCGCCGGCGGTCAGAACGTGAACAAGGTGGAATCAGGCGTGCGCCTGCGATACCAGTTCACCGACCCCTATACGGGCGTGAAGGAGGAAATCCTCATCGAAAACACCGAGACGCGTGACCAGCCCAAGAACAAGGAGAACGCCCTGCGTCAGCTGCGCAGTATCCTCTACGATAAGGAATTGCAGCACCGCCTGGCCGAGCAGGCCAAGGTAGAGGCCGGCAAGAAGAAAATCGAGTGGGGCTCGCAGATACGCAGCTACGTGTTCGACGACCGCCGTGTCAAGGACCACCGCACAGGCTACCAGACCGCCGATGTCAACGGCGTGATGGACGGCGAGCTGGACGGTTTCATCAAGGCCTACCTGATGGAATTCGCCGGCAAGAGCGATGAAGAATAACCCCTCTCCGACGCCATGGCTGTGACAATCACAAAACAGGACAAGGAGCAGGCCATCACCGTGGCCGGCCACACCTTTGCCAATCTGCAGGCGTTGCAGGACGCCGTAAGCGTAAACGTCAGAATCGGCCGCCTGTGGCGCGGCCGGTTCGACGTCACTCGCCGCGAGCCTCGCGCCGCCGTGCCCGGCCTTCAGGTGGCCTGCCTGTACGAGCCCTATCCCTGCTTCGACTCCGACGATTACGCCACGGAGAACCGCGAGTACTGCAACTACTTCTTCGCGGCCGAGCCTTTCACCTACGAGCAACTGGCCGCGTTAGCTGTCATGAAGAAGACCGCCAACTCCTGCCTGGTCAATGAGGAAACACCCGCGTCGGCCCTGCCGGCCGTTTACTGGGGCGGCGACACCCACAGTCCCGTACTCATTGCGGAAGAACAGATAAAAACCGAATCCATATGAAAAGAACTCTTCTCTGTCTGACACTCATGCTCGCAGCCGTCATGTCGGCCGGGGCATATGATTATTCCGAACGCGACGCCGCAAGCTACACCCGCGACGCCCAAACCCAGATTCGCCGCGCCGAGGGCTATCGCCGCGACGCCCAGTCGTATCTGCGCCGAGCCGAGAGCTACCGCCGCGACGCCGACTACTACCGCCGCCGCAACGAAGACCGCCGTGCCTCCGACCTGGACCGCAAAGCCGCTCAGGCCCTGGACACCTACAATGACAAGAAGCGCGAGGCCGCCCGTGCCTACGACCGCGCCTCCGACCTGCTGCGCCGTGCCGCCGATGCCCTGCGCCGCTGACCGCCCTGTCGCCGGACACTTTATGGTCCGTCTATGAACAAATTACGCTCCTTGAGCGTAATCGATATGTGGGAATGCGGCAATTTTTTTGTAACTTTGCAGAAAACAAACAAACAAAAACTTACTATAACTGACATGGAAACTCAAAAGGAACTCCTGAAGGAGGTTACCGCGAAGGCCGAGAAATGGCTCAGCGATAGCTACGACGCCGAGACGCGCGACGCTGTGCGCGCCATGCTCGATGCCGAAGATAAAACCGATCTGATAGAATCATTCTATAAAGACCTTGAATTCGGTACAGGCGGCCTGCGCGGCATCATGGGCGCCGGCACCAACCGCATGAACATATACACCGTGGGCGCCGCCACCCAGGGCCTGGCCAACTACCTCAAGGAGGTGTTCAAGGACCTGCCCGAAATCAGCGTTGTCGTAGGCCACGACGTGCGCAACAACTCGCGCAAGTTCGCCGAGATTGTCGCCGACATCTTCTCGGCCAACGGCATCCACGTATACCTGTTCGACGGCTTCCGTCCCACCCCCGAGGTATCATACGCCATCCGTCGTCTGGGCTGCCAGAGCGGCGTCAACATCACCGCATCCCACAACCCCAAGGAATACAATGGCTACAAGGCCTACTGGAGCGACGGCGCACAGATCATCTCGCCCCACGACGTCAACATCATTGACCATGTAAACCGCATCAAGGACGTGAGCGAGATCCGCTTCACCCCTGACAAATCAAAAATCACCATCATCGGCGACGACATCGACGCTCAGTTCCTGGCCGATATCAAGGGCCTGACACTTGACCCCGACGTATGCAAGCGCCAGAGCGACCTCAAGATTGTCTACACGCCTATCCACGGTACCGGCGTGAAGCTCGTGCCCGCCTCGCTGCGCAACTACGGCTTCACCAACATCATCCACGTGCCCGAGCAGGACATTCCCTCAGGCGATTTCCCCACCGTGGCATCGCCCAACCCCGAGAATCCCGAGGCTATGGCTATGGCTATCGCCAAGGCCAAGGAAGTCAACGCCGACCTTGTAGTGGCCTCCGACCCTGACGCCGACCGTATCGGCGCCGTCGTCCGCGACGCCAAGGGCGAGTATCAGCTCCTCAACGGCAACCAGATTGTCATGATTCTGCTCAACTACATCATGCTGCGCAATCGTGAACTGGGCCTGCTCAAGGGCAACGAATACGTGGTCAAGACCATCGTCACCACCGAGACCATCAAGGCCATCGCCGACAACAACAATATCAAGATGTACGACTGCTACACCGGCTTCAAGTGGATAGCATCCGTCATCCGCGACAACGAGGACACCCAGCGCTACCTGGGCGGCGGCGAGGAAAGCTACGGCTTCCTGGCCGAGACCTTCTGCCGCGACAAGGACTCCGTATCGGCAATCTCGCTGATGGCCGAAATCTGCGCCTGGGCCAAGGACCGCGGTCTGGACTTCAACCAGATGCTCCAGGAAATCTACCTCAAGAACGGCTACTCGCATGAAGAGGGCGTATCCGTGGTTCGCACCGGCCGCACCGGCGCCGAGGAGATTGCCCGCATGATGGTGGAATTCCGTCAGAACCCGCCCAAACAGCTCGGCGGCAGCCCCGTGGTCATCGTCAAGGACTATGCCGACCTCAACGAGACCGACGTCCGCACCGGCAATGTCACCAAGATGGACTTCCCCACCACCAGCAACGTGCTGCAGTTCTTCACCGAGGACGGCTCCAAGGTATCAGTCCGTCCGTCCGGCACCGAACCCAAGATCAAATTCTACATCGAAGTACACGACAAGATGGCCGACGTGGCCGACTATGACCGCTGCAACCGCGACGCAGCCGCCAAGATAGCCGCCATCAAGAAAGACCTCGGCATCTGACCCCGTCCCCTACAATAAAAAAGCCGGAAGCCGCCCCGGAGGGCGCTGAAAAAGTGTTGACTTTTCAGATTCTCCCCTCCGTAGGCTAAAATTAAGAACTCGCCAGGTCATCAA
>CANQZK010000020.1 GCA_947628285.1 uncultured Muribaculaceae bacterium
GACTGGCCGCCCGATAATTCATGCCTAAATGTAATGTCGCCGAGTTGGATATCGTTATCCCGAACTCGCGTTAATAGGACTAATTAGACTAATTAGTCCTATTGGGCTTATTGGCCCTATGTTACCGTGAGGGTTGCTGCGTGGGGCAGGCGGGTGGGGGCGTAGAGGGGTATCAGGTCGGCAGCGCGGACGGGGGCGTCGTCGGGCTGCAGTCCGGCCAGGCGGGCCAGACGGCCCAACACCTGCTCGGGGCTGTGGCTGCGGCGCAGAGCCTCGACGCTGAGCGAGCTGTCGCGCTTGCTCAGGCGGCGTCCCTCGGCGTTGCACAGCAACGGCAGATGCATGAACTGCGGCGCGGGGTATCCCAACAGGTCGTAGAGGTAAAGCTGCTGGGCGGTGGACAGCAACAGGTCATTGCCGCGCACCACAGTGCCTATGCCCATCAGGGCGTCGTCGGCCACCACGGCAAGTTGGTAGGCCCAGGCGCCGTCGGCGCGGCGCAGCACAAAGTCGCCGCAATGCCGCGCCAGATTGACTGTCACGGGGCCGCACAGCACGTCGGTGAAGCTGATGTCGCGGTCGGGCACGCACAGGCGCACGGCGGCGTCGGGGCGGAATTCGTGATTTGGGAAGGTGGCCGGGCGGCATGTGCCGGCGTAGACTATGCGGCCGTCGCTCTGATGGGGCGCCTGCGTGGCCATGATGTCGGCGCGGCGGCAGGTGCAGCTGTAGGCCAGGCCCGTGTCCTTGATTCGGCGCAGAGCCTCCTCGTATATGTCGTGGCGCAGGCTCTGCAGATAGGGTCCGTCGGGTCCGCGGCCGTCGGTGCCGCCCTCGTCCCACTCCAGGCCAAGCCAGCGCAGGTCGTCCTCAATCAGGCGCGCATATTCGGGGCGGGACCGCTGCGGGTCCAGGTCTTCGATGCGCAAAACCCAGGCGTGGCCCGAAGCGCGAGCTTCGAGCCACGATATGAGAGCTGTGAAAAGATTGCCCAGGTGCATGCGCCCCGTGGGCGACGGTGCGAAACGCGATTTCATGCGTCCGGGGTCAGCGGGTGCAGGCTGCCAGCGCCTCGCGGCACTTGTCGGTGATGCGGGCCCAGTCGGCGGCGGCGATGACTTCCTTGGGGAAGAGCTTGCTGCCCATGCCTACGCAGTACACGCCGGCCTTGAACCATGCGCTGAGGTTCTCGGCGGTGGGTTCGACGCCGCCGGTGACCATCAGTTTGCTCCAGGGCATGGGTGCCATGAGGCCCTTGACGAATTTGGGACCGAGGACATCGCCGGGGAACACCTTGCAGAGTTCGCAACCGGCCTCCTGAGCGGCGCCGACCTCGCTGATGCTGCCGCAGCCGGGAGTGTAGGGCACCTGGCGGCGGTTGCATACGCGGGCAACTTCGGGGTTGAACAGCGGTCCGACCACGAAGCAGGCGCCCAACTGCATGTACAGCGAGGCTGTGCCCGGCTCGACTACCGAGCCCACGCCCAGGGCCATTTCGGGACATTCCGTGGCGGCCCATTTCACCAGCGGACCGAACACCTCATGGGCAAAGTCGCCGCGGTTGGTGAACTCAAAGGCGCGGACGCCGCCGTCGTAGCACGCTTTCAGCACGGCTTTGGCCACCTCGAGGTCCTTGTGGTAGAACACCGGCACCATGGGGGCCGATTTGATTTTGGCGAGTACTGCCTGTTTATCGAATTTTGCCATAAACGAATGATTCTAAGGGGTTAACGTTGCACACGGCCGTTGGCGTTGCCGCCGGCCAGGGCCTCGACTTCAGCGGTGCTCACCAGGTTGAAGTCGCCGTTGACTGTGTGTTTGAGGGCCGATGCGGCTACGGCGAATTCCAGGGCCTCGCCTTGGGTCTTCATGGTGAGCAGGCCGTGGATGAGGCCGCCCGAGAAGGAGTCGCCGCCGCCCACGCGGTCAATGATGGGGTCGATGTCGTAGCGCTTGCTCTGATAGAACTCCTTGCCGTCGTAAATCATTGCCTTCCAGCCGTTATGGGTGGCCGAAAAGCTCTCGCGCAGGGTCGAGACGACGTATTTGAAGCCGAATTCGCGCATCATGGCGGCGAAGATGCCCTTGTAGCCTTCGGCGTCGGTATTGCCGCCCTCGACGTCCGCGTCGGGCTTGAAGCCCAGGCAGAGTTCGGCGTCTTCCTCGTTGCCGATGCAGACATCCACATATTTCATGAGCGGGCGCATCACGGACTGGGCCTTCTCCTTGGTCCACAGCTTCTTGCGGAAGTTGAGGTCGACGCTGACGGTTACACCGTGACGTTTGGCGGCCTCGCAGGCCAGACGGGTAAGCTCGGCGGCCTTGTCGCTGATGGCGGGGGTGATGCCGCTCCAGTGGAACCAGTCGGCGCCCTCCATGATGGCGTCGAAATCAAAGTCGGCGGGGTCGGCCTCGGCGATGGCCGAGCCGGCGCGGTCATAGATCACCTTTGAGGGGCGCATCGAAGCGCCGGTCTCGCAGTAATAGATGCCCACGCGGTTGCCGCCGCGGGCTATGTAGTCGGTGTGGACGCCGTAGCGGCGCAGGGCGTTGACGGCGGCCTGGCCTATCTCATGGGCGGGCAGCTTGCTGACAAAGTAGGCGTCATGGCCGTAGTTGGCGCAGCTGACGGCCACGTTGGCCTCGCCGCCGCCCCAGATGATATCAAAGTTATCGACCTGCACAAAGCGTTTGCAGCCGGCGGGTGACAGGCGAAGCATGATTTCGCCCAAGGTTATGATTTTCATTGCGTTTTCAGCGTTTTAGACGGGGGGGTTACTTCATTTCGGTGTAGGTCACTTTGTCCATGTCGCCGTAGTCCAGGTTCTCGCCGCCCATGCCCCAGATGAACATGTAGTTGCTTGTACCGGCGGCGGCGTGGATTGACCATTCGGGCGACATCACGGCCTGTTCGTTGTGCAGCCAGATGAGGCGTTCCTCCTGAGGCTCGCCCATCAGGTGGCAGATTGCGTTGCCCTCGGGGACGTTGAAGTAGAAGTAAACCTCCACGCGGCGGTCATGCGTGTGGGCGGGCATGGTGTTCCATACTGAGCCGGGCTTGAGCTCGGTCAGGCCCATCTGCAGCTGGCAGGGACCTTCCTCCAGGACGTTGGCCACGATGAGCTGGTTGATGACGCGGTCGTTGCTGTCCTCCATCTTGCCGGCGGCGAAGCTGTTGGCCTTGATAGAGCCCTTGCGGCCGTCGATGGTCACAAGCTGGGTCTTGTATGCCTTGTGGGCGGGAGCCGAGTTGAGGTAGAATTTGGCGGGGTTGGCGGCGTCCTTTGAGCTGAAGGTCACTTCGTTGTTGCCGCGGCCCACGTAGAGGGCGTCCTTGAAGTTGAGCTCGTACTGCTTGCCGTCGACGGTGACGATGCCGGGGCCGCCGATGTTGATGACGCCCAGCTCGCGACGCTCCAGGAAGTATTCGGCCTTGAGCGGGTCGATGGTCTCCAGAGCAATGGTCTGACCTACGGGGATGACGCCGCCGTAGATCAGGCGGTCATACAGCGAGTAGGTGAGGTTGATCTTGTTCTCCTCCATGACCTTGGGCATCATGAAGTGCGAGCGCAGCTTCTCGGTGTCGTAGCCCTTGAAATCGTCGGGGTGCACGGCGCGCAGGATGGTGTATTGGGGGGTCTGTGCGGCGGCGGCCAGCATGGCGCATACGGCGGCACAGGTTACAAAGAATTTTTTCATTGCGTAAGGTGTGAGTTATTCGGTGGTTTGGATTTCGGTGGAGTTGGCGGCTATCATGGCCTTCTGGTTGCGGATGATCAGGACGCGGTTCCACCACATCATGACGGCTGAGATGAGCACCAGGATGCCGGCGCCGATGTACTTGAGGTTGGCCGAGCACTGATAGATGATCCATGCCAGGGGGCTGGAGGCAAAGTCCAGGCTGCCGCCCTCGAAGTGCGCGGGAATGGCCACGGTCGAGTCGCCCGTGGCGGCGAAGACATCGCGTGCGGCCAGGGTGAACGCGCCGGCCATGTTGGTGACCATGTACAGGCCCAGGACTATCACCACCAGGCCGACGATGAAGGTCTTGAGCACGTTGCCGCGCGTGAAGGGCAGCACCAGCGGGAAGATGTAGAACATGCCCGCCAGCGAGGCCAGGGGCAGGAACTCGTTGCCGGGCAGCAGCACGGCCAACAGCAGCGTCACGGGGATGAGCAGCAGCGATACCACCAGCGTGGTGGGGTCGCCGATGACAAGCGCCGGTGACATGCCTATGTTGAGGCCCTCGGCGCCCTTGAACTTGCGGGCAATCAGATTGCGCGTGGCGTCGCTGATGGGCTTGAGGCCCTCGATGAAGAACACGGTCACGCGGGGAATCAACGCCATGACGGCGCCCATCTTGATGCCCAGGCCCAGGATGTAGGGGATGTTGTCGACAATCTGCTCCCAGGTTTGGCAGGTCAGGCAGCCGATTACGATGCCCACAACCACGCCAAGGAACAGAGGCTCGCCTAACAGGCCGAACTTGTTCTTGAGGCCCTGCGCGTCGATTTCCAGGCGGTTCATGCCGGGGATTTTGTCCAGGCCCTTGTTGATGGCCCAGGCAAAGGGCACGAAACCGGCGCAGAACGGCTGCGGGATGGAGATGCCGTCCATGTCCTTGTAGTAGGTCTGGAATTTCTTGGCGGTCATATCGGCCAGTATCAGGGTGATGATGTAGCAGATGATGGCGGCGAAGAAGCCCCAGGCCAGGGAGTCGGAGGCAAAGTAGACCACGGCGCCGATGAAGGCGAA
Organism: uncultured Muribaculaceae bacterium; assembly: GCA_947628285.1. Classification (GTDB taxonomy): domain Bacteria; phylum Bacteroidota; class Bacteroidia; order Bacteroidales; family Muribaculaceae; genus CAG-873. The sequence continues at coordinate 4,756 of CANQZK010000020.1, forward strand.
GTGCCAGTAGTTCCACAGGTCGATGTTGACGGTGCGGGTGGTCTTGGTGAAGAGCATCAGCAGGTTGACGCCCAGGCAGACGGGGATGATGAAGGCGCCCACGGCGGTGTTGTAGGCCACGGCGGCGGCTGCCGGCCAGCCCATGTCGAACACCTTGAGCTGCAGGTCATAGATCTGCACCACCTTCTCCAGCGCCGGGCCCAGGGCCGATGTGAGCAGAGCCGTCACGATGGACAGGCCCACAAAGCCCACGCCCACCTTCAGGCCGGCGTTGAGCGCGTTGCCGAACTTGATGCCTATGCACAGGCCCAGGATGGTGAAGATGACAGGCATCATCACGGCGGCGCCCAGGCTGATTATGTATGAAAAGACTGATTCCAAGTTAAGTTAGAAGTTACGAGTTATGAGTTAGGAGTTATTTGCGCACGGTGATGGTCAGAGGCTGCGCTATGCGGCGGGCGGCATCGGCTGTGATGCTGTCCCAGGTGGCGCGGTCGGCAATGCCGGCCTTGCTCCAGCCTGAGCCCCAGTAGTATACCATGGGCGCGGCGGGATCATAGGGCTGCTCGGCCATCATGTGCCCCAGGGCGTCGCCGGCGGGCGTGGCCATGGGCAGATAGAACATGCGCGCAGCCTGCGGAGCCACCAGAGCCAGGTAGATGGTGCCGTTGCCGGCGTCGGCGCGCTCGGTCAGGTCGGCATAAGTGGCGGTGCGGGCCACAGAGTCGATGGCATAGGCGTCCGGATTCTGGCGGTGCACCACAACGCCGGCGGCGGCACGCGCTCCGGCGCTCAGGCCGTCGTAGGTCACGGCGGTGCGGTTCAGATACGAGCCGCTGTCCAGCGTGATGACGCGGCGCTCACGCACGGCGCTGTCGGCGCCGATGGCACGGGGCGCATAGGTAAGCTCCACGGTGAAGCGCAGCGGGCCGTTGTCCACTATGCGGTACGATTCAAAGGCCCAGGGCATCGACAGCGAATCGCCCGGCAGCAGCACGGCCGATGTGCCTCCGCCCAGGGTGGGGCCTACGGCGTAGGCGTCCATGCCCTGGCCGTGGTCCTCGTGGTAGGAGATGTTGTGATGCAGATGGTCGTCATAGCGCTTGGCCACCACGGGGTGAGCCACAGACTTGGTCCATACGTCGTAGCCGTAGGCGCGCTGGCCGTCGGCCTGCAGGGCAGGGCCGTAGGCGCGGTATGCGGCGCGGTCGTTCTCCCAGGCCAGGTCGTCAAGACGCTCGGCATAGAAAGCGCCCGTGGCCACGGTGTCGACCGGTGCGGGAGTGCCATCGGCCACAGTATAGACGGCGGTGGCGCCGGCGGTCACGTCGGCCGGGAAGATGAGCTTGCCGTCGGCCGTGCGCTGGTAGGGCACCTCGGCACCGTCCGGACCCAGGATGCGCAGATCCTTGTCGGCGGGCAGCAGCGATGCGTCCACCTCGACAATCTCGGCCGTGCGGTCAAAGTCAGCGGGGTTGGCCACCTCTATTGAAAGCGGTGCTGCGGTGCACGAAACGCCGGCGACCATAGCCGCCAGCGCCGTGACGCCGCACAAAAGTGTCAGGCGTGATGTCATCGTAACCGCTTTTTATTTGGGCTGTTTGCCGATGTAGGCCAGGATGCCGCCGTCCACGTATAGGATGTGGCCGTTGACAAAGTTCGAGGCGTCCGAAGCCAGGAACACGGCCGGGCCCATCAGGTCCTCAGGTGTGCCCCAGCGGGCAGCCGGAGTCTTGGCGATGATGAACTGGTCGAACGGATGACGTGAGCCGTCGGGCTGGCGTTCGCGCAGCGGTGCGGTCTGCGGAGTGGCGATGTAGCCCGGGCCGATGCCGTTGCACTGGATGTTGGCTTCGCCGTATTCCGAGCAGATGTTGCGGGTCAGCATCTTCAGACCACCCTTGGCGGCGGCGTAGGCGCTGACAGTCTCGCGGCCCAGTTCGGACATCATTGAGCAGATGTTGATGATTTTGCCGTGGCCCTTGCGGATCATGCCGGGGATGACAGCCTTGGAGCAGATGAACGGAGCCACCAGGTCGATGTCGACAACCAGGCGGAAGTCCTCCACCTTCATTTCCTCCATGGGGATGCGCTTGATGATACCGGCGTTGTTCACCAGGATATCGATAGTGCCGACAGTCTTCTCGATGTCGGCCACCATAGCCTGCACGGCGGCCTCGTCAGTTACGTCGCACAGATAGCCCTTGGCGTCGATGCCGGCTTCCTTATAGTTGGCGGCGCCCATATCCAGGAACTCCTGGGTGTTGGTGTTGTAGACAATGCGAGCGCCGGCGGCTGCAAAAGCTTTAGCGATAGCGAAACCGATGCCGTAAACAGCTCCGGTAATGAGGGCCACTTTGCCCTCAAGCGAAAAGTTAACCATAGTATTGAGTTTGATTTAGGATTGGAATTGGCTTGGGTAAGAGTTAAAAGTTAAGAGGTAAGAGTTAAGTGGTGAGAGAGTAAGGAAAGAGGTACATCAGTATCAAGTAACGGTATTATAATATCAAGGATATGGTATTATGCCGCAAAGTTACACAAAATCACCTCCCCCTGCAAATTATTACGTCACAGATCTCCCATGCGGCGGTTCCGGGCTATAATTGAATTGATTGCCGTTATTGATATGATTGGAAAGATTCTCAGGAAAATTTTGTACCTTTGCGGCTATGATTAAGAATCTGCTTTTTGATTTGGGTGGCGTGATTATGGATATCCGCAAGGAGGATTGTATCCGTTCGTACGAGCTGCTGGGCTTGGACGACGCTGCCTCATACTTCGGCGAGTACTCGCAGACGGGCGTGTTTATGGCCCTGGAAGCCGGACAGATAGGCCCGGATGAGTTCCACGCCGAGCTGCACCGCCATCTGCCCGCCCACGTCACGGACGCGCAGATTGACAAGGCTTTCTGCGACTTCCTCACGGGCATCCCCGCCGCGCGTCTGGCCGCCCTGCGCCAACTGCGCCGCCGCTTCAAGGTGTGCCTGCTCAGCAACACCAATCCTATAATGTGGGACAGCAAGATAGCCGAGTGTTTCCGCGCCGAGGGCCGTGAACGCGAGGACTATTTTGACGGCATGGTTACGTCCTTTGCCGCCCGCTGTCTCAAACCGGGCCGCGAAATCTTTGACTATGCGGTGCGCACGCTTGACCTTGACCCGGCCGAGACGCTTTTCCTGGACGATTCTCAGGCCAATGTCGAGGCTGCCCGCGCCTTGGGTTTCAACGCAGCCGTGGTGCCCCCGGGAACTGAATTCACCGATATAATAGCTAGAATAACAACGGCATGAGCACCCCCTGCATAGCCACGGTAGGCACCTTTGACGGTGTGCACAACGGCCATCGCGACCTGATAGAGCGGATGGTGGCCGAAGGGCGCCGTCGCGGTCTGCCGGTGCGTGTCATCACCTTTGCGGAGCACCCCCTGTCGGTGCTGGCGCCCGAGCGCGCCCCCGGGTTGCTGTGCCCGCGCCAAAGGGTGGGGGACATGCTGGCCCTTCCCGGTGTGGACAGTGTGCCCATGCTGCATTTTACGCCTGAACTGGCCGCACTGACCGCCGCCGAGTTCATGGCGATGATTCGGGAACGCTTTGGCGTGCAGGTGCTTATGATGGGCTATGACAACTCGTTCGGCAGCGACCGTCCCGCCGCGCCGGAGGCCTATCAGGCCATTGGCCTGCAGGCCGGCGTTGAGGTGTTGGCAGCGCCTCCCTACGTCACTCCCGGCGGCCGCACGCCCGGCAGCTCGGCCATGCGCCGCGCCCTGGCCACGGGCGATATGGAGGCCTATGCCGATATGGGCGGCGAGTGGACCTACACCGCTGTGAGCCGCCCCGGGCGCCGATTGGGGCGCCAACTGGGCTTCCCCACCGTGAATCTGTGCTTCGACTCGGCACTGCAGGCTCCGCGCCGCGGGGTCTACTTCGGCTCGGTGACCGCCGGTGCGGACACCTACCCCGCCGTGGTCAACGTAGGCACCTGCCCCACCGTGACCGACGGCTCTGAAACCTCCTTGGAAGCCCACATCCTGACGCCCGACCCGCTCGTGGGCTACGGCGACACCGTCACCGTGGCGCTGCGCCGCCATCTGCGCGACGAGCGCCGCTTCGGCTCCGTCGACGAGCTGCGCCTGGCCATCGCCGCCGACGTCGAGCGTGCCATGCAACTTGTTCATCCGGAAAACGTTATAAAATAGTAGCCCCGGGGGCTCCGCGCTCCGCAAAACTCCCTCTCCGACATGTCTTTTCCGCGTTCGCTCATACTGATGGTCCTGATGACGGTGTTCGGCATCGCCACGGCCCGCGCCGTGCCCGATGTGGAGATGCCCATGCCGGCGGTGGGCGACGGCCGAAACCCCTTCTACAAAGGCTATTACTACAAGGTGGACGAGGTAGGCGACACCGTGCTGGTGTTGTCGCTCAACGACCTGACCGTCTTCCCGCCCCTGAAGTTCAAGAATAAGAAAGAGGAGCAATTCTACTGGCGAACCGTGCGCGACGTGCGCCTGACGCTGCCCTACGCCAAGCTCATAGCCGAGACGCTGATCGAGACCTATGAGTACATCGAGACCTTCCCCACCAAGAAGGAGCGCGAGGACTATCTGAAGGCCATGGAATCGGCTCTTTTCAAGCAATATAAGCCCGTGCTGAAGAAATTCTCGCGGCGCCAGGCCCGCGTGCTGGTCAAGCTGGTTCAGCGCGAGACCAACCAAAGCAGCTACGAGATAGTCAAGGCCTTCTTAGGCTCGTTCCGCGCCGCATTCTGGCAGGGATTCGGCAAGCTGTTCGGGGTCAGCCTCAAGAGTGACTTCAAGCCGGCATCCGACCGCAACGACGCCATCATAGACCGCGTGGCCACAAACATAGAACAGGGAACCCTATGACCGACAGCCGCCCCGCCCCGCATGAGAACAGCTATCGCAACGTGCTGAAGAACACATCGATCTTCGGCGGGTTCAAGATGTTCGAGATTCTCATCAACATGGTGCGCGGCAAGTTCGTGGCCATCATCCTGGGCCCGGCGGGCATGGGCATATCGGCGCTGTACACCACCACGTGGCAGAGTATCAACCGGGTGGCCTCGTTGGGGCTTAACCTGGCGGTGGTCAAGGAGGTGAGCGCGTCGCGCGACGACCGCGAGCGGCTCGAGAACGTCGTGGCCACGGCCCGGCGCATGATGTTTGCCGCCGCCATGTTGGGCGCGCTTGTCACGGTGTTGACCGCGCCGTGGCTGAGCGAACTGGCCTTCGGTTCTGCCTCGTACAAATGGTGGTTCGTGCTTTTAGGTGCGGCGGTGTTCTTCCAGATAGCCGGCACGGGCGAGATTTCCATGCTCCAGGGCCTGCGCGACAAGCGGAGGCTGGTGCGGGCCTCCTTTGTAGGCTCGGCCGTCGGGCTGGCCGTGGGCGTGCCCCTGTACTGGCTGTGGGGCACCGACGGCATTGTGCCCGCCCTGGTGCTGTGGACGTTCTGCACCTTCGGTTTCGCGGCCTTTTCGATGCGACGCAGCATGGGCACGAGCGCCATCCGCTACATGTGGCGTGACAACCGCCCGCTGGTGCGCAAACTGCTGCTTACGGGCCTGGTGCTGATGTCCAACGACGCCATCGGCAGTATCTGCTCGCTGCTGACCAACGCCTTCCTGCGCATGACCGGCTCGCTTGAGGACGTAGGCTTCTTCCAGGCCGCCAACTCCATGACCATACAATACGCCGGGGTGGTGTTCACCACGCTGACGCTGGACTATCTGCCGCGCCTTGTGTCCGTGGCCGATGACAACCGCATGCTGCGCACCGTTGTCAACCGCCAGGCCGAGATCTTGTCGTGGCTCATGCTGCCGCTGGCGTCGCTGTTGGTGCTGTTCGCGCCCCTGGTGGTGCATCTGCTGCTGGCGTCTTCGTTCATGGCCATCGTGCCCATGCTGCGGCTCATGGCCGTGGCGCTGATTTTCAGGGCAATGGGCGCGCCGCTTGCCTACATAGCCTTTGCGCGTGACAACCGCCGGCTGTTCTTCTGGCTGGAGGGCGTGGGCGGCAACCTGCTGACCCTTGTCCTCAGCTGCGGCATGTATATGGCGTTCGGGCTGATAGGTCTGGGCGTGGCCATGCTGGCCGACAATCTGATATGCTTCGTGGTCTACTACGCCGTCAACCGCCGTGTGTACGGTTTTCGCTTCTCGGCGGCGGCCCTGCGGGCCAATGCTGCGGCCACGGCTACGGGTGCATTGGTGCTGGCGGCATCCTACGTGCCTGACGCCACCGCGGCCTACGCCCTTATGGGCCTTTTCACCCTTTCCGGCGGGGTGCTGGCGCTGCTGCGGCTGAAGCGTCTGTGGGGCCGCGACGCCGCCTGAATTTACAATCGTAAATCACCGCGACGGCTCCCCGAAAGGACCGACCGACGTCCTCGGGGCTGATGTAGATAACTTTTTGTGGCATCGCGCAAAAATTTAACTGTTTTCATTTGTAAATTCCTGCTTATTTTGGTTAATTTTGCAACTTGAAAAGGCTGCAGGGCATACTGTCGCCCTATGCCACGTATAATTACCGATGAATCAGGAAGTTTACCACATACCGGCACTGCTGCCGCAGGCCCTTGACGCCCTGGATATCAAGCCCGACGGCGTCTACGTGGACGCCACCTTCGGCGGGGGCGGCCATTCGCGTGCCATAGTCGAGCGCCTCGGCCCCGACGGCCACCTCTACGGATTCGACCAGGACGAGGACGCCGTCAGCCGCGCCTTCACCGACCCGCGTTTCACCATCGTGTACGGCAACTTCCGCTTTCTGAGCAACTTCCTGCGCTACTACGGCGTCGACGCCGTGGACGGCATCCTGGCCGACTTAGGCGTGTCGTTCCACCACTTCGACGACGCCGAGCGCGGCTTCTCGTTCCGTGCCGACGCCCGCCTGGACATGCGCATGAACCGTCGCGCCCGCATCAGCGCCGTCGACGTGGTCAACGGCTACTCCGAGGAGCAGTTGGCCATGATTCTGCGCCTGTATGGCGAGGTGAGCGGCGCCGGCCGCATGGCCCGCGCCATAGTCCGCGCCCGTGCCGAGCGGCCCATCGAGACGGTCAACCGCCTGCTGGAGGTCATCGACCCCCTCATAGACCGCCGCCGGCAGAAGAAAGAATTGGCCTGCGTGTTCCAGGCCCTGCGCATAGAGGTCAACGGCGAGCTGGACGTGCTGCGCTCCTTCCTGACACAGGCCGCCGACGCCCTCCGTCCGGGCGGTCGCCTGGCCATCATGACCTACCACTCGCTGGAGGACCGCCTGGTCAAGAACTTCATGCGCAGCGGCGACTTCTCCGGCCAGGCCCGGAAGGACATCTACGGCCGCTCGTCGCAGCCCCTGCGCCCGCTTGGCTCCAAGCCCATCGTGGCCGACGAGGCCGAAGTCGAGGCCAATCCCCGCGCCCGCAGCGCCAAACTGCGCGTCGCCGTCAAACTCTGAGAAAACCCCTCCCCAATCCTCTGAAAAAATGAAGAAAATCAATATCCGCAAACTGGCTCCCGACTCGATCGTGAGCGGCGTGTCGAGCCGCTTCTTCCTGCGGCACTTCCCGCTGGTCATCCTGGTGGTGTTCTTCGCCATGGGCTACATATCGGTGCGTTTCGACTGCGTGACGGCCATGGAGACCGTGGCCGCGCTGAACCGCAAGATAGAGATTACCCGCACCGAGACGCAGCGCGAGCGCTCGCAATACATGTCGGCCACCTGCGAGAGCTCCATGCAGTCAATGGTCGACACCCTGCATCTGGGCCTGAGCATCCAGGAGCGTCCACCCTATACACTTGCCTACGACCATGAGTAAGACCGCCAAGACCAAGACCCCGGCCCGCGTGACCCGCCGCAGCCACATCTACGGCCGCTATGTAATCATATCCTTCTGCATACTGGGCGTGGCCGCGCTGTGTGTGGCCTTCCTGCTCAACACCACCGTGGTGCACGCCAAGGAATGGAACGAGAAGGGCGACCGCACCATGGCCGACACCATGTTCATCCCGCCTCTGCGCGGCGACATCCTGGCCGACGACGGCTCCATCCTGGCCACCAACCTGCAGTACTACAACATCCGCATAGACTTCCACGCCTCGCGCATCAACGAGTTGCGCTACCTGGAGAGCATCGACTCGCTGGCCGACACCCTGGCCGCCTACTACCCGCAGAAGACGCGCCAGCAGTGGTACGACCACCTGCACCGCCCCATGGAGGTGCCCAAGGAGGAGCGCTCGCGTTCCTACCTGCTGGTGCGCCACGTGCCCTTCAGCGACCTGGAGCGCATCAAGAAATTCCCCTACTTCCGCCGCTGGAAGAACCGCAACCGCTCCGGCCTGACCTATGACCGCGTAATGTTGCGTGCCTATCCCTACGGCGACATGGCCACCCTGAGCATAGGCCGTGTGGGCGAGACCAAGGAGAACCCGCAGGTGCGCGGCATCTCCGGCCTGGAACAGGCCCTGGACACCCTGCTGTACGGCCGCCCCGGCATAGCCAAGAAGGTTATGTTCACCCGCGGCACCGCCTACTGGACCACCAGCCCGGCCGTCAACGGCACCACCCTGACCACTACCATCGACGTCACCATGCAGGACATCCTGGAGCATGAGCTGGGCCAGATGCTGGTGGATTGCAAGGGCGAGTGGGGCAGCGCTATGGTAATGGAAGTGGCCACCGGCGACATCAAGGCCATCTCCAACCTGGACCGCGACACCACAGCCAACGGCCACGGCGGCTACATCGAGGCCATGAACCACATAGTCCAGGCCTATGAGCCCGGCTCGGTCATCAAGATCATATCCATGCTCACCGCCCTTGAGGACGGCTACGTCAACCTCAACCAGGTGATGCCCATCGGAAAGTCATACGCCTACGCCGGCGGCAAGCCCATCCGCGACACACACTCCCCGGCCTACCTGCCCGTAAGCCGCTTCATAGAGTATTCGTCGAACATCGGCATGACCAAGCTCATCGCGCCCCACTACGCCGGCAACCTCAACGGCCTGCGCGAACGCCTGCGCGAGTTAGGCTTCTTCGACCGCTTCAACACCGGCATGGCCCGCGAGCGCCCGCCCCACTATCCGACGCTCGACCCCAAGGCCGGCGGCCATGTGTCGCTCTCGCGCATGATCTACGGCTACGCCACCCAGGTACCCCCGCTGTACACCTGCGCCGTCTACAACGCCATAGCCAACAACGGCCGCTACGTGCGTCCGCGCCTGGTCAAGTCCATGCGCCTGCCCGACGGCCGCGACTCCGTCATACCAGTCAGCTACGTGCGCGACAGCATCTGCTCGGCCCGCAACGCCCGCATCCTGCGCGAGATGATGCACGAGGTTGTCTGGGGCGAGGGCGGCACCGCCAAGGGTCTGCGCAACAACATAGTGGAGATAGCCGGCAAGACCGGCACCGCCGGCATAGCCCTCGAGGCGCCCCGCGACAAGGACGGCAAGCGCATCCTCACCTCCATCCCCTTCAAGGGCGGCTACCGCGAGGGCAAGCACAACCGCGTGGCCTTCTGCGGATTCTTCCCCTACGACAACCCCAAATACACCTGCATAGTGGTCATCAGCGACCCGCAGGGCCCCTACGGCCCGGCAGCCACATCCGGCACCGTGCTGCGCAATCTGGCCCTGAAGCTGTACTCGCGCGGCTACCTGGGCGACTCGCCCGACTATCATGCCGACCCCGTGGCCGGATCCGTACCCACCCTCTACGGCACACGCACCCCGCAGCGCACCTCCGTGCTGCACAGCGACCTGCGCATGACGCGCGCCGGAATCCTCCAGACGCGCCTGCCCGGCGCCAAGGGTCGCTCGCAGGTGCCTGATGTCACCGGCCTGGGCATCCGCGAGGCCCTGGTATGCCTGGAGGCCGCCGGATTCAACGTCAACTTCACCGGCACGGGCTATGTCACCGCCATGCAGCCCGCGGGCGGCACCGTAGCCGCGCCCGGCACCCGTATTAACGTCACTCTAAGTCAAAACTGATGCAAAACACTGAATATCGTTCGCTGAACGCTCTCATCACCGTGGCCGATGCGCTGGATGTCACCGGCGCCCCGGCCCGGGATGTCATGATAACGTCCCTGACGGCCGACTCCCGCGCCGTCGGCCCCGGCTCAATGTTCGTGGCCGTGCGCGGCACCAATGTGGACGGCCACCGCTTCATCACGTCTGCCTGCGCCGCCGGTGCGCGCGCCGTGGTGTGCGAGGAGCTGCCTGCGCAGCCCGACCCCGCCGTGACCTGGATTCTGGTCCGCTCGTCCGCCCGCGCCCTGGGGCAACTGGCCTCGCAGTGGTACGGCAACCCCTCACGGCAGCTCACCCTGGTGGGCGTCACCGGCACCAACGGCAAGACCACCATTGCCACGCTGCTCTATGAGATGGCGCGCCTGCAGGGTCGCTCGGCCGGCCTGCTCTCAACCGTCGTTAACAAGATTGACGACGAGGAGATACCCTCCACCCACACCACGCCGGACCCCATGGAGCTCAACGAGCTGTTGGCACGCATGGTGGACCACGGTTGCGACTTCTGCTCCATGGAGGTCAGCAGCCACGCCGCCGCACAGCACCGCATCGCCGGCCTGGACTTTGACGGCGGCATATTCACCAACCTGACACGCGACCATCTGGACTACCACGGCACCTTCGCCAACTACCTGGCCGCCAAACAGTCGTTCTTCGACAGCCTTAAGCCCGAGGCCTTCGCACTGACCAACGCCGACGACCGCAATGGCGCCATAATGGTTCAGAACACCCGCGCCCGCCGCTACACCTACAGCCTGCGCGGCACGGGCGATTTCCGGGGCCGCGTGGAGGAGGACCGCATAGACGGCATGCTGCTGAGCCTCAACGGCACACCCGTGGAGACTATGTTCGTGGGCCGCTTCAACGCCGCCAACCTCACCGCCGTGTACGGCGCCGCCCGCCTGTTGGGCGAGCCTGACGAGTGCGCCCTGCGCGACATCAGTATGTTGGTGCCCGTCAACGGCCGCTTCCAGCCCATGCGCTCAAACGACGGCGTCACCGCTATCATAGACTACGCCCACACCCCCGACGCGCTGCAGAACGTCCTGGAGACCATCAACGAGGTCAAGGGCAAAGGGGCTCACGTGATAACCGTATGCGGCGCCGGCGGCGACCGCGACCGCGGCAAACGCCCCCTGATGGCCTCCGTGGCCGCTGCCCTGAGCGATACCATCATCCTTACCTCCGACAATCCCCGCTCCGAGGACCCCGACGCCATCATAGAGGAAATGATGACCGGCCTGGACGACGAAGCCAAGCGCCGCACCTTGGCTGTGACCGACCGCGGCCAGGCCATCCGCGTAGCCTTCTACATCGCGCATCCGGGAGATGTTGTCCTGGTGGCCGGAAAGGGACACGAGACATACCAGGTGCTGGCCGACCGCACCATACACTTCGATGACCACGAGCACGTGCGCCGCGCCCTGGACGACCGCCACGTAGTCATTTACCGTTCTGACAGATAAAACATAAAACCACATGTTCTACCATATATTCGAACTGCTGCAAGACTCGTCGCTGCCCGGCGCGCGACTGATGACCTACATCACCTTCCGTTCAGGTCTGGCCTTTGTGCTGGCCATGCTGATAGCCATCTTTGTGGGCCGGCGCATAATCGACCGCCTGCAGAAGATGCAGGTGGGCGAGATTATCCGCAACCTCGACCTCGAGGGCCAGACCAAGAAGACCGGCACCCCCACCATGGGCGGCGTCATAATCATCATATCCATAGTGGTGCCCTGCCTGCTGGTGGGCAACCTCACCAACGTGTACATGCTACTGATGCTCTTCGCAACGCTGTGGCTGGGCACGCTCGGCTTCCTTGACGACTACAAGAAGCTCACCAAACACAACAAGGACGGTATCAAGGGCAAGTACAAGATTATCGGCCAGTTAGGCATCGCCCTGGTGCTTGGCGGCACCATGTACCTCAACCCCAACATGGTGATTGTGCCCAACAGCGAGGTGGTAGACGCCGATACCGACCGCGTGGAGCAGGTGGTCTACGCCCAGGAGGTGACCCACAGCCCCGAGACCACGTTGCCCTTTGTGAAGAACAACAACTTCAACTATTCGTGGCTGACATCGTGGATGGGCGGCTCGGCTGCCGAAGTCGGCGGCTGGCTGGTGTTCGTGCTTGTGGCCATGTTCCTGGTCACGGCCACGTCAAACGGCGCCAATCTGAACGACGGCCTGGACGGCATGACGTCGGGCCTGTCGGCGGTGGCGGGCGTGTCGCTGGCCATCATGGCCTATCTGGGCGGCAACGTGGTCTACTCCTCCTACCTTAATATAATGTATATACCGCACAGCGAGGAGTTGGTGGTGTACATGGCCGCCTTCATCGGCGCCCTGGTGGGCTTCCTGTGGTACAACGCCTACCCGGCGCAGGTGTTCATGGGCGATACCGGCTCGCTGACCTTAGGCGGCGTCATAGCCGTGTTTGCCATCCTCATCCACAAGGAACTGCTGCTGCCCATCCTGTGCGCCCTGTTCTACATTGAGGACCTGTCCGTTATGCTTCAGGTGCTCTACTTCAAGCGCACCGGCGGCAAACGCATCTTCAAGATGACCCCGCTGCACCATCATTACCAGAAACCCGGCGACGGCAGCATCGACGCGCTGATACAGAGGCCGTTCGCACCCATTCCGGAGGCCAAAATCGTCACCCGCTTCTGGATTGTGGGCATCATTCTGGCTGTAATAACATTCGTGACACTTAAAATACGCTGAAAATGCAGAATCAAGATAACAGACGCCGCCTGGTGGTGCTGGGCGGCGGCGAGAGCGGCACCGGAGCCGCAATCTTAGGCAAGGACAAGGGCTGGGACGTCTTTCTGAGCGACGCCGGCACCATCCCCGCCCGCTATGCCGACACGCTGCGGGCCGAGGGAATCGAGTTCGAGCAGGGCGGACACTCAACGGAGCGCATCCTGGGCGCTGACCTTGTGGTCAAGAGCCCCGGCATACCCCTGACGGCTCCCCTCATCGTGGCCCTGCGCGAGAAGAACGTGCCCATAATCAGCGAGATAGAGTTCGCCGGCCGCTATACTGACGCCAAGATGGTGTGCATCACCGGCTCAAACGGCAAGACCACCACAACATCGCTCATCTACCACATACTGCGCCACGCGGGCATTGACGCCGGCCTGGCCGGAAACATAGGCAACAGTCTGGCTCTGCAGGTGGCGCGCGACCCGCATCCCATCTACGTAATCGAGCTCAGCTCGTTACAGCTCGACAATATGTACGACTTCAAGGCCAACATAGCCGTGCTGCTCAACATCACCCCGGACCACCTGGACCGCTACGACTACAAGATGCAGAACTACGTCAACGCCAAATTCCGCATCCTGCAGAACATGCAGCCCACCGACGCCTTCATCTACTGGCAGGACGACCCCGTGGTGAGCGCCCAGCTGCGCCGCATCTCCACCGAGGCCGCCATCTATCCCTTTGCCGAGCACCGCGAGGAGGACACCGCCGCATACATCGACGCCGAGGACAATATGATAATCAATACTCCCGTCAGCTCCATGTCCATGCCCTGCGCCGACCTGGCCCTGCACGGTCTGCACAACCTGTACAACTCCATGGCCGCCGCCCTGAGCGGATGTCTGTTGGATATCCGCCGCGACGACATCCGCGAGGCCCTGAGCGACTTTGCCGGCGTGGAGCACCGCCTGGAGGCCGTGTTGACCTCCGCCGACGATGTGGAGTGGATCAACGACTCCAAAGCCACCAACGTCAACTCATGCTACTACGCCCTACAGTCCATGACGCGCCCCACCGTGCTGATACTGGGCGGCAAGGACAAGGGCAACGACTATACCGAAATCCTGCCCCTGGTGCGCGAGAAGGTGACCGCCATAGTGGCCATGGGCAAGGACAACGCCAAGATTTTGGACTTCTTCGGCTCGCACACCGACCTGCCCGTGTACGATACACACAGCCTTGACGAGGCCGTGGCCCGCTGCCGCCGGTCGGCCGCTCCCGGGCAGACCGTGCTGCTCTCGCCCTGCTGCGCCAGCTTTGACCTGTTCACCTCCTACGAGGACCGCGGCCGCCGCTTCAAGGATGCCGTCCGCGCCCTTTACAGTGAATGATACACCAACCCGCAATCTCCTCTAACCGATAATGTCAACCACCACCACCGCAACAACCAATCCCGCTCCGGCAGCCGCCGTGCCCGAGGTCAAGCCGGTATCACGTACCGACAACTACATCTGGGGCTCGTACATAGGACTGCTCATCATCTCGGTCATCGAGCTGTTCAGCGCTTCCAGCCAGGAAGTGCGCGTCGATGACATCTACGGGCCCATCATACGCCACGGCATGTTCCTGGCTATGGGCCTGGCCATCATGCTGACACTGCAGCGCGTCCACTTCCGCCGCATCTACCAGTTCATTCCCGCCTTTGTCGTCATGTCCATAATCATGATGATTCTGGTGCTGCTGGTGGGCGTCAACGTCAACGGCGTGCGGCGCGGCATCAAAATCCTGGGCCAGATGATTCTGCCCGCCGAGTTCCTCAAACTTGCCGTAGCGCTGGGTATAGCCGCCATCCTGGCCCGCTCGCAGATCAAGGGCAAGCGCGACGTCACCAACGCCGGCGTGATAATGTGCGCCGTGCTGGTGTTGTTCAGTTCGGCCCTGCTGTTCAACCAGGGCTTGACCAACACTCTGCTGCTGATGAGCATATCGCTGGGCATGATGCTGGTGGGCGGCGTGAGCTGGCGTAAACTGGGCGTGGTGCTGCTCACCTACATGGTGATAGGCGGCGCGGCCATGGGGGTCAAGGCCATGGCGCATAAGGACACCGGCCCGACGCCCGAGGACATTGCCCTGGCGCAGATCAACGGCACCGACCCGAAGACGTCCGGCGACAAGGATAACCGCTTCGGCACATGGAAGGAGCGCATAACCCGACACCTGCGCTTCAACAAGTACGCCGACCCCATCAACGACGAGAACAAGCAGGAACAGCTCAGCTACATAGCCCAGGCCCACGGCGGTCTGACCGGCGTGGGCATAGGCCACTCGCGCGAGACGGCCCGCCTGCCGCTGGCGTTCTCCGACTATATCTTCGCCATCGTGGTCGAGGAACTCGGCGCCGTGGTGGCCATCGTTGTGCTGGCCTTCTACATGTTCCTGATGGGGCGCGCCGGGCGCCTGGCCATGGTGTTCAAGGGTACACTGCCGTGCCTGCTGGTGATAGGCTGCGCGCTGGTCATCTGCCTGCAGGCGCTGTTCCACATCTGCATCGTGGTGGGCGTGTTCCCCGTGTCCGGGCAGCCCCTGCCGCTCATATCCAAGGGCGGCACGTCCATCATAGCCACATGCGTGGCCCTGGGCATCATGCTCTCCGCATCGCGCTGGGCGGCCCGCACCACCGACGGCGAGGACGCCTTCCGCCGCGAGCTCAGCGCCCTGCCCGACAACATCGCTACCGACAACCCCTCTCAGATTTAGAGCTTGTTTAATAATAAATGTTGACGGCAGGGTCGCATATCTTGAGTCGATTTTTGTCTTGTGAGGAAGGA
>CANQZK010000021.1 GCA_947628285.1 uncultured Muribaculaceae bacterium
TCGTTATAGTTGATTTTGCCCAGGAAGCATATGCCCTGCGAGTCCTTGCGAGTGGCGTTGGGCAGGCGCTGCTCCAGTGCTATGCGGCGCACATCGGCCTTGGGGAGGTTGCCTATGGGGAAGATGATGTGCTGCAGCTGCTCCGGGGTGATGCGGGCCAGGAAGTCGGTCTGGTCCTTGACCGGGTCGACGGCCGTAGTGAGCCACTTGCGGCCCAGCTCGTCAATCTCGGTCGAGGCGTAGTGGCCCGAGGCCGTCACATCGAATTCGTGGCCGCGCAGGCGCTCGAAGTATCCGAATTTGATGACCAGGTTGCACATCATGTCCGGGTTGGGCGTCAAGCCGCGGCGCACGGTGTCCAGGGCGTAGGTCATGACGTGGTCCCAGTATTCCTGATGCAGGGGCACCACCTCTAAGGGCAGGCCGTAGCGTGCGGCTATCAGGCTGCACAGCTCTATGTCCTCGTCGGCCGAGCAGTCGTTGGTGCCGTCGTCGCGGCCAATGCGGATGTAGAACAGATGCACGTCATGGCCCTGCTCCACCAGCCGGTGGACAGCCACGGCCGAGTCGACCCCTCCGGATATAAGTGCTGCGACTCTCATGCTCAGACTCCGGCGTTTTTGCGCAGCTCGGCCAGGGCGGCCAGCAGCCCGTCAATGTTGAAGTTCTTGGCCAGCACGCGGTGACGGCCGTCCAGCAGGAAGAACGACGGGGTGAAGGGGATGTTGAAGTACTCGTCGGCATCAGGCGACGCACCTACCACCCACGTGGCGGGGAAGTCGGTGGTGTGGGCCTGCCACTCGGGGGTGACATCGCCCGGCTCGATGGCCAGAATGGTCAGCAGGCCGCGCTCGATCAGCTTCTGCGCGTTGAGGTCGTTGGCCAGGCGCACGCGGGCCATGCTGCAGTCCGAGCAGTCGTGGTCTGTGAAGTAGATCAGCACCATCTGCGTGCGGTAATTGTCAATGTCGCCCGCCAGGCCCTCGGGGTTGGTGAATTTCAGATTCTTGACCGTGGCGCCTACGGCGCTGTTGTCCAGAATCCGCACCTGGCTCTGATAGCGGGCCTTGTCGGCGCCCTTGATTTTGCCGTGGTCGGCTGCGGCGCGGGCAAAGGGCAGATAGAGCGCCTCGTTGTAGTATTCGGTAGTGTCGCTGTACAGCCAATCCTCGGCCATACGTGCCAGCATCAGCGTGTTGGGGCCCGACTTGGCCTGCGACTTGATCAGGCGGTTGATGGCGTTGTAGACAGTGTCGGCCGTGGCGTAGGGGAAGAAATCAATCCAGTCGCCGAAGGTATTGTGCAGCTTCTCCGCCTTGGAGGCGTAGGCCTTGATGTCGGAGCGGTCCCAGAAGTGGGCCACGATATAATCGCAGCGCTCCTCAAGGCGCTGCAGATCCTCGGGCGGTTTGGGGTAGGGGAAAAGGTCGCCGTCGGCAGCCCGGCAAGCCATAGCCCCGGCCAGAACAATAAGCAGAACGTATAACTGTTTCATCAGAGTGTCAATTGAGGGTTAAATCAAGATTAATCAATCTAAATCAAGCTTCATCAGGTCAAATCAGGTCAAATCAAGCTTCATCGAGCTTAATCATGCTTAATCATGCTTAATCAAGCTTAATCCGGCCTCATCAGGCCTAATAATGCGCAAAGGTAAATAAAATTCGGGATTTTTTATATACCTTTGCGTTGTTATTTGTTATAGGAATATGAAGAAACTCCTTATACTTGTGGCTGCCGTGGTTGCCGTTGCGGCCATGATGCCGCGCGTTATGGCTCAGTCTCGGTCAAACAAGACGCAGGCGGCTCGTAATCTGACCATATTCAACTCCTTGTTCAAGGAGCTGCAGTCAAACTATGTCGACTCAATCGATGCCGATAAGCTCATGAAGACGGCTATCGACGCGATGCTCAACGACATCGACCCCTACACCGAGTATTATCCGGCTGAGAATCAGGAGGAACTCACCAGCATCTCGTCCGGTAAATATGGCGGCATCGGCGCGTACATACTCAAGCGCGGCGACAACGTCATCATCAACCAGCCTGTCTGGGGCACGCCGGCCCGCAACGCCGGCCTGCGCCACGGCGACGTCATTCTGAGTGTCAACGGCGTCAAGGTGACGCCCTCCACTCCGGTCGATGAGGTCAGCAAGATGCTGCGCGGCCAGCCCGGCACGCAGGTGGCCATCGATGTGCGCCGCCCGTATGTGACGGAGGATTCGCTGCTGAGTTTCGACATTACCCGCCGCAACATAGCCGTCTCGCCGGTGCCCTACTACGGGGTTGACTCGACCGGTACGGGCTATGTGCGCATTACCACCTTCAACGAGAAGACCGCCGGTGAGGTCAAGAACGCCCTGACCGAGATGAAGCGCGACCCGCGCCTGCAGGGCCTCATCATTGACCTGCGCAACAACGGCGGCGGCCTGATAGAGAGCGCCGTGCAGATTGCGGGCTACTTTGTGCCCAAGGGCACCGAGATAGTGCGCACCCGCGGCTTCAAGGGCCAGAACGAGAAGGTGTACAAGACCACTCAGAGCCCCATCGACACTGACCTGCCCGTGGTTGTGCTGACGGACGAGTATACGGCGTCGGCATCGGAGATTCTGGCCGGCTCGCTGCAGGACCTGGACCGCGCCGTAGTTGTGGGTGCACGCTCGTTCGGCAAGGGCCTGGTGCAGACTTCGCGCCCGCTGCCCTACGACGCCATGCTCAAGATTACCGTGGGCCGCTACTACATTCCCAGCGGCCGCCTGATACAGGCCATTGACTACAGCCACCGCAACCCCGACGGCTCGGTGGCCCGCATCCCGGACAGCCTCACCAAGGTGTGGCATACTGCCGCGGGCCGCGAGGTGCGCGACGGCGGCGGCATAACCCCGGATGTGGCCGTGTCGGATTCAAGCATGAACCGCCTGCTGTACAATGTGATATCCGACATGTGGGCATACGACTATGCCAACCGTTTCGCTGCCCGGCAGACTACGCCGCCCGACCCGCTGACATGGCAGGTGACCGACTCGGTGTTCGACGATTTCAAATCGTTCATCGACCCTGCCCGCTTCAAGTATGACCGCATGAGCGAGTCCGGCATAGACTATCTGCGCCAGGCCGCTCGCGTCGAGGGTCTTGACAACGACAGCGTCAACGCCGCCCTGGACCGCCTGGTAGTGCTGATGCAGCATGACCTCAACCACGACCTGGACTTCAACCGCGACAAACTCATCGACATCCTGGACGGCGAAATCGGCGAGCGATTCTTCAGTGACGCCGACCTGGTGCGCCGTGCCCTGCGTTTCGACGCCGAGGCCGATACGGCCCGCGCCATCCTGCTGGACCGCCCGCGCTACAAGTCAATCCTCACACCGGCCCAAAAAGTCAGCAAATGACCACGGCCGACATTGCCGGGGCGTTCCTGACCCCGGCGCGCGCAAAGGCGCTTGAGAACATAGCCACGACTGACGCGGACACGCTGATGTGCGGCCTGGCCGGCTCGGCCGCCGCGCTGGCCCTGTGCGGGCTGCACCGCCCGGGCATGCCCCCGGTGCTGGTGATTGGTCACGACCAGGACGATGCCGGCTACTTGTACTACGACCTGATGAAGCTGTTGGGCGACGGCGCCGTGGCCGTGATGCCCTCGGGCTATAAGCGCGATATCCGCTACGGCCAGATTGACGCGCCGGCGGTGATTCTGCGCACCGAGGCCCTGCGCCGCATAGCCGACGACAAGGCCCTGCGCTTCGTGGTGACCTATCCGGAGGCCCTGGCCGAGAAGGTGGCCTCGCGCGACGATATTGCCCGCGACACCCTCACCTTCGCCGTGGGTCGGGAATATAAGATGTCAGAAATCGAGCAGCAACTGCGCGCTCTGGGCTTCAACGAAGTTGATTACGTCTATGAGCCCGGGCAGTTTGCCGTGCGCGGCTCCATCATGGATATCTTCGGCTACTCAAACGAGTTGCCCTTCCGTCTGGACTTCTTCGGCGACGAACTGGATTCCATCCGCGTGTTCAACATAGAGACCCAGCTTTCCGAGGCCCGCGTGGAGCGGGTGGACATCACCGCCGATGTGGACAATCTCAACGGCGGCGGCTCGTTGTTGGACTACATAGCGCCCGATACGCTCCTGGCGGTCCGCACTCCGGACGATACCGTGGCCCGCGTGCGCACAGTGGGCGATACGACCATGTCTGTCAGCGCCCTGACGGCCGGCGAGGTCGATGCCGATGCCCTGACGCATGTCGTTGACGGCGACTCCTTCGCCGAGGCCTACGCGCGTTTCCGCCGCGTGCGCTTCACGGCCGCGTCGGCAGAGACTGTCAGCCGCGCCGACGCCTCCTCGACAGTCAACTTCGGCACCACGCCCCAGGGTCTATACCACAAGAACTTCGACATGATAGCCGAGGCCTTTACCCGCTTTCAGACCGACGGCTACAAGATATTGATTCTCAGTGACAACGACAAGCAGTTCGAGCGCCTGCGCGTTATCTTCGAGGATCGCGGCGACCGCATCGACTTCACCCCCGTCGAGGGGACGCTGCACGAGGGTTTCGTGGACCACAAACGCCGCGTGTGCGTGTTCACGGACCATCAGATATTCGACCGCTTCCACAAGTACACCCTGCGCAGCGACCGCGCCCGTTCAGGTAAGTTGGCCCTGTCGCTCAAAGAGTTGAATGCCCTGGAGGTGGGCGACTACGTGGTGCACGTGGACCACGGCGTGGGCAAATTCGCCGGCCTGCTGCGTACCGATGTGGGCGGCCGCATGCAGGAGATGATCAAGTTGGTATATCAGAACAACGACATCATCTTTGTCAGTATCCACGCCCTGCACAAACTGGCCAAGTACCGCGGCAAGGAAGGCGTGCCCCCCAAGCTCAACCGCATTGGCTCCGGAGCATGGCAGCGCGTCAAGGACCGCACCAAGAGCAAGCTCAAGGACATAGCCCGCGACCTGATACGCCTCTATGCCGCCCGCCGCGAGCAGAAAGGATTCGCATTCTCGCCGGACAGCTATATGCAGGAGGAGCTGGAAGCATCCTTCATCTATGAGGACACCCCGGACCAGCAGAAGGCCACGCAGGCCGTCAAGGCCGATATGGAGAGCGAGCGCCCCATGGACCGCCTGGTGTGCGGCGACGTAGGCTTCGGCAAGACCGAGGTGGCCGTCCGCGCCGCCTTCAAGGCCGCCGCCGACAGCAAGCAGGTGGCCGTGCTCGTCCCCACCACAGTGCTTGCCTATCAGCACTATACCACATTCAGCGAGCGCCTTAAGGACTTCCCCGTCCGCGTCGAATACCTCTCGCGCGCCCGCTCGCCCAAGCAGGTCAAGGAGATTTTAGCCGACCTGACCGACGGCAAGATAGACATCATCATAGGCACCCACAAACTCATAGGCAAGTCCGTCAAATTCAAGGACCTGGGCCTGCTCATCGTGGACGAGGAACAGAAATTCGGCGTGGCCGTCAAGGAAAAATTCAAGCAACTCAAGGTTAACATCGACACCCTGACCATGAGCGCCACCCCCATACCGCGCACCCTGCAGTTCTCGCTGATGGGCGCGCGCGACCTCTCCAGCATCACCACCCCGCCGGCCAACCGCCACCCCATAGTCACCTCCGTCACCGCCCTGGACGATACCCTTGTGGCCGAGGCCATCAACTTCGAGATGGCCCGCAGCGGCCAGGTGTTCATAGTCAACAACCGCATCGAGGGCCTTACCGAGCTGGAGAACATGGTGCGCCGTCTGGTGCCCGACGCCCGCATAGCCGTGGCCCACGGCCAGATGCCCCCGGAGACGCTCGAAAAGACCATCGTCGACTTCGCCGCGCACGATTACGACGTGCTCCTCTCCACCACCATCATAGAGAGCGGCGTGGATATGCCCCGCGTCAACACCATCATAGTGAACAACGCCCAGAACTTCGGCCTGAGCGAACTGCATCAGCTGCGCGGCCGCGTGGGCCGCAGCTCGCGCAAGGCCTTCTGCTACCTCACCGTACCGCCCGGCCTGCCCCTGACACCGGTGGCTCGCCGCCGTCTGCAGGCCATCGAGAGCTTCTCCGACCTCGGCTCCGGCATACACATCGCCATGCAGGACCTCGACATCCGAGGCGCCGGTAACCTGTTAGGCGCCGAGCAGAGCGGCTTCATAGCCGACCTTGGCTATGAGACCTACCAGAAGATACTCAAGGAAGCCGTCACCGAACTGCGCACCGAGGAATTCGCTGACCTGGACAAGGCCACAAACGACATCAACCCCACCGACGAGTTCGTGACCGACTGCACCATAGAGAGCGATATGGAGCTGCTGCTGCCGCCCCTGTACGTGCCCCAGGCATCGGAGCGCATTGCCCTCTATCAGGAGCTGGACAGCATAGAGCGCGACGACCAGATCGACGCCTTCCGCGCTCGGCTGGAGGACCGCTTCGGTCGCGTGCCCCACGAGACCGACGAGCTGCTCAAAGTGCCCCGTCTGCGCCGACTGGCCCGCCGCCTGGGCATCGAGAAAGTCAACCTCCACCAGGGCACCATGTACACCTACTTTGTCAGCGACGACAACAAGGCCTACTACCAGTCGCCCATGTTCGGGCGCCTGCTCAGCTACGTCAACCTGCATCCCCGCCGTGTCCGCATCCGCGAGAACGCCGGCCGCCGCAGCTTTGCCTTCGCCAACGTCAAGACCGTCGGCGACGCCATAGCCATCCTCGACGAAGTCCTCACCCTCCCCGTCGCCTGAACCCATCGTTGCAGAACGGAAATTTTTTGTATCTTTGCAGGGCCATGAGAAACTTTGTGCTGATATTTGTCGTGTTATGCTTTTCCGGAGCGGCGTTGGCTGTGCCCCGCGCGCTTGATGACGCGGAGGTGACCGGGCTGCTTGATTCGCTTGACCGCGAGATGCTGCGGCAGGATTATTTTCTGGCCCGGAAGCAGGAACGCATCCACCGGCTGCGCGAAGCCATGGCCGCTGCGGCCGATTACAGCCGCCGTTTCTGGGTGAGCCGCGACCTGTATGAGGAGTATTCGACTTTCGACTCCGACTCGGCCATGGCCTACCTGAGCATGGGTCACCGGCTGGCCTCACAGATGGGCCGTCAGGACCTGGTGGATGAAATCCGCCTGGACAAGTGCTATATAATGTCGGCCACGGGCCTGCTGGACAAGGCCAAGAACGAGCTGGACAGCGTCGACCCCGGCCGTCTGTCGGAGCCGCTCATGATTAAGTATCATGAGAACCGCATCTTCCTGATGACGCATATGGGTCAGTTCCTGGGTGAGGAGTATCCCTCGCGGCCCTATAGTATGGATGTGGACAATCTGCTGCAGGATCTCAACGACTCGCTGCCGATGACCGACTCGCGCTACTGGTGGATTTTGGGCTGGTCGGCGCTGCGGTCGCCCGGCACGGCTGCTCGGGTCATCCCGCGGCTGAGCGAGCAGATGGAGCATTGCGGCTATGACAGCCGCGACGACGCCCGCCAGGCGTGGATTCTGGCCCAACTCTACAAGCAGGTCGAGGACTCGGTGAGCTATTTCAAGTTTCTGACCCTCTCGGCCATGTCCGACCTGCGTTCGTGCAACAAGGAGATTGCCTCGCTTGAGGAACTGTCCTACGAGATGCTCGTACGCGGTCGTTTCGAGCGGGCCAACAACTACATAACCTATTGCATCCGCAGCGCCAACGACTACAAGAGCCGCACGCGCGTGGGTCATCTGTCCGACCTTCAGCACCGCATATCCGAGGGCTACAGCGACGCCCTGGCTCACAAAGCGCTGCAGCTGAAGCGTGTCACCGTGTTCATGGTGGTGATTCTGATAGTGCTATTGGTGGCCCTGGCCCTGATTATATGGCAGGTGCGCAGCCTGCGTCAGTCGCGCCGACGGCTGGACCACACCAATGCCGAGCTAAACGAGCGTGTGGCCGAGCTAAACGAGGCTCGTGCCTCCCTCAAGGAGGCCAACGAGCGCCTGACCGAGCGCTATTCGTCGGTCCGCCGCGACGCCCGCGAGCTCTCGGAAATTAACGAGGCCAAGGAGAAGTACATCGCCGACATCTTCGCCATCTGCTCCAACTACATCAGCAAAATCGACGATTTCCGCAAGAAAATCAACTGCATGATT
Source organism: uncultured Muribaculaceae bacterium (assembly GCA_947628285.1). Lineage (GTDB taxonomy): Bacteria > Bacteroidota > Bacteroidia > Bacteroidales > Muribaculaceae > CAG-873. The sequence continues at coordinate 8,125 of CANQZK010000021.1, forward strand.
GTGGCCGGCCGCCTGGACGACGTGCGCGCCCTGACCAAGACATCCGAGCTGTCCCAGGGCGAGTTGCGCGAACTCTACGCCAACTTCGACCGTATCTTCCTGCAGATATACCCCGATTTCGTGGCCGATTTCAACACCCTGCTGCAGCCCGACAAACAGATTGTGCCGCGCAAGGACGAGCTGCTGACCACCGACCTGCGCATCTACGCCCTGGTGCGCCTGGGGCTGAACGACAGTGTCAAGATAGCCAAATTCCTGCACTGCTCGGTGCAGACCGTCTACAACACACGTATGCGCACGCGCAACAAAGCCCGTGTGCCGCGCGACGAATTCGCCTCCTACGTCCGCCGCCTCGGCACCGCCGACATCTGACGGGTGGACGGCTCCTGTTTCGCTAAAAAATTTTATTAAAATTGATTTATAGGAGTTTCTAACGAAATATTTTGTATCTTTGTCGCGTACCATTCACAAAAACGCATTCAAACCCTCATATTATTATAATGGCAATGAATATTGACGTCATGAAGCATGCGGCCGACAACATCCGCGTGCTTGCGGCTTCGATGGTCGAAAAGGCCAAATCGGGCCATCCGGGCGGCGCTATGGGCGGCGCTGACTTTGTTAACGTTCTCTACTCACAGTTCCTGGTCACCGACCCCGATGACCCGACATGGTTCGCCCGCGACCGGTTCTTCCTGGACCCCGGCCACATGTCGCCGATGCTTTATGCCGTGCTGGCACTGACCGGCAAGTTCACCATGGAGGAGCTGGAGCAGTTCCGCCAGTGGGGCTCGCCTACGCCCGGACACCCCGAGGTTGACCCCCGCCGCGGCATCGAGAATACGTCCGGCCCGCTGGGCCAGGGCCACACCATGGCCGTTGGCTGCGCCATAGCCGAGCGTTTCCTGGTGGCCCGTTTCGGCGAGGTGGCCGCTCACAAGACCTATGCTTTCATATCCGACGGCGGCATCCAGGAGGAAATCTCACAGGGCGCCGGCCGCATCGCAGGCCATCTGGGCCTGAGCCAGCTCATCATGTTCTACGACTGCAACGGCGTGCAGCTGTCCACCGACGTCGCTGCTGTCGATGAAGAGGACTACGCCGCCAAGTACAAGGCATGGGGCTGGAACGTAATCGAGATTGACGGCAACGACCCCGCCGCCATAGCCTCAGCCATCACCGCCGCTCAGGCCGAGACCAAGCGTCCCACCCTCATCCTGGGCCGCACCGTCATGGGCAAGGGCGCCGTTACCGCCGACGGTCAGTCGTTCGAGGGCAAATGCTCAACCCACGGCCAGCCTCTGAGCAAGTCCGGCGCCGACTATGCCGCCACCATGCGCAATCTGGGAGCCGACCCCGAGCATCCCTTCAGCGTCTTTGCCGACGTCAAGGCTCTCTATGAAGCCCGCAACGAGGAGCTCCGCGCCATCGTGGCTCGTCGCCGCGCCGAATTCAAGGCATGGGCCGAGGCCAACCCCGAAAAGGCAGTTCAGCTCAACGAATGGTTTGCCGGCGAAGTCGCCCCCATCGACTATGACGCCATCGCCTTCAAGCCCGGCATCTCCACCCGTCATGCTTCGGCCGACTTCCTGTGCTATCTGGCCGGCCACATCGACAACTTCATCGTCAGCTCGGCCGACCTGGCCAACTCCGACAAGACCGACGGCTATCTCAAGGGCGGCGCCCGTCCGCTGACCCGCGACGACTTCCGCGGTGCATTCCTGCACGCCGGCGTCAGCGAGCTCACCATGGCCGCCATATGCAACGGCATCGCCCTCCATGGCGGCGTCCTGGCCGCCTGCGGCACATTCTTCGTATTCTCGGACTATATGAAGCCCGCCGTGCGCATGGCCGCTCTGATGGAGCTGCCCGTCAAGTACATCTGGACGCACGACTCCTTCCGCGTGGGCGAGGACGGTCCCACCCACGAGCCCATCGAGCAGGAAGCACAGATACGCCTGATGGAGGAAGTACGGAACTTCTCCGGCCGCCCCTCCGTGCTGGTGCTTCGCCCCGCCGACGCCGCCGAGACGCTCGTATGCTGGGATATGGCCATGCACAACGACGCCACACCCACCGCACTGATTCTCTCGCGCCAGGACATCCCCGAGCTGCCCTTCCCCGCATCTGAAGGCTCGCGCCGACGCGCCGCCGAGCAGGCCCGCCGCGGCGGTTACGTGGTGATGGACCCCGCCGACGCACAGATTACCCTGGTGGCCAACGGCTCCGAAGTATCGCTGCTGTGCGAGGTTGCCGGTATGCTTGCCGCCGACGGCATCGCCGCCCGCGTAGTATCCGTGCCCTCCATAGGCCTCTACAACGAACAGGCCGAGAGCTACCGCAACCGGGTGCTGCCAGCCGGCACACCCATGTTCGGCCTCACCGCCGGCCTGCCCTCCACGCTGCGCTCCATCCGCGGATTCGACGGCCCCGTGTACGGCATGTCGCGCTTCGGCGCCTCCGCCCCCTACAAGGTGCTCGACGAGAAGTTCGGCTTCACCGCCCGCAACATCTACGAAACCGTCAGCCGGCTGGTAAAAAATTAAAAAAAAGAAATCTGCAATCCCAAAGCGTTGATATTTAGCACCAACGCGGTGCAAAGTGGAAAATTTTTTCGACATGCTAAAACATTTTTTAGAAATTTTAGTTATTATGTCAGAAAAAGTTGCTAACTTAGCGCCCAAATTACAACGAGAAACAAATAACTTTAATCATTCAATTAATAAAACTGTAATTCCTATGAAGAAAATTACACTGCTCGCTTGCGCATGCGCCCTCTTCGGTTCGACGCTTGCCGCACAGGAAGCCCGGGAAATTCAGTACGTCGAAGATCCCTCACAGGGCTATCTGATCAATTCGTTCAAGGACAATTGGTTCATCACCGCTCAGGGTGGCGTAGACGTTTACTTTTCCAGCCATGACGTACATCGTGATCTGAAGGATCGCTTCGCACCTGCCGCCAACCTCTACATCGGTAAGTGGTTCACTCCCGTTTGGGGTGCTCGTGTGGGCGTTGACTTCCTCGCACTCAAAGGCCTCGGTGTGAAAGGCGCTGCCGGCTATCTGCCCAACGAACACCGCACCAACGGTTACTACAAGACCCGTCAGAACGAAATCGGTCCGGCCTTCGATGTAATGGCCAACCTGACCAACCTCTTCTGCGGCTACCACCCCGGTCGCTGGTACAACCTGACCCTCTACGCAGGTGCAGGCGGCTACTGGACCATGGTTCACAAACTTGACCGCAACGGTAACGCCGACGGTTGGGAACAGGGCCACGGCAAAGTCCTCACCTTCCGTGCCGGCCTTATCAACAGCTTCAACATCAGCAAGCAGATGCAGCTCAGCCTCGACCTCCGCGCCAGCGCTATCGACGGCTTCGCCGACGCTACCACTCACGACCACCGTACATACCTGGCAGTTCAGGCTTACCTCGGTCTTACCTACAACTTCAATGACCGCGAATGGCACGCTCCCGTCGTTCCCGTTTGTCCTCCCGCCGAGAACTGCGACGCTCTGCGCGCTCGCCTCGCTGCCGCCGATGCCCGCATCGCCGACCTCGAAGCTCAGCTCCGCGACTGCCTCAACCGTCCCGCTGTTGTTGAGAAGGCTGAAAAGGCTCCCCTCGCTACCATCTACTATCCCATCAACGTTTACCGTCTGACCCGCGAAGACAACAACGTACTGGAAGCCATCGCTCACGTAATGAAGGACAACACCAACAACAAGTACGTCCTCACCGGCTGGGCTGACAACTACACCGGTACCGATGCCTTCAACAAGCGTCTCCGTCAGAACCGTGTGAACGGCGTTTACAACAAGCTCGTTAAGTGCGGCGTTCCCGCATCGCAGCTCACCGCTACCACCAATAATGGTAACCTCTGCGACCTTGGCGAGAAATACGTTGCCCTCGACCGCGCCGTCACCATCGAAGAAGCTGAATAATCATTATTCACTCCACGATACATCGCCCCTGTCCCGCAGGGGCGATTTTTTTTGCGTCCTATGGTCAGACAAGTCAGACAAGTCAGATCCCGGTCAGCCCTCAGCCTTCCCCTGACGTTGCGATTAGTAAGGTATTTTAACACTACTAATGACCGGATTACGTTATTTTTTTGTACTTTTGTTGTTTGAAATTATTGATTGAATAACAGTTCTTATTTTAGTATAATGAAACTTTTCCGCAACGTTCTGCTTATTGCGTTCGCCGCTATGACTGCCACCACCGAGCCTGTTGCAGCGGTTATTGACAATCCTATCACTCAGGCTGTTATCGCTGTCTATGACAAGCAACTGCGTGAGAATCCCAATGACTATATGACATGGTTCCGCCGTGCCAATGAATATTACCGCCACAGTGAGTATGTGCGCGCCCTGGACGACGTGGACCACGCTCTGGCCTGCGCTCCCACCGGCGATACTGACCTGCGCTTCCAGGCTTATATGCTGCGCGCCGGCATCTACAACCAGACGGGCAAGCATGAGCAGGCTCTGGCTGATCTGAATTCGGCCGTGTCGCTCGACGGCAGTTCTTACGCCGCTCTTTATCAGCGCGCCAACACTCAGTTTGAGTTGGGCAACTACGGTCCTGCCCGCGCCGACTATACCCGCCTGCAGCGCTTCAACTCGCGCAGCAGCGAGGCTCTGTTAGGCCTGGCCCGTTGCTCGGTCAAGGAGAACAACCTCCCGGTCGCAACCGATTATCTGGAGCAGGCCGTGAACCTGGACCCCAACAACGGCGAAATCTACATCCGTCGCGCCAACGTGCGCCGCATGATGGGCGACCACAACGGCGCCGTCGATGACCTCATCCTGGCCATCAGCCTCAACGCCAAGGACCCCAAGGCCATCCAGACGCTGGTTGACTACGGCAACACCAACTACACCGCCACGATGACTGGCCTGACCAACGCCATCAAGTTGGCTCCGGAGAACGGTCTGTACCGCTATCTGCGCGCTTCCATCGCCGAGGCTCACTTCAACTACATCTCGGCCATCGACGACTTTGAGAAAATCATCAACGACCGCCTCTACTCCTACCACGGCCTGTATGCCTCGCTGGCCCGCTGTCTGTACGGCCTGGGCCGTTATGACGAGGCTCTGGCGCAGATCGACACTGCCCTGGGTCAGGAGTCGAACGTGGCTGACTACTTTGTGCTGCGCAGCAAAATCCTGCGCGCCCTGAACCGCTCGGACGAGGCCATCCAGGCTGCAGCCCGCGGCCTGGCCGTCGACGGCTCATACGTGCCCGGCCTGGTGGAGATGGCTCTCAACTACATTGACCAGGGCAACTTCAAGGAGGCCAACAGCCTGTTGGGCGAGGCCGGCATGGCCGACGCATTGGACCCCTCGGTGCTGCTGCTGCGCTCCAGTGTCCTCTCCGAGAAGCTCAACCAGCCCGTGGCGGCCCGCGGCTTCAGCGAGCAGGTGCTTGAGATTGACAATCTGGACCCCGACAATGTCCGCTCGCTGCGCGGTTTTGCCCTGCTCGACCTGGGCCGAACCGACGAGGCCGACGCCTGGATGGAGCACATCCTGCAAGGCCCCGACTATGACGGCCTGGTGAACTACTACGCCGCCTGCTACTATACCCTGCGCGACAACCCCGACCGCGCCCTGGAGTGCGTCGAGAACTCGCTCAAGGCCGGCTACAGCGACAACCACAACTGGATGAACAACAACGATGGCCGCATCAACGTGTCCTATCTGCGTGACGACCTCCGGTTCCTGCAGCTGATGCAGCGCTACAACTCCATCTTCGGTAAATAACCCCTCCTTTCCCCCTCCTCCAAAGCCATGATGTCGGATGCCGATAACCTCTTCTATAACCGTCTGCACCAAGCCGGACTGAAGTCGCTCGGCACGACCCAGAGCAATAATTTCCTGTTCAAGATAACCGCCGGTAAGAACGATGTCATTGTCTCCATAGTGGACAGCATGGGCATCCCTATGGTGGACAATCTCAGAGGCTCCGGGGCTGAGGCGCGGGCCGCGACGCAGATATGCACGTCAGTGAGCTCACGCGACATGTGGCGCGAAAAGAGTGAGGACGAGACGGTGCTGTCGGCCAGTCTGGCGCGCAACCCGGCGCTGGTCGAGATGCTTTCGTTCTGCACCAATCTGGTTGACAGCAAGCTACGGCCCATTAAGGTTGACAAAGGCTTCCACCGCCTGACCCTGCACATCGAGCCGGATGAGAACGGCCTGCTGAGCCCGTCGTTCCGTGTGACCGCCGGCGAGAACACCCTGCTGAACCCCGTGATGATGTCGGCCGAGTTCGGCCTGAGCGACGATTACATGTTCCAGGTCGACTCCATCGGCGATAACTACAACAGCCTTAGAGTGTTCGCCGAGCCCTTCCCGGCCGATATGCTGGAGACCTACTTGGCTGTGTTCCTGACCTTTTTCCGCAACGTCGACATCAGCTATGAGGGCTACACCGTGCGCCGCATCCCCGCGGAGGTGCAGTGTGTTCCCACAGTGGTTTTTGACGGCATAGAGCGCGACCGTACCCTGGGTCTGAGGCTGATGGAATCGGCCCCGGACCGGCCCGTGTCGCCCGTCAACCTTACGGTGGACGTCGAAGTTACGGACGACCGCCGGATTGTAATCCGCCCGCTCAAGCGCCTTGATATGGAGGCCTGCGGCGAGAAGTTCATGGACCTCATTGCCGAGTCGACCGTGGGCAAGCGCGCCCGCAAGAACGTATATTGCGACGGCAGCCGCTTCCTCCTGCCCGAGGACATCGCCTCGACCTTCCTGCTGAACGCCCTGCCGCGCCTGCTGTTGGAGTATCGCGTCGAGGGCCTGGAACGCCTCAAGGATTTCAAAGTCACGCCTCTGAAACCTCACTTGAACGTGCGTTTCAACACCGGCATCGACTATCTGGACGCCAGCGCTGACGTATCGTTCGACGACGGCACGACAATGACCCTTGAGGATCTGCTCAAACAGTTCCGGCAGAACAAGTACGTCAGCATGCCCGACGGCTCGCGCGGCGTGCTCGACCCCGACTTCATCAAGCACGTATCCTCCATATTCAGCTCCAACCGCGCGCAGAGGGACGGCAACTACCGACTGTCATTCTTCGACCTGCCCGACCTGGAGCACCTGTTGGGCAACGCCGCTGACGAAGAGCCCGCCCTGAAGAAGCCCATGGAGTTCTACCGCGGATTCAACGCCCTGAAGAACGAGAAACTCGACCTGCCCTACGTATCCGCCACCCTGCGCCCCTATCAGGTGGACGGCGTGAAATGGCTCAAATATCTCTACGACAACAACGTAGGCGGCTGCCTGGCCGACGATATGGGCCTGGGCAAGACCCTCCAGGCCATCAGCCTGCTGACCATGGCCAACCATGAGCAGCCCTCGCTGTTAGTCATGCCCCGCAGCCTGCTGTTCAACTGGCAGAACGAGCTGAAGAAGTTCGCCCCCGGACTGGACTATTACATATACTACGGCCAGAACCGCGACTATGACGAGGCCGTCAAGCACCGCCTCATCCTCACCACTTACGCCCTGGTACGCAACGATATAGATCGCTTTGCCGAGACGGAATTCGATACCGTTCTGCTGGACGAATCGCAGAACATAAAGAACCTGACCGCCCAGCTCACCCTGGCCGTGTTCCGCCTGAAGGGGCGGCACCGCTTTGCGCTCAGCGGCACGCCCGTGGAGAACAACCTCACCGAGCTGTACTCGCTGTTCCACTTCCTCAACCCCATGATGATGGGCACGCTGGACAACTTCAACGCCAAGTACGCGCGCCCCATCCAGAACGACGGCAACCGCGAGGCCGCCGCGTCGCTGCGCCGCCGCATCTACCCCTTCATGCTGCGCCGTCTCAAGCGCGACGTGCTGGCCGACCTGCCCGACCGCGTCGACCAGACCGTCTACGTGGACATGGAGCCTGAACACAAGCGTTTCTACGAGAACAAGCGCCTGGAATACCTGCGCCGCATCAACGATTCCATAGCGCAGCACGGCATCCAGAAGGCCCGCTTCATCATGCTGCAGGCCATGAGCGAGCTGCGCCGCATAGCCTCCGTGCCCGAGAGCCTCAGCGAGGGCAAGATACCGTCGCCCAAAATCGACTATCTGGCCGAGAACATCGCATCAGCTGTGGACAACGGCCACAAGGTAGTGGTGTTCTTCAACTTCATTGCCGGCATCGAGCTGTTGGGCGAGCAACTGGAGGCCCGCAAGATTGACTACGCCTCCATGACCGGCAGCACCACCGACCGCCGCAACATCGTGGAGCGTTTCCAGAACTCGCCGGACTGCAAAGTGCTGCTGATGACCCTCAAGACCGGCGGTGTGGGCCTCAACCTGACCGCCGCCGACATAGTCTACATAGCCGAGCCCTGGTGGAACAACGCCGCCCAGGAGCAGGCCATCAACCGTCTGCACCGCATCGGCCAGAAAGCCACCGTTTTCTCCACCCAGGTCATCACCAAGGACACCATAGAAGAAAAAATAGTGCAGCTGCAGCAATACAAGGCCGAGCTGTTCGATGATGTCATCACCGGCGACGAATCGTCGGCCAAGTCGCTAACCGAAGAGGATATCCACTTTATCTTCAGCTAAAACCTCAGGACCATGTCATTCCTCAAGCCTCAGGAACGTCCGGAATCCACCGTCACGCTGGATTCCTACAGCTCAATGGACCAGAGCCCGCTGAGCGCCTTCACGCCCACACGCACCAAGCTCAACGCCCTGCTGGCCATGTACAAACCGCTGTTCGGCAAATGCCGTCCGCGCCTTAAAGGAGCCTCCGAGCTGCATGAGGTCCTGGTCAAGTGGGTTCGCGGCAAATACGTAGGCATGGTGGCCCCCCAACTCCAGCTCTACTACCGCGTGCTCACCGTGCCCGCCAACCTTGCCAAGGCTATCGACGAGATGCCCGAACTGTACGTCCGTATGCTCAAGGAGTGCATCGTCAAGGGCACGCTGACCCTCTCGCGGCTGAACGAGGTGTTCCGTACCGAAGGCGGCAAGATGTACCGCATAATCGGTCAGGACGGATACCTGGCCAAGACCATGACCACCGTGGACAACATGCGCGCCATGCTGCTGCCCACTGAGGAAGGCTACGTCGTCGAGCCCAACCTGGCCGAACTGCTCATACCCGTCCTGGGCATATCCGAGATGTCGGGCAAGAGCACAACCACCGATGTGCTGCCCGATGCCGACTACCGCATATTCAACGCTCAGAAAGAAGTGCTGGGCAAGGCCGCCCGCGCCTTCGCGTTGATGGAGCAGATGTCCGTGCCCTATGCCCCGTCGTCCGCCTCGCCGATAATGGCGCGTACGCTCAAGTCGCTCGTCAAGGCCATGCCCATGGAGCACTTCCCCTTTGATGGGAGCTCCGGCCCGTCGTTGCGCGAGACTTTCTTCTGGAACTGCATGGCCAACTATCCCCTGCGCCATGTCGACAACGTGCCTGACAGCTACGTGGGCATGTGCACCCGCTATATGACCATGCAGCAGTACGCCCATATGATTCTGCCCGCCGGCGGAACGTTCTACAAGTCGATGTTTGAGGACCTCCTGCCGCGCGACTATGTCATGGAGGTGCTGCGAGCCCTGGCCAAATATGCCCTGCCCGAGGGATCCGATACCGACAACCGGCCCGACCCGTGGATCAACGTCTTCGATCTGGTCAATGAAATCATAGTGCACTTCCCCAAGCGCCATCCCGCTGCCATAGAACACTATGCCAACTATTACACCTACGGCGTAGGCGGCCGCATAACGCGTTCCAACGTGCGCGAATCCTTCACACAGCCGCTGGTGCGCGGCTTCCTGGCCATCTTCGCCGCCCTGGGCGTCGTCGAGGCCGCATTCGTCGACACCGCGTGGCGCGACGCTGCCATCTACGGCTATGAGGACCTGCACTATGTGCGCCTGACCACCCTGGGCCGCTATATAGCCGGCCGCGACAAGTCGCTCTGCGTCAAGTTCGATACTACCGTCCCGGAGGACCCCGCCACGACTTGCGAACTGGACAACCGTCGCCTGATAATCTTCACCGAGGACGAGGGCATAGGCGACGTGATAAAGCGCAACTACGGCACCAAAATCATGCTCAACCGCTACGAGGTGACCGATACCTCCTTCCTGCGCAAGGTGGATAGCGTAAACAAGCTGAAAGCCAAAATCAAGGAATTCAAGAAGCTGGTGGGCTGCATATCATTCCCCGCCGTGTGGGCCGAGTTTTTCGATAACCTCGTGGTCCGTTTCGATTCATTTACGCCCGTGCCGCTTTCAGATTATTTCATGTTCAAGGTATCCGGCACAAACGCCGACCGCATCTTTGAGCTTCTGACCACCTACACGCAACTGCGCAGGCTCGTCAAGTTGGTTGAAGGCGGCTATATCATGATAAATAGGGAAGATTATCTGACAGTCCGCGACATCTTCGAATCCCTGGGCTACATCCTCCCCGCCGGCATCCAGAGCTACGTCTACCGCTGGTAAAACCGTTGCGACATGCCTTCGTTTGCATTCATTATCAATTATACGTTGATGATTATTCTACGGCTTATGAATAAGTTGATGCTCCCGCTCATTCTCTTGGTTTTGGCATTGAACACGTCTTGCCATTACAGTGACCGCCGGGCGGTTGACCGGCTGGACCGCGCAGCGCGTGCTTTGTATGAAAACTCAAAGCCTGGTTCTGTGCGCGTTTTGCTCGACAGTATCAACCCTGAGCAGCTGAATGATTTTGACAAATCGCGTCTTGCCATGTTGACGGCCATGGCGAGATATAAATCGTTTACTCCTATCGGCTCCGACTCTCTTTTGCAGGTTGCGGTCAAGGAGTTTGAGGGTCGGGGCGACAGCCTGGAATATATCAGCTGCCTGCTTGCCGGCGTAGCCAACAGTGAGGTCCGGAATTATAGTCGGGCCTTCATGAACTTGCGCCGGGCTGAGGATTTGGCTTTGGCTGATTCCAATTTTTACTATGCCGCTTTGGCTCAGCGCGAACAGGGCGATATCTATAAATCGGTTTCCCTCGCAAAGGAAGAAATGGAAATGGCCTGTGCTGCAAGTGAAAATTTCAGGAAAGCCAACAAGCCTGAGCACGAAAAATGGCAGATTTTCGCGAAAGCTGACGCGCTCAAAAACATGCACCGCCCCAATGAGGCCTTGGAACTGCTTCATGCAGCCCTTAACGATACCGCAAACATGGATGAGGCATTTAAAAGGGAATGCTATTATGAAATGAGCGTTTCGTATGAGTTGACCCGAAGGCCCGACCTTGCCTTGAAGTATTTTAATCTGTCAGGGGCCCGTAACCCCGATAATGTTGAGCAACTTCTGTGGTTGGGCCGTATGTACAGCTATTGCAAAATGATTCCGGAGGCCGAGGAATGTCTGGCGCTTGCAGCCGGTAAGGAATTATCGCATAACGACTCGATTAACTACTTCTTTGTTAAATCCCATATCTGCCATCTCAAAGGGGATTATCAGGGCGCTTTTCTAAATCTGGTGCCCTCATATAATATGTATACTTAGGGTTTACTGAATAATGCATAATATGCTGTATAACAGGTAATTATGCATTATTCAGAAAACCCTAAGAATACATA
>CANQZK010000022.1 GCA_947628285.1 uncultured Muribaculaceae bacterium
GCAGGACAACGGGTCGTGCGTCGACGGCTCCGGCGGCCCCGGCACCGATGGCGGTCAGGGCTGTGCGGGCGTAGATTGATTCGAGTATCTGGTCGATGGTCATGAGCGTGGTGCGGGGATGTCGGCGGTAACGATTTTGTCGTCGCGCAGCCGGGTGAATGAATCGAAAGTTGCAAGAAGGTCGGCCAGGCCGGTTGCGGACTGGCGCACCTGGGCTTCGTAGAGTGCGGAGCCGGCTGCTCCGGAGGTGTTGCGGCCCATCATGGCGTCGCTCATGCCGGAGATTTCGGATAGCAGGCGCATCTGCAGCGACAGGGCCTGGTAGGCGCCGGAATCGGCGGTGTTGGTGACTACCTGGGTGGGCATTTCGCCCTGTCCGCTGCCGATGGGTATGACGGAGTCCGGTGCGGACCACAGTCGGGCGACGTCGTTGATGCTCATGCCGGGGGCGATGCGCTTGACGGGGAAGAGCAGGGTGCCTTTGGCGGCGGTGGACATCATGGTGTCGATGGTGACTACCAGGCGGTTGATGGTGCGCTGGGTGTCGATGAGGTCCTCGACGAAGGAGTGGACCTCGCCGTCGATGAGCGGATAGAGTTTGAGGGCGAAGGGGTGCGAGCGGTGGGCGTAGGGCGAGTCGTAGCGGGCTATGACGGTGCCGTCGGGTGCCAGATGGCGGCAGCGCCAGGTGAAGGTTGTCTCGATGTGTCCGCCGCGGCTGCGCCGGGTGTTTGATTCGAGGCTCCAGACCTCGTAGACGCGCCAGCGGCCGGCGGGAGCGGCGAAGAAGGCGACGGCGGCCGATGTGTCGGCTCCGAAGCCGTCGGCGGCGGAGAATATGTTGTCCGGGGCGCGGTAGAGCTGTTCAAGCTCGTCGGCGCGCCGGGCCGAGTGGCCGCCGAAGCGGGCCACGACCTCGTCCGGGGCGTAGTCATGGAACATGCCTATGAGGTCGATGTCCAGCCCGCGCGGGTCGGAGTGGCGGTTGACGAAGAATGTACGAGGGTCCACGTTGTCGACCCACACGCCGGTGCCGCCGATGCGGCGCTCTGGGGCGACGCGCTGCACGGCGCAGCCGGAGATGATGAATTCTTCAAGCATGCGGGCGTCCATCTCGGGCATGTCGTTGAGCAGGTGGGCCGAGCCGGCGGCGGTGTCGTAGCGGCGGTTCTCGGCGGCCTCGTTGCGGTAGCGGCCCACGATGGTCTTGATGAGCTGGCGCAGCAGGTTGTTGGTCATGGGGCGGCGTCCCAGGCTGACCAGCAGGTCGTACTCGGTCATGGGCGTGCCGTCGCGGTCGGTGACGGTGTCGCACCACTGGTCGCCGTAGGTGTAACGTTTGTAGCGCTCGCGGTTGCGGCGGAAGGTATCGGCCGCGCACCAGGCCCGGTAGGCCTTGCGCAGCAGGGGTATGTCTTTTTGCATGGGTGTACGGGATTAAAAAAGATGGTAGGGAATGGTGTCCAGCAGAGCTTCATCCAGGGTGTATGAGCCGTTGCCGGGGTCGATTATGGCCGAAAACGTGTCTACTTCGTCGCTCAGGACGGGCGCCACGATGATGCGGCGCCCTCGCTGCAGGGCCAGAGGGTCGGCCGGCCCGGGGCATGAATACTTGGAGACGCACAGCCGCAGGCGGTCGCGGCCGCGGGGCGAGTCGGCCTGTTCGACGGCCACGTTGCGGTGCCATCCGCGCAGGCTGAGCGATAGCGGCCGGACACAGTCGTCGGGCAGGAAAAGCTCGCCGCCGCCCCACTGAAGGGCGACGGGAGCCTTAACCCTCATCGACAGGTCCACGGCCTGCAGGCGAGCCGGGTCGGCGTTGAGCAACAGGTCAAGATACCATGAGCGCATGCGGCTTTCGATGCAGGCGTCCATGTCGATGCCGTCGAATCGTTCCACCGTCGCGTCGGCCGTGGTGAAGTCCAGGCCGAGCCGGCGGCGCCACAGCTGCAGCATCTGCTGTCGGGTGAGGGTCACGATCATTGGCCGATGAGTTTAAGGTGGGACTGCGGGAAACGGAGCACCAGGCAGGAGGCTTCGGTGAGCACTACGGCGTCGGTGTTGCGGGTGCCGGCGCTGCGCAGGTCCAGCTTTTCCAGGCGGAAGGGGATGTGGGTGTACTTGGACACGTAGTCGGGATCAAGCACAAAGGCATCCTTGGCGTGGCTGCACTGGTCGAACACCTCGGAGTGCAACACGAAGAACGAGCCGAAGTTGGTGCGGATCTCGCGGAACTCCACGCCCCACTTCACCATGGTGCGACCGGCGTCGGCCACCTTGTCGACGGCTATCTTGCTGAGCGCCTCGATGAACTTGGTGCCGCCTATGAGCAGCTTGGCCTTCGAGCCGTTCTTGCCCGTAAAGGCCTTGGCGGCGATTTCGATGAGTTTGGCCTGGCTGAGCTGTGCCAGCTGCACCTGCATGCTGTTGGAGGTCTGGTTCCAGATGCCGCCGGTCAGATACACTTCCTCGCCTTTGACGGGGTCGGTGATTTTGGCCGCCGAGCCGAACAGGAAGTTCTTCTCCATGCCCATGCGCATGTCTATGACGGCGGCTTCTTCCTGGTCCGAGAAGCTCCAGCCCACTTCTTTGTCGGCCAGTTTCTGCAGGGTTGACTGCTCAATCTGCATCTTGAATATCTGGCAGTAGTTCATGGCCTTGACGGGCAGCGACTGGAAGCTGGGACTCTGCACGTCCAGTTCGGTGGCGGCGCGACCCATGCGTATCAGTCGCGTGCCCTTGGGGAGCGACGCCAGCGACGGCTCGGGGCCGTTCTCGCCCTCGGTCATGGCGCAGTTGACGGGCTGCAGCTCCAGGGTGTTGCCTTCCACGGCCACGACGTAGGCCACCAGGGCCTGCTGGTCCTTGACGGTGACGCCGGGCAGCAGGACGGTCTCTGTGGGCTGGAAGTATTCAGCGTTCTTGACGCGCACCTTGAAGGTGTAGCTGTCCTCGCCGCGCTTGGTGTAGGCAATGGCCGCCAGGGCCTCGGAAGTCTCGGACTCAGTGGGGCGGGTGTCCACCGAGTAGAAGTCGACCTTCATGGCGCCGGCACTGCGCGAGCCGCCGCAGCGCGATATCTGGTCGATGGGCGTCGAGGCGGGACGGATGCGCACTATGCGCTCGTCGACGGAGTTGCGCAGCAAGTCGGGCGAGAGCTGTTCGGTGAGACCGGTGGTGAGGGGTGCGCCGTTGACGTGCTTGCCGCCGTTGGCGCCGGTTGCGATTGATTGTGACATAATACTTGAATTTTGGGTTGGTTTGAAAAAACTTGAATTACTTGAATTTTGGTTGGTTTTGGTTAAGAGGGAGGGTGTGATTCGGTCAGGAATCGGAAGAGTCGTCCCAGAAAGAGACGCGGGTGCGGGTCAGGAAATAGTCGGCGGGGTCGTCAGATAGCTGTGCCAGCTGTTCTGCGCCGACGGGCTCGATTATCGGTTCGATAACGAGCGGCTGCTGCTGTGGTTGGTTTTCGTCCATAATTTCAACGTTCGTTTATCATTTGACAATGCAAAGATACAGCATAAATTTCCTAATCACCAAATATTTTTGGTGAAAAATTTCAAGAAAAATCTCAATATGTGTGTAAGACGCAGTTTTACAGCAAAATAGCGGATACAAAAAAATCACCCACGCCTCAGACGGCGTGGGTGTGTGAATTGGACTAATTGGGCTAATTAGACTAATTGGACTAATTAGGCCTCAGGGCGCTCACTCCAGATTCCGCTCGCCGACGATGCGCATCTCGTTTGAGCGGATGAAGCTGAGGATTTTGTCGCGGGCTTCGCCGGGGTCGACGTCCTGCTCGATGCGGCGCAGCGCGTTGAACAGCGAGGTGGACGACTGGTAGATGTGGCGGTAGGCCTTGGCGATATCGTCAATGGTGGCGTCGTCGTAGCCGGCGTGCTTGCTCAGCACGTATGAGTTGACGCCGTAGTACGTGGACGGGTTGTGGGCGATGATGGTGAACGGGGGTACGTTGGAGCTGATGCGGCAGCCGCCCTTGATGAGCGCCAGGGTGCCTACGCGGACGCCCTCGTGCAAAATGACGTTGGAGCTCAGGATGGTGCCGTGGCCCACGTTGACGCCGCCGGCTATTGTCACGCCGTTGCCCAACACGCAGTTGCGCTCAATGCAGCTGTCGTGGCCCACGTGGCTGTTTGCCATGATGACCACGTTCTCCTCTATGCGGGTACCCTCGGGGGATATGAAGCCGCGGTTGATTATGACGTGTTCGCGTATGATCGCTTTGTCGCCGATGCGGCAGTGCGAGGGAACGCCTTTCCAGCGGAAGTCCTGCGGGTCGGCACCTACCACGGCGCCCTGGTAGACTTTGACGTCGCTGCCCAGGGTGGAGCCTTCCATTATGGAGGCGTAGGGCATGATGACGCAGTTGTCGCCTATGACGGTACCCTTGTCGATGAACGCGAAGGGGTGAACG
The DNA here is from genome assembly GCA_947628285.1 of uncultured Muribaculaceae bacterium. Taxonomy (GTDB): domain Bacteria; phylum Bacteroidota; class Bacteroidia; order Bacteroidales; family Muribaculaceae; genus CAG-873. The sequence continues at coordinate 4,442 of CANQZK010000022.1, forward strand.
GTGACGTTATTGCCCAGACGGGCCGACGGATCGATGTGTGCGAGTTGGCTAATCATGGTCGATTTGGTTTTTCGGTTTTCTGATATGCAAAGAAAACAAATAAAACTGAAAAAACGCGAAAAAACCGGCGAAAAAATCGCGGCGACGGTCAATTTGCGCCCAAAAGGCCAACCCGATCGACTTTTGTGCCTATTCCTTGCGGTACTGGCCGGGCTTGACGCCGAACTGGGCGGTGAAACACTTTGAGAAGTACGAGGCCGAGCTGAAGCCGACCATGTACATGACCTCGCTGACGGTGAAGCGGTCCTGGCGCAGCAGCATGGCGGCCTTGCGCAGGCGCATCTGGCGTATGTAGTCCACAGGCGTCTGGCCCACGTACTTCTTGAGCAGGCGGTAAAGCTGTTTGGACTGCAGGCCGGCGTGCTCGCACACAAAGTTGACGTTCAGCTCGGGGTCGGCTATGTTGTTCTCTATTATCTCGGTGACTTTGGCCAAGAGCTTCTCCGAGTCCGACTCGGCGGCGATGGCCTTGGGCCGGGTGATGTGCTCGATGCGTGCGGCGCGCATCTGGTCGGCGCGCGATTTGAGCAGCTGGGCCACGCGGGCCTTGAGCAGGGGCGCATCGAAGGGCTTGCCCATGAACACGTCGATGCCCGAGCGTATGCTGCGGCTCTCCAGGTCGTTGTCCGTCTTGGCCGTGAGCATGATTACGGGGACGGTGTCCAGCGGTGCGCCTCCCTTCTTGAGGGCGCGCACCATGTCCAGACCGCTCATGACGGGCATCATCTCGTCGGCTATGATGAGGTCGGGGCGGAAGGTGGCGGCGCTGTCCAGGCCGGCCTTGCCGTCCGGGGCGGTCAGGCAGTGGTATGAATCGCTCAGCAGGTCGCTGATGAAGCCGCTGATAGCGGCGTTATCGTCCACAATGAGCACGCGGGGACGCGGGTCCGTGTCCTTTTCCGTTTCCGGTGCGGCGGGCGCGGGCGCGCTTTCCGTGGCGGGTTGCTCGGCGGCGTTCAGGGGCAGGGTGATAGTGAATGTGGTGCCCCGACCCGGCTCGCTGTCAACGGATATGGTGCCGTGGTGCATCTCCACATAGCGCTTGACTAAATACAGCCCTATGCCGGTGCCTTCGGCCACCGAAGTAGCTGAGGGCGAGCGGAACATGCGCTGAAATATGAGGCTCTGCTCGTCGCGGGGAATGCCGATGCCGTCGTCGGTCAGGCGCACACTCAGGCTGTGGCCGTCGCTGCTGACGTCCATGTCCAGCCTGGCCTGCTCGCCGGAATACTTCACGGCGTTGGACAGCAGATTGTTGAGCACCGACTCAAACTTGACGGCGTCGACGTTGACCGGGATGCGGTCCGGCCGGCAGGTGAAGGTGAACGTGCGGCCGGGGTAGGAGGCGGCGTATGAATCGAAGATGGTGCGGCAGAACTGAACCGCGTCCACCTGCGATATTATCATCATGGCTTCCGTCTGGGCGTCGACGCGGTTCATCTCCACGGAGCGGTGCACCAGGTTGTTAAGTTTCAGGGCGTTCTGATAGGCCGTCTCGACGCTGCGGCGGGTCTGCGGGTCCATGGCGGCGCCGTGGTCGTCGCGCAGGCGGCTCAGCGGCCCGATGACCATGGAGAGCGGCGTCTTCAGGTCGTGCGATATATCGGTGAGGAAGTCCAGGCGGGCGCCCACCTTCTCCAGGGCGCTCTCGCGCTCAATCTGCTCGATGCGGCGGCGCTGGCGGCGTCTGATCAGGCGCGTGGCCGTGAAGGCGGCTATGGCCAGCAGGATTATGTATGCGGCTATGGCCGCGTGGCTGCGGTACCATGGCGGGGTCACGTCGATGCGCAGTGTCAGCGGTTCCTCGCTGCTGTCAAACAGCTTGATGCGCAGCGTGTGGCGCCCCTCGGGCAGGCCGGTCAGGTTGATGTCGTTGTCGTTGTCGGGCAGGATGCTCCAGTCGTCGCCGTCCAGGCTGTAGGCCACGCAGCGGGCGCGGTCCGGGGTGAAATTGTAGGTGGAGACCTCGACGGTGAGTGAGTTGGCGTCGTAGGGCAGTTTGAGGCTGCGGACGGAGGATGCGAAATCGCGGTCGGCCCCGCGCAGGCGCACAATGTGCAGACTGTCTGCGCCGTAGCGGTTGCCGATGGTCACGGGGTCAATCTCAATCAGCTCGTCGATGCCGCCCAGCAGGGCGTTGCCCGTGCGCGGGTCATAATATATATCTGTATACGTGCGCGAGGGCGCCGGGATGAGCCTGACATGATCCGTGCGCGTGTCCACGGCCCATACGCGGCCGTGGGTGGTTGATAGCCATACGTCCGTGCCCACGGTGCCCATGGCCATGATGCCCTCGTCAGGCGCCGCCGTGGGGAAGTGCACCGGTAGCCCGATGCGGCCGTCGTGGTCCACCTTCACCACCGCCGTGCCCAGGCCCAGGCGGATGTCGCCGCCGTTGTCCACGGTGATGAATCCAGGGTAGTGGCCCGTGGCCTTGTGTATGTCGATGAGGGTCATGCGGCCGGTGGCGGCGTCGATGCGGGCCACCTTGCCTTCGCGGTACAGCAGCACCCACTTGTTGCCGTCGCCGTCCGTGACTATCGTGTTAATCAGTGTGTTGGGCAGGCCGGCGGCGGTGCCTATCACCGTATCGGCGGTGATGGTGGCCGACGGACCCCGCATGATGTCGCGGTCCGTCTCGAATATGCCGCCCAGGAAGGCGCCCGTCCACAGCCGGCCGGGCTTGATGCCGGGGCCGGCGGAGTATACCCAGTTGGCGTTGGCGTCGGAGTCCGGGGCCTTGATGTGCTTGACGACTATGGTGCCCGTCGCGGGGTCGTAGACGTTGAGGCCGCCGTCGGTGGCCACAGCTATGAGGCCGTCGGGACTCTCGTAGATGTCGCGCACGCGGTTGTGGCTCAGTGCGCGGGGCCCCTCGCCGGGGAAGAACCAGTCCGAGCGGCCGTCGGCGCCGGCGCGTATCAGGCCGTTGCTGCCGCCCAGCCACAGGTTGCCGCGGCTGTCGCGCAGCGAGGCGTATATCTGCTGGCCCTCGGTGCGGCCGGTCAGCTCGCTCAGCGGCACGATGTGTACCGACGGGTCAAGCGACGCCACCGACAGGCCCATGTCCGTGCCGGCCAGGATGTTATCATGATTGTCCACGCTCACGGACCATATGGCGTTGTTGGCCGGCGAGCGGTCGTTGCGCGAGTCATGCCGCCAGATCATGACCGACGGTCCGGCGGTGTCCGTGGCCGGGGTGTAGAGGTACAGGCCGTTGTCGGTGCCCAACACGTAGCGACCGCGGCGCGTGAAGGCGATGGCCTTGACGTTGCTGCCGCGCATCAGCGGCACCGGCTCAACTGCGCCCGTGGCCGGGAAATAGCGCGTCAGTCCGCCCTCCATGCCCAACAGCAGGCAGCCCGTGTCGCCGTCGGCCGCGATGGCGTTGACAAAACAGTTGCCCTTGTCGGCCCGGAGCTCGCCCACTGTGACAAACCGGCGCGTGGCCGCGTCATAGCGGCACAGACCGTCGTAGGTGCCCACGTACACGTCCGGCCCGTAGCTCAGCAGCGAGTAGACGGCGCGGTGGGGCAGCCCCGCGGCGGGACCGCTCAGCGTGCCGGCGGCGGTATCGTAGAAGTAAAGCCCCTCCAGCGACCCTATCCACAGCCGGCCGTCCACGTTTATCATGGCGCGGATTTCGGCCACCTCGGCGCCCTTCACCGGGGTGATGTCGCCCTCGGCGGGGTCGTAGATGTACAGACCGTTGTTTGAGCCCAGCCACAGGTGGCCGTCAATCTCAACAATGCTGTAAATCTGCCCGAAGAAGCCCCCGCCCTTGCCGTAGATGTGGTGGGCCTTGTAGCCGTCGAAGGAGAACAGGCCGCCGTTGGTGCCCAGCCAAGCCGGACCGTCGCCGCCGTGGCGGTAGATGTCAAAAACGGTGACGTTGTGCGAGCCCAGCGGATAGTTGTCCCACAGCGTCTCGGCCACGACGGCCGCGCCGACCCTCAGGACTGACAGCAGCATGGCTATGTACAGCAGGAGTCTCAACAGGGCAAGCCTTTGAAATCAGTGGCGGTTCTTGCGCGCGGGGTCGCACGTCAGGCCCACGCCTAACTTCTTGAATATCTTGTGGTCAACCTCGCCCAACATGACGGTGGAGTGCATCTGGCAGCCGTTCAGCTCAGGTAGCTTCTCCAGGGCGCGGCGGCAGTTGTCGTCGTGGGGGCTGAGCACGGACAGGGCCACCAGGACCTCGTCGGTGTGCAGGCGCGGGTTGCGGCCCTGCAGATAGCACAGCTTGGTGTGCTGGATAGGCTCGATGAGTGATTGCGGGATGAGCTTGACCGAGTGGTCTATGCCCGCCAGGTGCTTGACGGCGTTGAGGATGAGCGCCGCGCTCGGGCCCAGCAGCTCGCTGCTCTCGGCGGTGATGATGGTGCCGTCGCCCAACTCGATGGCCGAGGCGGCCTTGCCCGAACGCTCGGCGCGCTCCTTGGCGGCGGCTATGGGCCGGCGGTGGGCGGTGGTTATCTTGGCCTGGTTGAACAGCAGGGCTATCTTGGACACCTCGGCGTCGTTGCCGTCGGCCTGGGCCAGACGGTTGAGTGCGGTGTAGTAGCGGCGGATAATCTCCTGGTTGGACGCCTCGCGGCATACGGCGTCGTCGCTGATGCAGAAGCCCACCATGTTGACGCCCATATCCGTGGGCGATTTGTAGGGGTTGTGGCCGTAGATGCCCTCGAACAGAGCGTTCAGCACAGGGAAAATCTCAATGTCGCGGTTGTAGTTGATGGCCGTCTTGCCGTAGGCTTCCAGGTGGAAGGGGTCAATCATGTTGACGTCGTTGAGGTCGGCCGTGGCGGCCTCGTAGGCTATGTTGACGGGGTGTTTCAGGGGCAGGCTCCACACCGGGAAGGTCTCGAACTTGGCGTAACCGGCCTCGACGCCGCGGCGGTGCTCGTTGTAGAGCTGGCTCAGACACACGGCCATCTTGCCGCTGCCCGGGCCCGGGGCGGTGGCGATTACCAGCGGGCGGGTGGTCTCGATGTAGTCGTTGCGCCCGAAACCCTCGTCCGAGTCAATCAGGGCTACATTGTTGGGATAGCCCTCTATAGTATAATGTACGTAAGTGGTTATGCCCAGGCGCGACAGGCGGTTGCGGAAGGCGTCGGCGCTGCACTGTCCGTCGTAGTGCGTCACCACCACGGAGCTGACCAGGAAGCCGCGGGCCATAAACTCGTCGCGCAGGCGCAGCACGTCCATATCGTAGGTTATGCCCAGGTCGTTGCGCACCTTGTTGCGCTCGATGTCGCGGGCGCTGATTACGATGACTATTTCGGCGTGGTCAGCCAACTGGCTGAGCATCCGCAGTTTACTGTCAGGCTGGAAGCCCGGCAGCACGCGGCTGGCGTGATAATCGTCGAAGAGTTTGCCGCCCAGCTCCAGATAAAGTTTGTTGCCGAACTTGGCTATGCGTTCCTTGATGTGCTCCGACTGCAGCCGGATGTACTTGTCGTTATCGAACCCTGTTTTCATCTGAATTAAGTTTACGCCTGCAAAGATAAGCAAAAATCCCGGATTAGCCGGGAGAAATCAAGCTTCATCAAGTTAAATCAGGCTTCCCCGGGCTTCCCCGGGCTTCCTCAGGCTAAACCATGATTAATCCTGATTCAATCCCCAATCGTTAAAAAATCGATAAAATCTTTAAGAAAATTTGGTTACGTCAGTTTATATACGTATTTTTGGAGGCTCAAATCTTATCTTAGGCACACATTCGTTAACGACATAAACAATAACAGAATATCTAACAAAATTTTATGAAGCTAAAACTGTTCCTATTAGTGCTCTTGTCGGCTTGGCTGCCGATGATGGCGCAGACCGGCTCGGTGACGGGTACGGTCGTAAACAGCACATCCGGTAGCCCCGTAACGGGGGCATCCGTGATGCTTCGTGCCGCCGGCGCCTCTACGATGACATCGTTCGACGGCTCATTCAATTTGTCCGACCTGCCGCTGGGACGCGAGTACCTGGTGGTGATGTGCGACGGTTTCGAATCCGCCGGCATGGACATCAACATAGGCAACGGCCTTAACGACCTGGGCGCCATCCGCCTCACTCCCGCCGACGACGCTACCGACTACTACGGCGACGCCAACGACCTGCTCTTTGACGAACAGGTGATGGAGGACGAGGAAAGCGCCTCGCAGAGCGTTGCCGCCCTCACCGGCGCCAACGACGATATCTTCTACAACACGGCTTCCTACAACTTCGGCCCGATGTACTTCCGCTATCGCGGCTATGACAGCCAGTATCAGGCCGTTTACATCAACGGCGTGCAGATGAACGACCTTATTCGCGGCCGTTTCAACTTCTCATCGCTGCTGGGCATGACCTCACGCGCCTTCCGCAACAAGACCACCTCCGTGGGCATGGGCGTGTCCAATGTGGGCATGGGCAACATAGGCGGCACGGTCAACTATAACACCGTCACCGACCTCTACGCCACCGGCTTCAACGGCTCTGTGGCCTACACCAACTCCAACTACATGCTGCGCGGCATGGCCACCTACGCTTCGGGCCTGAACAAGCACGGCTGGGCCTTCACCCTGTCCGGCATAGGTCGTTACGCCAAGGAAGGCGTCGTCGATGGCACATTCTATAACTCCGGCGGCCTGTTCCTCTCGCTTGAGAAGCTGCTCACCCCGCAGAGCAAACTGGTGCTGACCGCCTGGGGCGGCCCCACTCAGCGCGCTACCGCCGCCGCCACCTATCAGGAAGTCTACGACCTGATGGACGACAACCTCTACAACCCCAACTGGGGCTGGTACCAGGGCAAGAAGCGCGCATCGCGCATCACCGAGACCTATGACCCCACCGTCATGCTCAACTACCTGTACAAGAAGGGCAACACCGAGGTCAACATGGCCCTGGCCTTCGCCTACAACTACTACAACCGCTCGGCCCTGCAGTACTACAAGGCCACCGACCCCAACCCCACCTACTACCGCTATCTGCCCTCCTACTATCTGACCGACGACGGCCAGCCCACCGAGCAGAGCGAGTACTACACCTGGCTGTGGCACAACGACCAGAGCTTCTCGCAGATCAACTGGGACCGCATGTATGAAATCAACGCGCTGAACAACTTCACCAACCAGTCCCTGCCCGAAAAGGAGCAGAGCGGCGCAAGCTACATCCTGGAGAACCGCATCAACACCACCGCCAACTACAAGTTCAACACCTACGTCAACACCCGCCTCAACGACTTCATGACCCTGCAGGGCGGCGCTGCCGTAAGCTATGCCAATTCAGCCAACTACAAGACCATCCGCGACCTCATGGGCGGTCAGTTCTGGATTGACGTCGACCCCTTCTCGGACCGCGACTATGCAATCGCCCCCGAGAACCAGGTCAACAACTATAACTACGAGGACCCCTACCACCACCGCGTATACAAGGGCGACAAATTCGGCTATGACTACAACCTCTACGCCTTGACCGCCAACGCATGGCTGCAGAACCAGATCACGCTGCCCCGCTGGGATGTCAACTACGCCTTCCGCGTGACACACACACAATACCAGCGCTACGGCCACATGCGCAACGGCCGCGCCCCGCTGACATCGTTCGGCAAGGGCAAGTGGCAGACATTTGACGATATGGCCTTCAAGGTGGGCGCCACCCTCAAGGCCGACGGCCATAATTACATCAGCGCGCACGCCGAACTGGCCACCCGCGCCCCGCTGGCCGACGCCATCTACCTGATGCCCCGCGTCAAGAACGACGTCGTCGAGGGCGTCAAGAGCGAACGCATCCTTTCGGCCGACCTCAACTACATCTGGAACTACCGCCGCTTCCGCGGTTCGCTGGGCGTATTCGGCACACTGTCCGAGGACGGTATCGAGCGCACCGGCTTCTTCGATGACCGCTTCAACTCCTACACCTACTACATCCTGTCAGGCGTCAAGAAGGTATACAAGGGCGTCGAACTGGGTATGGCCTACAAGATTACCCCCTCGGTGACCGCCACCTTCGCCGGCACATACGCACGCTACCAGTACAAGAACAACCCCCGCGGCACACGTACATTTGAGAACGGCCTGCACCCCGACAGCACCCAGACCGTCTACCTCAAGAACTACTACGTGGGCTCTACCCCGCAGTACTCGGCCAACCTCGGCATTGACTGGGCCGCTCCCTACGGATGGTTCTTCAACGTCAACGGCACCCTATCGGGCGACGCTTACGTAAACCTGGCCCCCATTTACCACGAGACCATCGCCGACCTGTGGCAGAAGTACCCCGACCCCTCCGACCTCCAGGCCAAAGTCGAGGAACTGGCCGTTCAGGACAAGCTCAAGAACTACTTTGTGCTCAACGCCTCCATCGGCAAGGTAATCTACCTCAAGAAGGTGTCGCTCAACTTCAACCTCAACATCAACAACATCCTCAACAACCGCGATGTCGTTACCTACGCCTACCAGCAAGGTCGTCTCGACACCAAGAACTATGACCGCGGCCGCTACCCCAACCGCTATCAGTATGCGCAGGGCATCCGCGTCTATTTCAACGCCGGTATCCGTTTCTAACATAAAAACGCCACTACAATGAAAAAGACATCATTATATATAGCATCGCTCATCGCGGGCGCGGTAGCCTTCCAGTCGTGCTCCGATGATTGGGTGACCCCGCCTCTGGACGTGCCCGTCTTCCCCGCCGGCACCGAGGCCAACATCACCGTAGCCGACCTCAAGACACAATACTGGCAGGACCAGGACTCTTACGGCACAACCGTCGGCAAGACCGCCGAGGGTGACTCGGCCATCATATTAGGTACCGTGGCCAGCTCAACCAACTCAGGCAACATCTACAAGACCCTGGTGGTGCAGGACGCCACCGGCGCCATCACCATCGGCATCGACGACAGCTCGGTGGGCGAGACCTATCCCATGGGCGCCGCCATCGCCGTCAACATCACCGGCATGACCATCGGCCGCTACAACGGCCTGATGCAGCTCGGTACCACCAGCGGCAGCGGTGTTGACCGCATCGCCCTGGCCGAATTCCAGCCCCGCGCCGCCCTTGACATCATGGCCGGCAAGCTGGACACCACCGTGGTCACACTGCCCGAACTCCTCCAGGCCGCCCGCACCACCGAGGGCAAAATCAAGTGGCAGAGCCGCCTGATTCGCATCAACGACATCCACTTCGTGGAGGCCGGCCAGGACTTCTCCAACGGCGGCAACACCAGCCGCCACATAGCCGACGCCGAGGGCAACCGCATCATCTGCTACAACAGCTCGTATGCCGACTTCGCCTATGAGAAGATGCCTCGCGGCACCGGCGATGTAGTGGGCATCCTGTCCTGCTACCGCAACGACTGGCAGTTGCTGCTCATCGACGCCGCTTCATGCATCGACTTCGACGGTCAGGGCGGCGGCGACGAACCCGCTCCCGACGTTGAACCCGCCGGCGAGGGCACCCAGGCCAGCCCCTACAACGTGGCCAAGGCCCTGCAGGTTATCGCAGCCGGTCCCTCTGAGGATAAGGTTTATGTCAAGGCCAAAATCCTGGAAGTCAAGGAAGTCAGCACCTCCTTCGGCAACGCCACATACAGCCTGACCGACAACGGCTCAAACTCGCTCGACGTCTACCGCGGCTACTGGCTGAACGGCGACAAGTTCACATCCGCCGACCAGCTCCAGCCCGGCGCCGAGGTGATTGTCTACGGCGTTCTGGTCAACTACAAGGGCAACACGCCCCAGTTCACCCAGGGCAGCCAGGTGTACAGCTACAACGGCCAGACCGGCGGCGGCGACACCCCCACGCCCGGCCCTGAAGGCAACACCGTATACAGCTCGCTGAGCGATACGGCGGCCGAGCTCCCCGAGGGCTGGACATTCGATAACATCGAACTCGGCGGCCTGGAATACGTATGGAGCTGGAAGACCTACAACGACAAGGGCTACCTCAACGGCAGCGCTTATAAAGACGGTGCCGTGGCGTCGGACGCCTACGCCGTATCGCCTGTCATTGACCTGACCGGCGCTACAAAGTGCGCCCTCACCTTTGACCACGCGGCCAAGTTCCAGACCACCCTGCGCGAGATGTGCGGCGTGGCCATCCGCGCCGAAGGCGCCACCGAGTGGACCGCCCTGACCATCCCGACATGGCCCGAAGCCGGCTCATGGACCTTTGTCAACGCAGGCTCGATTGACATCTCGGCCTTCGACGGCAAGAAGGTGCAGGTAGCCTTCCGCTACAAATCATCGGTCGCCGGCGCCGACACCTGGGAGATAAAGAATCTTAAACTCACAGCAACCAAGTAAGAATCATGAATACCGTCAAATCATATATAGCGGGCCTGATGGCGCTGGTGGGTTTCTCCGCCGTCATGCCTTCGTGCCAGGACCACTTCGATGACCCCAAGCTCAACGACGTGCCCGTGGCCACGATGACCGCAAACACCACCATCGCCCAGATCAAGGACCTGATGTGGAAGGACAGCAACAACTATTGCGACCTCATCCCCGAGCGTTCCGACGGCTCGCACTACATCATCTCCGGCCGCGTAATCTCATCCGACTTCGCCGGCAACTGCTTCAAGTACATCATCATCCAGGACGCCGAGGGCTCTTGCCTCAACTTCTCGATCGACTCATACAACCTCTACCTCAACTACCGCCGCGGCCAGGAACTGGTCATCGACCTCACCGGCCTCCACGCCGGCAAGTACCGCGGCCTGTTCCAGGTGGGCTTCCCCAGCTTCAACAGCAGCATCCAGGGCGACGAAACTTCATTCATGGCTCCGCAGCTGTTCATGAGCCATACCGAGCTCAACGGCATGCCCGACGTGGCCAAGCTGGACACCGTCACGGTCAACTCCTTTGCCGAGCTGAACACCCAGCCCGCCGAGCTGCGCAAGTGGCAGAGCCGCCTGGTGCGCTTCAACAACGTGGAATGGGTGCCCAACAAGACCACTCCCACACTGTCAACCTACCACGAGAACGTTACCCAGCAGCTGCGCGATAACGACGGCAACATCATCGATGTCCGCACCTCCGGTTACGCCAACTTCTGGAACACCCGCATGCCCGAGGGCCGCGGCGACGTAGTGGCTCTGCTTGGCTACTACATCAGCCTGGCCGACAAGGGCGGCTGGCAGCTGACCCTCATCGACGCCAACTCAATGCTCAACTGGGGCAATCCCACCCTGCCCATGGGTTCAAAGGACCGTCCTTACAACGTGCAGCAGGCTGTGGCCCTGCAGGTCAACAGCCCCGGCGCTACCGCCAAGACATGGGTCAAGGGCTATATGGTGGGTACCGTAGCCCCCGAGGTGACCGAAGTTACTTCCGAGGCCGACGTTGAATGGACCGCAACACCCGCTCTGAACAATACCCTGGTCATCGGCCAGACCCCCGATACCAAGAACCTCCAGGAATGTCTGGTAGTGGCACTGCCTCAGGATTCGCCCCTGCGCACACAGGCCAACCTGCGCGATAACCCCGGCAACTACGGCAAGGAAATCCTCATCCAGGGCGTTCCCGCCGAGTTCATGGGCACATACGGCCTGACAGGCAACAGCGGCTCCGCAGCCGAGTTCGCCATCGACGGTCAGACCCCGGACGAGCCCACAAAGGGCGACGGCACCGAGGCCAACCCCTACAGCTGCGCTCAGATCCGCGCCCTCAACCCGCAGTCAACCACAGATGCCGTCGAATCAGGCGTCTGGGCCAAGGGCTATATCGTGGGCTACTATGAGGACTATGCCGCACACTTCGAGGCCGCCAAGACACAGCGCGCCAACATCCTGCTGAGCGACACCCCCGACGCATCCGACGCAGCACAGTGCATCTGCATCCAGCTGGTGGCTCAGACCGACGTCCGCAACGCCCTCAACCTGGTGGACAATCCCGCCATGCTGGGCCGCGAAGTCAGCGTCAAGGGCGACGTGATGAAGTACAACACCCTGCCCGGCATCAAGAACACCTCGGAATACAAACTGGACGGCGATGCCCCCGTCAAACCCGACGTAGAGCCCGTCAGCTCGATTGACGAGAAATTCGCCACCGCAATCCCCTCCACATGGTCGCAGGTGCAGATTGCCGGCAACAAAACATGGTACCAGCGCGAATTCGACGGCACAACCTATGCCTCGATGACCGGCTACAACGGCACCGCTCCCTTTGACCAGTGGCTCGTAACCCCGCCCGTGGACATGAGCAAGGTGGCCGAGAAGGTCCTCTCGTTCCGCACCCAGGTAAACGGCTACGGCTCAACCACCTCCAAGTTTGAGGTTTACGTCATGACTCAGGCCGACACCAAGGGCACCAACACCAAGCTCAATCCCGTCATCGCCACCGCTCCCGAGTCCGGTTACTCCAGCTGGGCCTCATCGGGCAACCTTGACCTCTCGGCCTTCTCGGGCATCGTCTACATCGGCTTCCGTTACGCCGCCACACAGGACGCCAACTACGCCACCTGGTGCGTGACCGACGTCAAGCTTGGCTCAAAGGGCGCCGACCAGCCCGACGAACCCGTCAACCCGCCCACACCGGCAGGCGACTATAAGGGCGACTTCAACTCCTTCAACGACGGCAAGCCCAAGGCTACTTACGGCACCTATACCAACGCCACCGGCTGGACAGCCACCAACTGCAACATCCTGTCCGGCAGCGCCACCTCACCCGGCACCAACCCCAGCTTCTCGTTCATCGGCAGCTCCGAGAGCACACTGGCTCCCTGTCTGAACGGTAAGGTGGCCACGCCCGGCGAGCTGATGTCACCCACACTCACCGGCGGCATCAAGACGCTGACCTTCAACTACGGTTTCGCCTACAAGGAAACCAAGTGCACCTTCACCGTGCAGGTTCTCCAGGGCGCCAACGTAGTCAAGGAGCAGAAAGTGGAGCTGACCACCATCGAGCAGTCCAAGGCATATGAGTTCTCAATGGACGTCAACGTGACCGGCGATTTCACCATCCGCATCGTCAACGACTGCGCAAGCCAGTCCACCTCCAACAAGGACCGCGTGGCCATCTGGAACCTCACCTGGACCAACTGACCCACAGCGCCAACAACAAACAAGGCCGGCAGTCATGCCGGCCTTGTTTGTTGTTGAAGTAAACAGACGTTACATAAGACACATAAATAACATAAGTCACATACGTCACATTACCTGTACAGCTCCTGCCGCTCAAACGCATCAATAAATGACCCCTGGGTGGCATTGATTATGCGGATGCCGCGGGCGTCGGCAAAGCGGCGCAGGCGGTGATAGCCCGAAAAGGCCACGTAGAAGCTGCGCAGGATGTCGTGCAGGCGGTAGCCGCGGTATTCGGCAGTGGAGCGCGCCAGTTCCTTGTCGGAATCCTTGTAGAAATGCGGCTGAACGGACGCCACCTCGTTGCGCTCCGTCACCGAGATGGTCTGCAGCCACGAATGGTCGGCCCCGGTGAGGTAAATTTCGCGGAATCCGGCGGCGATGGCGCACATGATGGCCGGGATGAGCACGTTGCGGGGCCGCGGCATGGCCAGTCCGGCGCCGTAGGCCACGCGTTCCAGCCGACCGAATCCCTCGAGGCCCACAAAGTTGAACGTAGCCAAGCGCACCGCGCTGTCGCCCAACAGACGACGGGCCGTGGCGAGCTGCCGCACGGGCACACACAGCGTCATGGGCCAGTCCGTGGCCGCAAGATTGGCCCAGAGCGAGCGCAGGTTGTCATGGTCGGCCCCGCTGAAGAAGTGCGGGTCGGCCAACACGTAGTATCGCGGCCGCAGCTGTCGGAACTGCTCCGTATTGGCAAAGAAATTGACTGCCAGGGTGGTGTCGGCGACCAGGCGGTTGCCGTAGCGGGCTATGGTGTCGCGCAGCGAGGGTCCGTTGGCCAGGATGATGATGCGGCCGTCCGGCCCGGCGCTCTCCGGCGCTATGGTGCGGCGCGACTGCAGGGCCATCTTTACAAGCCCCTTGGCCGACGAGCCCAGCGCCGACATGAAGTCAGAGAGACGATTCGTCGTAGACATGTGTTCTGAGATATTCAGTTACGCTGACGGGGGTGAAGCTGAATTCAGCGGCGAAGGCGGCGCCGTCATACCACTGCTGCAGCCGCAGGTCCCGGCGCACGCCCGAGCCCACTATGCGGTCAATCAGCGGCATGCGGTGGTGCAGCAGCCGCAGGTTGCCCATGCGGCAGGCCAGCGCCTCGGCCAAGTCGCCCAGCGTGTGGGTGCGCGTGTCCGTGACGTAGAAAATGCCCTTGCGGCCCAGCGTCAGGCGCACGGCGCGGGCCACATCCACGGCATGCACCGTGGCCACGGGTGTCTCGCTGTCCGTGCCGTGGATGAAGCGTCCGCGGCCTATCTTCATGGCCAGCCGGCGCGGGAACAGCTCCATGCCCGTGCCCACCACGTTGGGGCACATCAGCAGGGCGTGGCCGGGCGACGCGTCGGGACGCGGCTCGTAGACAGGGTCGGCTATCTCCACAATGTAATCGGCCTCTTGTTCCGGCCCGACAAGGCGGGCAAGGGGCATCTCGGCCTCGATGTAGGGCCGCAGAAAGTCGTGGTGGCGCGTTATCAGCCGCAGGGTGAAGGGGTTATCGTTATTTTCCATGAAAGAAATCGTTCAGAAAGCGCCGGGCCACGCTCAGATGCTTGGCCATCAGACGCAGCGGGTTGGCCGGCAGTCCGTGGCTGCGCAGCACCCGCAATTTTTCTATATTATTGGTGTAAATAGGGTTTACTGAATAATGCATAATATGCTGTATAACAGGTAATTAATTTGTTTAAGCATTTGTTTTTTTAA
>CANQZK010000023.1 GCA_947628285.1 uncultured Muribaculaceae bacterium
CGTGGCCCGGTCCCCACCGGCCTCCCTACCACGGCCACTGGGGACCGGGCCACGGCCCCTGGCGTCCCTCCCTGCCGCCGCCACGCCCCTTCATGCGCCCCGCTCCGCCGCCCGCATGGCGTCCCGTACCCGGCTGGCGTCCCTTCCACACAATCCTGGGCGTAGCCCTGGGCACCACCATCAACCTTTCGGTCAACGCCCTCATCAACAGCGGCTACACCATCAACAGCTACGGCAACGACCAGATTTACCTGGCCAACGCCCCCATGCTCAACCTTGTGTGGCCCGACGCCGTCCTCTACTTCAACAGCCTGGGACAGCTGTACGGCTCGCGCTTTGTATACTCCACCGCCGGCTACAACATGAACCAGTACAACATGGCCTACACCACCCTGACCAACTCCTACGGCCCGCCCGTGAGCATCGAGAACCTGGCCACCGGCGTTGTCGCCTCCTGGTGGGGCCCCGACAACCAGTTCATCCGCCTCAGCTACCAAAGCGACTACAACAACGGCGGCTACCTGCGCTACTTCACCACCCTGAGCTTCGGCAACTGACGGGTCCTCCCGCTACAAGTCGGTATAGGCGGGGATTTGGCGGACGAAGGTGTAGCCCCGGCCGTCGAAACGGCAGCAGAAATGCCGCAGACCGTTGCTCACCATCAGCCAGCGCGCCCCCGTCACGGAATTATAACGCGCTATCTGGTCGAAAACCGCCGGGGTGATGTCCACCGAGGGGCGTTTGTACTCCACGATGCACAGCGGCGAGAGGTCGCGCGCGTAAATCAGCGTGTCGCAGCGGCGCACCATGCCGTTGAAGCGCATTCCAACCTCGTTGGCCATCATAGAGGTCGGGTAGCCGTATGCCGTGGCCAGCCAGTGGACAAAATGCTGCCGCACCCACTCCTCAGGGGTGAGCACCAGCCATCGGCGCCGCAGCGGGTCATACACCTCGGTGCGTCCCGCCGCATCGCGTCGCAGCTCAATATCAAATGCCGGCAGATTCAGTTGCAGTGTCATAGTATCGCGGGCAAAATTAAGTTTTTTTTTCGGACAGGCAAAGCGCACGTGCAACTTTGTGGCCGCCCCGGACGTTATGTCCGAAAAAACACCTTATGTTATGATACAGATCCGAAGAGTTTATGATGATGCCGCAGGACAGGAAAGTGTCGATGGTTTCCGCATATACGTTGACCGTCTGTGGCCACGTGGCGAGAGCAAGGAAAAATTTCACTATGCTCTGTGGGATAAGGATATAGCCCCCTCAAAGGAACTGCGTGAGTGGTTTCATGCCGATCCGCAGGGGCGTTGGGACGAGTTCAGCCGCCGCTATATGGCTGAGTTGGATGCGAATCCGGAGGTGCCGGCGCTGTTGGATGAGGTGACTCGCCACCCGCTTGTCACCTTGCTGTACAGTTCAAAGGACACCCTGCACAACAACGCCGTCGTACTGGCCCGTTATCTTGAGCAAAAGCTTGCCATCAGCGGGGGAGGAGCTCGAAGGCGGTGACGTAGATTTCGGTGATGGTGCGCTTGATGGCGTTGCGGTCCTCCCAGGTGCGGGTGCGCAGTTTGCCCTCGAGCAGCAGGCGGCTGCCTTTGCGGATGTATTTCTCGGCAAATTCGGCGTGGGCGTCCCACATGACTATGTTGTGCCACTCGGTCAGCTCGGGCACTTTTGAGCCGTTGGGCAGGGTGCGGGCGGGCTCGCGCGTGGCCAGCGAGAATTCGGCCACGGGGCGCGAGTCTACGTAACGTATGCGGGGGTCTTGGCCGGTGTGGCCGCAGAGTATGACTTTGTTCATAAGCGGTTGGGGTCAGGAGGGTGTCACTGCAGAAACGACGGAGGAGCCAGGTAGATACCGAACGACAGGCCCACGTGCCATTTGTCGCCGGGCACGTTGGCGTAGTTGATGTAGCCGGACAGGCTGGCAAAGGGGAACTGGTAGGTGACATCGGCCTCGGTGAGTAGGCGGAATTTGCCCAGGCCGGCATCGCGTCCGCAGGCGTCGGTGAGGGCGTCGGTGCGTATCAGCTGGCGGAAGGGCACAAACCCGTAGGCGCCCACGCGGGCCGAAAGGGAGCTGCTGAGCTTGACCACGGGCACCACGCCAGCGCCCAGGAAGTTGTATGCACGCATCGAGGGGTTGAAGGCGTTGTTGGATGCCGGCGTGGGCAGGAAGGCCGGCGCGGTGGCTATCGAGGCGCTGTACGTGGGCAGGGGACGCCGCGTGGACAGCATCAGGTCAGCTTCCAGGCCCAGCGAGAACAGCCGGCCAAGGTCGAAGTAATTGCGCGTGCGCACTTCGGCCTGAAGCCATTCGGGATGGGTGACGGAGTTGTTGGTACCCTCCAGGGAGTTACGGCCCATCAGGCCCATGGCGCACATGTAGTATGAGTGGCCCGAGGTGGGATAGTTTAGGTTGTCCAGCGTTGAGGATGTGAAGCGCACAAAGGCCTGGCCCAGGCTGTAGTGCGAGCGGTCGCGTCCCAGCTGGTAGCTCTCCGCAGTGTTGTCGCGGTAGTAGGACGAGTGCAGCGAGCCGTAGCCCACGCCGGCGTCGATGCTGCCGGTGCGACCCGTGGCCACGCTCCACATCAGCCGCCCGAAGTACTCGTTGTTGATGATGAAGGTGGGCGTCTTGTCGTCGTAGAAGGCATGCTCCGTCTCGTAGAACTTGCGGCGCGAGGCCACGGCCTGCACCCCGATGGCCGACGGCAGGGGCGTGTGCAGGTAGACGCGTGCCGAGGCTGTCCCGGCCATGTCGCTTTGGCCTATCCAGCCGCTGACGGAGGCGTTGAGGCTGCGGAAGCTCAGCGACGAGTATCCGGCCGTGAGGTAGATATAGCTGCCGGTGGACGATGTGATGTAGCCGCCGAATCCCACCTTGAAGCTGCCCTTGACGGCGGCCTTGAGGTCGAGCGCGAACAGGTCGGTCGAGTCGTTATAGACGGCGCGGGCCTGCAAGTCGCTGAGTTTGCCGGAGGATATGGCGCGGTAGAAGGCGTCGCGGGCGCAGGGGATGCCTATGGTATCGCTCCCGGCGGCGGGGCGGAACAGGTAGCTGATGTAATCGTTCTGGCGGGGCGTGCCGCCGGTGACGTTGACGCGGTCAAAGCGCACATAGGGCGTCTGCGACTTGAATATGGCACGGCGCAGGCGGCGGGTCTCGGCGGGTGTGCGTGAGGTGATGCGGGTCTTGAGCGAGTCCATCATCTCCATGGCCTTGTCGTAGCCTATGCGGTAAATCTGGCGCGCCTTGGGGAAGTCGAGCAGCCCGAAGCGCGACAGGTCGATGTGCAGCTTGATGCCGCAGTCGGCCGGCAGGCTGTAGTCCTCGCGCTGAATCACCAGATTGTCCAGCTGGTCCATGAACGATGTCGGCGGCCCCGGTGTGGGTGTGTTGACGGTGACGCCGAAGATAAACGACGGCGCGAAGCTGCGCTGCATCACGTCCACCGGGAAATTGTCGTAAATGCCGCCGTCGTACAGCACCCGGCCGTCGATGACGGTGGGCTGGAACACCAGCGGGAACGACATGGAGGCGCGTATGGCGTCGCCCAATGAGCCGGAGCCGAGCACCGCCTTGCGGTGGGCGTCAACATCGGAGGCCACGCAGCGGAACGGCACGAACAGGCGGTCAAAGTCGCCCCCGCACTGTGCCGTATAGGCAGAGAAGAGGTCCATGAAGGCGAAATTCATGGGCAGCGGCGAGATGACGGACTGGAACACAGAGTTAGTCGTGTCCTTGCGCGCCACGGGCACCGAGAGCATCACCGGCGAGGCCGGCTCGCGGTAGAAGTAATAGGTCAGATTGGGGTCAATCTTGCCCGTGGACCAGTAGCCGAAGCCGTCGCTCAGAATCAGGTCCAGCATCTCGGCGGGAGTGTATCCGGCGGCGTATAGCCCGCCCACGATGGCGCCCATCGACGTGCCGGCTATGTAATCCACCGGGATGTCGTTGTCCTCCAGGGCCTGGAGCACGCCTATGTGGGCAATGCCCTTTGAGCCGCCGCCGCTCAGCACCAGGCCCACACTCTGGCGCGCGGGCTGCGCTGCCATGGCGGCCACGCACAGCAGCGTGGCCGCCAGTATGGTCAGTATCCGTTTCAAGGTCAGATATTAAGGTCGCCGCGGGTGGAGTCGCTGTTGTCCACGTAGTATGAGTCCTTGAAGCCGATGAAGTACAGCACGCCGTCGATACCGATGGTCGATATTGACTGCCGTGCCGACTCCTTGACGCGGGGCTTGGCATGGAAGGCTATGCCCAGGCCGGCGGTGGTGAGCATGGGCAGGTCGTTGGCGCCGTCGCCCACAGCAATGGTCTGGGCAATGTCGATGTTCTCAAACTGGGCTATGATGCGCAGCATCTCGGCCTTGCGGCGGCCGTCCACAATGTCGCCCACGTAGCGGCCCGTCAGCTTGCCGTTGACAATCTCCAGATTGTTGGCATAGACATAATCGAAGCCGAATTTCTGCTTCAGATAATTGCCGAAGTAGGTGAAGCCGCCCGAGAGGATGGCCGTCTTGAAGCCCATGCGCTTGAGCATCTGCATCATGCGCTCCACGCCCTCGGTAATGGGCAGATTCTCGGCAATCTCGCGCATCACGCTCTCATCCAGGCCCTTTAGCAGCGCCACACGCTCGCGGAAGCTCTCGCAGAAGTCAATCTCGCCGCGCATGGCACGCTCGGTGATGGCGCGCACCTGGTCGCCCACGCCGGCGCGTTCGGCCAGCTGGTCGATGCACTCCGTGCCGATGAGCGTCGAGTCCATATCGAAGCACACCAGGCGGCGGCAGCGGCGGAATATGTTGTCCTCCTGCATGGAAATGTCAAACCCTTCGGACGAGGCTATCTCCATGAACCGCGCCTGCATCTGCTCGCGCGAGGCCGGATTGCCGCGCACCGAGAATTCTATACAGGCCTTAGAGAGCGGCTGCTCGTCCTCGTTGAGGGGCATGCGACCCGTCAGGCGCTGAATGCCGTCTATGTTCAGGCCCTGGTCGGCGATGACGTCGGTCACCAGCGCGATGTTCTGTGCCGTCAGGCGGCGACCCAGGATGGTGATTATCCAGCGGTCCTTGCCCTGACGGGACACCCACTCCTCATAGGCGGGGATGTCGATGGGCGAGAAGCGCACCTTCACGTTCAGCTCATAGGCCTTGAACAGCAGCTCCTTCATGATGTCGCCCGAAACGGACGAGTCCGTCCGTATCAGAATACCCAATGACAGATAGTGGTGGATGTCGGCCTGGCCGATGTCGAGAATCTGGGCGTCGTAACGCGCCAGGATGTCGGTCAGGGCGGAAGTCACGCCGGGGCGGTCGGCTCCGGAGATATTGATCAGAATCAGTTCGATTTCCATGTGATGAGTCGGTAAGATTAGATTTGTGCAAAGATAATCAACTCAGACAATCCATGCAATATTTTGCCGCCAAAGTTGGCAAAATGAGGTGCATAGAGCCGTCGCGGGGCAGATTTCGGGCCCCTGATGTGGTTAAAGAACGTTAAACTGCTTGCACGGTTCGCGGAAAGTGCCTACCTTTGCAGCGTAAACATAATGCGGGATGGAGCAGTGGTAGCTCATTGGGCTCATAACCCAAAGGTCGCAGGTTCGAGTCCTGCTCCCGCCACCAAGCCAAGCCCCCGGAGAAATTCTCCGGGGGCTTTCTGTGTTGGGGGGCTGACGCCTACACTATAGGGCCTATAGGGCTTATAGGCTACCGCTAAAACTCCCTGTCGGCGGGGTGGTTTTTGGCATTTTTATTGCCGCGTCCGTTAAAAGTCTATAAAAATATTGCTTTAATAGCTAAAAGTGCCGTCTTTTTGGTCTGAGATTTGACGCGAAATTATAACTTTGCACTTTGAAATTATTTAACCACATGATTAGAAAACTTGCAATCGGCAGTGCTGTCCTGCTGGCCTCGGCCGGTTTCATGGCTTGCAATTCATCATATGAAGTTGTCGAGGAGACTGTCTCGTCGGCGGCTGTTCGCGCGTTCTCGCTGGCCAAAAACGACAGTGTAATGGCCAACCTGGACTCCGTGTTCTTCTCTATCGACCTTATCAAGGGCGTGATTTTCAACGCCGACTCGCTGCCCAAGGGCACTGACGTGACTCACCTGGTGCCGGTAATCAGCACCATCGAGGGCGCATCGTCTATCACAATGACGGTGCAGCGTCCCGGCCTGAGCGACACTACATATACTTATAAGACAAATACGGAGGATTCAATCGACTTCACCCGGCCGGTGGCGCTCAACGTGGTGTCGCCCGACGGCCTGACCTCGATGAACTATACCATATATGTAAATGTGCATCAGGTGGAGCCTGACTCGCTGACCTGGAACCTGGAGGAGGGTACGCGCCTGAACACGCGCTTCGCCACCATCGACGCCCAGCGCACCGTGCGCGGCCGCGACTGCCTGTACACGCTGGTCCGCAGCGGTCAGCGCTACAGCATGGGCGTGACCCGCGGCATTGCCGATATGGGCAGCAAGCTGCTTGAGGAGCTGCCGTCGTCGGTAGCCGAGGTCAGCTTCCCCTTCACCCCGGACATCGAGAGCTTGGCTACCTTTGCCGACGAGCTCTACATACTGGACACTGCCGGCAACCTGTACCGCAGCAGTGACAGCGGCGCTACATGGACCGCAGCCGGCCGCACATGGCGCTCAATCATAGGCGATTATGACGGCCGCATGATGTTGGGCATCACCGCCGGCGCCACGCCTGCCATTGAGGACGCGCTGAGCGCCGCCACATGGCCGCTGCCGCAGGGCATGGCCGTGGAGAACTTCTCGGCCCCGGTCACCTACGCCTTCAGCATGGCCTCAGCTCCGCAGATGCTCGTCACCGGCGGCCGCACCGCCGCAGGAGCGCTTACGGGCCACACTTACGGCTTTGACGGCACATCGTGGGCCCGCGTGAGCAAGACTGCCCTGCCCGTGGCGCTTGAAAGCCTCACCGTAGTGCCCTACTACACCTACGGCGGCCAGTGGAGCTCGCTGCGCGACTTCAAGACGCTGGTAGCCATGGGCGGCCGCGACGCCCGCGGTGCCGTCAACGACACCACCTACATATCGACCGACTACGGCTACAACTGGCGCAAGGCCGAGCAGCACCTGCAGCTGCCCAAGCAGATCAGCGGGTTCTACGATGCCCAGGCTTACGTGCTGAGCACCACGCTTGACGCGCCCGTCATCGTGCCCGCAATAGCCAAGCCCATCGAGTCGTGGCCCTGCCCGTACATCTACCTGTTCGGCGGCGTGGGCGCGGACGGCAAGACATCCGACATGATGTGGCGCGGCACAATCAACCGTCTGACCTTCAAACCTATAGAATAAGGCATGACGCGCATATTTCTGCTCCTGACCCTGCTGATAGCCTCGCTGACAGCCCCTGTGGCGGCCCGCGGGCAGGTGGCGCCGTACAAGTTTGACTTCGGCGGCGGCCTGGGCATGAGCGGATACATAGGCGACGCCAACTCAACCAACCCCTTTGCGCATCCCGGCTTCACGGCCGACCTGAGCATGCGCTACATCCTGGACACCCGCTGGGCCTTCAAGGCCTCGCTGCAGACCATGGGCCTGAGCGGCGACACACAGGACATTGACAACGTGCTGCCCGACCTGGCCCACTTCACCTTCACATCACAGGTATGGGACCTGAGCGTGCGCTGCGAGTTCAACTTCTTCAACTACGGCATAGGCGAGACCTACAAGCGCCTGCGCCGCTGGTCGCCCTATCTGGCCGTGGGCCTGGGCTGCTCCATGGCATCGTCCGACGGCAACACCGCCGCCGGGCTGTCGCTGCCCTTTGCCTTCGGTGTCAAGTTCAAACTCAAGCCCCGCATCAACCTGCATGCCGAGTTCAGCATGACAAAGGTGTTCAACGACAAGGTGGACGGTCAGAATCTGGCCGATGTCAACGGAATAAAGACCGATTTTTACAAAAACACTGACTGGTTCTCGCGCCTGAGCATAGGCATAAGCTACGAATTCGGCAAACGCTGCGAGACGTGTCACTATGTTGAATGAAAAAGCGATGTCAGACAAGACTCAACAAATAGACCCCCGGCGCCTGCCCGTGCACGTGGCCGTCATCATGGACGGCAACGGCCGCTGGGCCGTGGCCCGCGGACTGGACCGCTCGGCCGGCCACGTGGAGGGCGTCAACACCGTGCGCCGCATCACCGAGATTGCCTCGGAGACCGGCATACGCTACCTTACGCTCTACACCTTCTCGACCGAGAACTGGAACCGCCCCAAAGAGGAAGTGGACGCCCTGATGGCGCTGATAGTGGTGGCCATCGAACGCGAGACGCCTGACCTCATCCGCAACAACGTGCGCCTGCGCACCATAGGAGATATGGAACGCATGCCCGCGCGCGCACGTGAACGCCTGGAGCGCTGCATGTCCGATACTGCACACTGCACCGGCCTGACGCTGGTGCTGGCTCTGAGCTACTCGGCCCGCTGGGACATGGTCAACGCCGTGCGCCGTCTGGCCGCCGAGGCCGCCGAAGGCCGCATCGACCCGCAGACAATCGACGCCGAGGCCATATCGGCCAACCTCAGCACAGCCTTCATGCCCGACCCCGACCTGCTCATCCGCACCGGCGGCGACATGCGCCTGAGCAACTACCTGCTGTGGGAGAGCGCCTACACCGAGCTCTACGTCACACCCACGTTCTGGCCCGATTTCACCAAGGACGACTTTGTCCGCGCCGTACTCGAATTCCAACACCGCCAGCGTCGCTTCGGCCTCACCGGCGACCAAGTCAAATAACCGCCCCCGATAACAAGCCACATCACAAATATGCGCTATAAAATCATTACACTGCTGATTATGCTGACCGCCTGCTGTCTTGCCCACAGAGCCGCGGCTCAGCAGGACACCGACACCGTTTTCAACCCGACGGTGGTATACTCAGCCATCCCCCACACCTATGAAATAGCCGGCATCGAGGTGACCGGCGCCCCCGGATATGACGACGACATAGTGCTCGGTTACGCCGGCCTCAAGGTGGGCGACCGCGTGGCCATCCCCGGCAGCGACATCACACAGGCCACCAAGCGCCTGATGCGTCAGGGCCTGTTCCAGCAGGCGCAGTTCTCGCTGGTCAAGACCGCCGGCGACAAGGCGTGGCTCCTGCTCACACTGCGCGCCCAGCCCCGCATCTCGCAGGTAAACTACATCAACATGAAGAAGGGCGAGCGCGACGAGCTCCAGAACCGCCTCAACCTCATGAAGGGCAACCAGATAACCCAGAACATCATCAACCGCGCCACACTCATCGTCGAGAAGTTCTTCAAGGACAAGGGCTTCAGCAACGCCAAGGCCAACATCACACTGCACGAGGACCTCTCGGCCCCCGGCGAGATGATTGTGGACATAGCAATAGACAAGCGCGACAAAATCAAGGTGCACAAAATCTACATCACCGGCAACGAGGTGCTGTCAGACAACCAGATACAGCGCGCCATGAAGAAGACCAACGAGAACGGCAAGCTGCTCAACCTGTTCAAACAGAAGAAGTTTGTCCGCACCGACTATGCCGACGACCTTAACCGAATCATCGCCAAATACAACGAAAAAGGCTATCGCGACGCCCGCATCGTGGCCGACAGCGTGGTGCAGTACAGCGACAACCGCGTGGACGTGTACATCGACGTCGACGAAGGCCGCCAGTACTTCATCAAGGACATCGACTGGGTGGGCAACACCCTCTACGCCAACGACCAGCTGGACATGGCCCTGGGCATGAAGCCCGGCGACGTCTACAACCAGACCCTGCTCAACAAACGCCTCAACGAGGACGACGACGCCATTGCCAACGCTTACATGGACCGCGGCTACCTGTTCTACCAGCTCGTGCCCATCGAGCGCGAAGTCACCGGCGACAGCATCTCGCTGGAAATGCGCATGATGGAAGGCCCCCAGGCACGCATCAACAACGTGGTAATCAACGGTAACGATCGCCTCTACGAGAAGGTTATCCGCCGCGAGCTGCGCGTGCGCCCCGGCGACCTGTTCAGCAAGAGCGACCTGATGCGCTCCGCCCGCGAAATTGCCCAGACCGGACACTTCGACCCCGAGCACATGGACATCCGCCCCGAGCCCAACGAGGAAAACGGCACCGTCGACATCATCTTCGGACTCGAATCCAAGGCCAATGACCAGATAGAATTCTCGATGGGCTGGGGCCAGACCGGCATCATCGGCAAACTCTCGCTGAAATTCACCAACTTCTCCATCAAGAACCTCTTCTACCCCTCCACCTACAAGGGACTCATCCCCCAGGGCGAGGGCCAAACCTTCACCATCAGTGCCCAGACCAACGCCCGCTACTACCAGGCCTACTCCATCTCCTTCCTGGACCCCTGGTTCGGCGGCAAGCGCCCCAACTCCCTGTCCGTATCGGCCTACTACAGCCGCCAGACAGGCGTCAATAGCTCATTCTACAACTCCCGCTACATGAACGGCGGCTACTACAACAACCTCTACGGTTACGGCTACGGCTCAGGCTACTACAACGACTACTACCAGAACAGCTACGAGCAGTCATATGACCCCAACAAGGTGCTCCAGATGGTAGGCGTCAACGTAGGCTTCGGCAAGCGCCTCAACTGGCCCGACGACTACTTCACCTTCACCGCCGAAGTGGGTTACAACTGGTACTACCTCAAGAACTGGGACTACCTCTACTACATGCGCAACGGTACATCAAACTCATTGGTGTTCGGCCTCACACTGGCACGAAACTCCATCGACAACCCCCTGTATACCCGCAGCGGCTCGCAGTTCTCGCTCAACTTCTCGTTCACTCCCCCGGCCAACTGGTTTGTGGGCAACCGCGACTGGAAGAAACTCTCCGAACAGAACACCACCGAGAGCAAAAAGCAGCTCTACCAGTGGATTGAATACTGGAAACTCCGCTTCAAATCACGTACGTACACCCCGCTGGCCAACGCCGACGGCACCTGGACACCCGTCCTGATGACCCGCGCCGACTTCGGCCTGCTGGGCAGCTACAACAAATACCTCAAATCGCCCTTCGAGACCTTCTATGTGGGCGGCGACGGCATGTCAGGCTCATACACCTACGCCACAGAGACCATAGCCCTGCGCGGCTACGACAACGGCTCGCTGACCCCCTACGGCAGCGAAGGCTACGCTTACACCCGCCTGGGCATGGAAGTCCACTTCCCCCTCATGCTCCAGGCCTCGACCACCATCTACGCCCTGGCCTTCGTCGAAGGCGGCAACGCATGGACCTCGGTCAAGAACTTCAACCCCTTCAGCCTCAAGCGCAGCGCCGGCGCCGGTGTCCGCATCTTCCTGCCCATGGTGGGCATGATGGGTATCGACTGGGCCTACGGTTTCGACAAGGACGCATACGGAACACGCGGCGGCAGCCACTTCCACTTCATCCTCGGTCAGGAATTCTAAACCTTTTGCCCCGCCAATCGTCTTATATAATGTATAGTATAAGAAAAACTAAAAGACACGCCACATGAAAAAATTTGCAATACTGCTGTTGGCCGTCCTGGCAGGTATAGCCGCCGCATCGGCTCAGAAATTCGCTATGGTCGACATGGAATACATCCTCAAGAACGTCCCCTCCTACGAGATGGCCAACGAACAGCTCAACCAGCTGTCCCAGCGCTGGCAGCGCGAAGTCGAGGCTGTCGGCACCGAGGCTCAGACAATGTACCAGAACTTCCTGGCCGACAAAGTGTTCCTCACCGACGAACAGATAAAAAAACGCGAGTCCGAAATCGTGGCCAAGGAAAAGGAAGCCACCGACCTGCGCTACAAATACTTCGGTCCCGAAGGCGAACTATACAAGAAACGCCAGTCGCTGCTCAAGCCCATCCAGGACGAAGTCTACGAAGCCATCAAGAAAGTAGCCTCCGAGCGCTCCTATCAGGCCATATTTGACCGCGCCTCGTCGTCAAACATCATCTTCGCATCGCCCGCCATCGACGTCAGCAACGAAGTACTCAACAAAATGGGATACGGAAAAAATTAACTATCTTTGCACACGGAAATACAAAACAAAAAATCAATACATAACACATCATGTTCAAAAAAATTGTTCTGGTCATTGCCCTGGCCCTCCCGATGTCACTCTTCGCACAGAAATTCGGCACAGTCAACGTCGATGAAGTAATCGCCGCCATGCCCGAAACCACCGAGATGCAAAACAAGCTGCAGGAGGCATCGAAACAATACGAAACCGAGTTCCAGAAACTCCAGGATGAAGTGCAGAAACTCTACACCGACTTCCAGACCATACAGAACGACCCCAACACCCCCGAGACCATCAAGGAACGCCGCATGCAGGAAATCCAGGAACGCGCCCAGAAGGTTGAGCAGTTCCGTCAGACAGCCACCCAGGACCTCCAGCGCCAGCAGGAGCAGCTTCTGACCCCCATCACCGCCCGTTTCAACGATGCCGTCAAGTCCGTAGGTCAGGAAGGCAGCTTCACATTCGTCTTCCCCTCTGAGCCCGCACTGATCATCTACCAGGGCGCCGACGTAGTTGACGTTACCCCCCAGGTAAAAGCCAAACTCGGCATAAAATAATCCGCCCTACCCCACAAAAAGCGAGGACACGCCCGGCGTGCCCTCGCTTTTTTGTGGACGTCTACCGGCAGCCGCAATTGGATAGGGCCTATAGGGCCTATACGCCCTATAGGCCCTATGCCAAATGGGTTGCGGCGCCGTTATTTGTTGGCGCCGGGGTATTGGGTGGTGGCGGTGCAGCGCAGGGGGAGGACTTGGTTGCCGATCTGGGCGCGGAAGGTGCCGGCTTCGAGCAACCAGCGGCCGTCGGCGTCGACGTAGGCGAGGTCCGAGGCGGGGATGGTCAGGCTGACGGTGCGGGTCTGGCCGGGGGCGAGCTCAATCTTCTCAAAGGCGCGCAGACGGCGGTTGTCCGGCACGAGGCGCGAGGCGACATCGTCGCCGGTGAAGAGCATGACCGTCTCCTTGCCGGGGCGCGAGCCGGTGTTGGTGACGTCGACGGTGAAGGTCAGCGTGTCGCCGTCGGCAAACTCGGGCTTGTCCACGCGGAGGTTGTCGTAGCCGAAGGTGGTGTAGCTGCGGCCGTAGCCGAAGGGCCACTGCACGGACACGACGGCGTCGTAGTCATAGGCGCCTTCCATCTTGTCCATCTGCTCGCTGACTTTGAAATCGTAGGTGGTGAGCGATGCGTTCTCGCGGGGATAGGTGAAGGGCAGACGGCCGCTGAAGTTGGCGTCGCCGGCCAGCAGTGAGGCCAGTGCGTCGCCGCCGAATGAGCCGGGCAGCATGATGTCCACCACGGCGGCGGCCAGGGGCTCGATGTCGTTGATCAGGCGGGGACGGCCCTCATTGAGCACCAGCACCAGGGGCTTGCCGGTGGCGGCCAGGGCCTTGACCAGGGCTGTCTGATTGTCGGACAGGCGCAGGTCGGTGAGGTTGCCTGGTGTCTCGCAGTATGAGTTCTCGCCGATGCAGGCCACGATGCAGTCGGCGCCGGCGGCTGCTGCCACGGCGGCGTCGATGTCAGGGGCGTTCTCCTCCCAGTACAGGCCGTCCTCGTTGTATGTCACGCCGG
Organism: uncultured Muribaculaceae bacterium; assembly: GCA_947628285.1. Lineage (GTDB taxonomy): Bacteria > Bacteroidota > Bacteroidia > Bacteroidales > Muribaculaceae > CAG-873. The sequence continues at coordinate 13,608 of CANQZK010000023.1, forward strand.
GGGCGTAGATGATGTTGTCGGCGCCGAAGCGTTGGCGCATGGCCTGCAGGATGGTGTTGCAGTCGGCAAAGTCGCCGGGCTGCAGTTTGCCCTGCCAGCTGTAGGTCCAGCCGCCGTTTAGGGCGCGCATGGAGTCGGCGTTGGGGCCGGTGACGAGTATCTTGCGGCCCGGGGCCAGAGGCAGGATGTCGTCGGTGTTCTTGAGCAGTACCATGGATTCTGTGGCGGCGTCCCGGGCGATCTGACGGTGTGCGGGCGAGCCGAAGTCGTCGTATCCGCCCACGGGCATGGGCTGGTCAAAGAGACCCAGGCGGTATTTGAGGCGCAGCACGCGGCGCACGGCGTCGTCGATGCGGCTCATCGGCACGAGGCCTTCCTCGACGGCTTCCTTGAGCAGGGTGCAGTAGTTGAGGTCGTAGGGGTCCATTGACATGTCTATGCCGGAGTTGATGGCCTGACAGATGGCTTCCTTCTTGTCGGCGGCGGTCTTCTCGCGGCCGAACAGGTTGTTGATGTCGGCCCAGTCGGTGACGACCATGCCGTCCCAGCCGGTCTGGTCCTTGAGCCACTGAGTGAGCAGGCGGCGGTTGGCGTGGGTGGGTACGCCGTTGACTGACGCGGAGTTGACCATCACGGACAGGGCGCCGTTGCGGATGGCGTTGAGGTAGGGGGCGAAGTGCTTCTCGCGCAGGTCGGCCTCGGAGATGTAGGCGGGCGCGCGGTCCTTGCCGCTGTGGGGCGCGCCATAGCCCATGTAGTGCTTCAGGCAGGCGCCTATGTGGTTGCGGTCTACGTGGTTGGGGTCGTCGCCCTGGAAACCGCGCACGGCGGCGGCGCCCATGACGGCGTTGACCAGGCAGTCCTCGCCGTAGTTCTCCCACAGGCGGGGCCAGCGCTGGTCGCGGGTGAGGTCGAGCGTGGGCGAGTACGTCCAGGGGCATCCGGCGGCGCGGGTCTCATAGGCGGTCATCTCGGCGCCTTGGCGCACAAGAGCGGGGTTGAATGTGGCGCCCATGTTGATGTTCTGGGGCAGCATGGTGCCGCCCAGGGTGTAGGTGGTGCCGTGGTTCTGATCCAGGCCGTAGATGCATGGGATACCGATTTCGGCCATGGATTTTTCCTGAATCTGACCGATGAGGCGGTGCCAGTCCTCGATTGACTGTGCGCGTGTGCCGGGGGCGTTGAGGATTGAGCCGACCTTGAATTTGCCTATGACAAGGTCCAGCATCTCGGGGTTGAGCTGAAACTTGCCGTCGGGGCCGGGCTGGCCCAGCATGTTGATTTCAAGTTCGGTCATCTGGCCTATTTTCTCGTCGAGCGTCATTCGGGCCAGTGTCTGTTCGACTTTTTGTTCGATTTCAGCGTCGGCCGGGATGGCGGGCTGAATTGTGGCCGCCGATGCAGTCAGGCAAGCCGCTGCGGCCATGGCCGCGATTAAGTTTCTCATGTGTTAATGGTTGGTTATGAGGTTAATAAAAACTACAGCCCCGGGCACGGAGGTCCGGAGCTGTGATGGGTCTGATTGTCAGAGAACGGTGTTCCAGCCGTAGGTATCCTCGCACTCGCCCAGGCGGATGGCGTTGAGGCGCTCATACAGGGCTGTGCATACGGGACCGGGCTTGCCGTCCTTGGCTATTACGTAGCGGTGGTCGTTGTCAAGGTCGACAACGCTGCCCACGGGCGATATTACGGCTGCGGTGCCGCAAGCGCCGGCCTCGGTGGCGCGTTCCAGCTCGTCGACGGAGATGTGGCGTTCCTCCACTTCGATGCCCATGTCGCGTGCCAGCTGCATCAGCGAGCGGTTGGTGATTGAGGGCAGGATGGAGTCGCTCTTGGGTGTGACGTATTTGCCGTCGATGATGGCGAAGAAGTTGGCGGGGCCGCACTCGTCCAGGTATTTCTTTTCCTTGGGGTCGAGGTAGAGGACAGCGGAGTAGCCCAGCTCATGGGCGTGCTCGCCGGCGACGAGCGATGCGGCATAGTTGCCGCCGCATTTGTAGCGGCCTGTGCCTCGGGGTGCCACGCGGTCGTACTGGCGCATGATGCAGATGTCGGTGCAGCCGAAGCCGGTCTTGAAGTAGGGGCCCACGGGCGTCACCAGTATAATAAAGATGTATTCCGATGCGGAGCGGACGCCCACGCTGGGCGAAATGCCGATTTCCAGCGGGCGGATGTACAGTGAAGCGCCGCTGCCGTAGGGCGGGATGAAGCGCTCGTTGAGCTGAACGGCCTTGATGCACATTTCCTTGAAAAGTTCCTCGGGGATGGGCTCCATGAGCAGGCCGCGGGCTGAATCCTGCATGCGGCGGGCGTTCTCCTCCAGGCGGAAGATGCGCACCTTGCCGTCGCGGCCGCGGAAGGCCTTGAGGCCCTCGAATATCTCCTGGCCGTAGTGCAGACAGGTGGCGGCCATGTGCAGTTCGACCTTATCTGATTGTGTAACTTCGATTTCGCCCCACTTGCCGTCGCGATATGTGCAGCGGACATTGTAATCTGTGGGATAATAGCCGAAGGGCAGGTGTGCCCAGTCGATATCTTCTTTCATCACTAATGCGTTTTACGGGTTAGGAGTTTTTTATCACGTGCAAAGATGGACAATATTTTCGATATTTCAAAATACGGAATCAAAATTTTACAAAAATTTGGCCGATATACAAAGTTTTTCCTACATTTGCGTAAATATTGCAACCGACATCAAATATACAAGATGGCATTACCGGAGAAATACGTTATCACCGTGGGGCGGTCGCTGGGCGCGGGCGGACGTGTCACCGGCCACCGGCTGGCCGAGGCCCTGGGCATCGACTACTACGATAAGGAGCTGCTGGCCAGCGCCGCCGAGAGCGTGGGCATGGACAAGCGCCTGTTTGAGAAGAACGACGAGCGCGCCCCCGGCTTCCTGGCGGGCCTGCTGCCCATGAGCATGGGCTACAACGCCCTGGCATGGTACGCCGGGCCCAACAACGTAAGCGGCGAGGCCGTGTACGGGGCGCAGTGCGACTTCATCCGCCGCGCCGCCGACAAGGGTCCCTGCGTGATTGTGGGCCGCACCGCCGACTATGTGCTGCGCGACAATCCCAACGTGGTGAGCGTGTTTCTGCACGCCGACGAGGACGCCTGCGTGGACCGCATAGTGCGCCGCGAGGAGTGCTGCACTCCACAGGCCGCACGGGCGCTGATACGCAAGACTAACCGTCTGCGCGCCGAGTTCTACAACTTCTACACTGACCGCACGTGGGGAGCCGCCGCCACCTACGACCTCACCATCAACTCGGCCCGCATAGGCCTTGAGGACCGCGTCAGACTCATAATCGACTTTATCAACTGCCGTTTCGGCTCACAACATAAATGATGACACCCGAAGACATCAAACTCCTGAGGCAGGACCCCGACGGTCTGGCCACATATGAATATCTGGCGAATCATATAGACGACTGCGACGATGACCTGCAGCAGATTGTAGCCAACCTGGTGCGCGTGGACCTCACCGGCCAGTTCCTGGCCTCGTCGGCCCGCTATCTGCATGCCATCGACCCGGAGAAGTACCGCGACGCCGTGCGCGAGCTCGTGGCGGCCACCATCGACAAGGACCGCGAGCACCGCTATCTGCCCGACATCCTCTCGGCCATCTACGGCCCTGATTATCAGGCCAACGCGCGCACGCTCTCGCTTACCGACGACAACTTCCGCCGCATCTACAAACGCCTTTTCCCCAACCCCGAAAAATTATGACATCAACCCTTCTGCGGCGCCTGCTGCCCGCCCTTGCCCTGTGCCTGTTCTGCACCCTGGGCGCCTGCAGCAAAGCAGCATCCTCAGCAGCCGACGCCGCCAACGCAACCGATTCAACCCTCAACGACATGACTAACGACACACTCCCCGCCGACACCAATTCAGTGACCGTCAAGGTCAACACCACCGCCGGCGCTTTCACCGTCCTGCTCTACGGCGACACCCCCAAACACCGCGACAACTTCATCAAACTCGTCAAGGACGGCTACTACAACGGCACGCTGTTCCACCGCGTGATCAGCGAATTCATGGTCCAGGCCGGCGACCCCGACTCGAAGACCGCAGCCCCCGGCCAGCGCCTTGGCGCAGGCGGCCCCGGCTACACCATCGAGGCCGAGATTGACTTCCCCCGCCACTTCCACAAACGCTATGCCTTGGCTGCCGCACGCCAGGGCGACCAGGTGAACCCCGAGCGCCGCTCGTCCGGCTCGCAATTCTACGTGGTGACCGGCCGCAAGGTTGAGCCCGCACAGCTTTCACAGCTGCGCGAACAGCTTAAGAACCAGCAGCTTCAGGCCACATTCAACGGCCTGGCAGCCGCTCATATAGCCGAAATCCGCCGCATGCAGGCCGCCGGCGACTCGCAGGGCCTCCAGGCACTCCAGCAGCAGCTCATCAAGCAGACCGAGGACTCTGTGGCCGCACATCCGCTGACCCTCACCCCTGAGATGGAACAGGCCTACACCACCGTGGGCGGCGCTCCTCATCTTGACGGCCAGTACACCGTGTTCGGCGAAGTCATCGCCGGCACCGACGTCATCGACGCCATCGAGAAGGCCGAGACCGACGGCGCCGACCGTCCCAAGGAAGACATCAAAATCATCTCAATGGAGATTGTCTGACGCCGGATGATTGAATTTGAACGCTACACCCTGCCCAACGGGCTGCGGGTGATACATAATTACGACGCATCGACGGTCATGGTGGCCGTCGATGTGCTTTACAACACCGGCGGGCGCGACGAGAGCCGCGACCTCACCGGCATAGCCCACCTGTTTGAGCATCTGATGTTCGGCGGCTCGGCCAACATCCCTGATTTCGACTCGGAATTGGAGGATGCCGGGGGCGAGAACAACGCCTGGACGTCAGATGATTTCACCAACTTCTACGATATCGTCCCGGCCCAGAACATCGAGACGGTGATGCACCTGGAGAGCGACCGCATGCTGGCCTTGGCCTTCGGCGAGCGGTCCTTAGAGGTGCAGCGTCGCGTTGTGATTGAGGAGTTCAAGCAGCAGTGTCTCAACCGCCCCTACGGCGACATGATGCACGCCCTGCGCGCGGCCGCCTATGCCCCGGAGCATCCCTATTCATGGCCCGTCATCGGCCTGACACCGGAGCATATCGAGCGCGTGACACTCGACGACATCCGCCGCTGGTTCTACAGTCACTACGCGCCCAACAACGCGGTTCTGGCCATCTCAGGTAACATCACCGTAGCTGAGGGACGCCGGCTGGTCGAGAAGTGGTTCGGCGACATCCCCGCCCGTGAGCTGCCGCGCCGCGACCTGCCCGCACCGGGCTTCCCCGGGGGCCGCACGGAGGTAGTCAAGACGGGTGCCGTACCCATGCCCATGCTGGTCATTGCCCTGCCCATGGACCCCTATGGCACAGCCGATTACCGCGTGGCCGACTGCATCACGGACATCCTCTCGGCGGGCCGCTCGTCGCGCCTGTACCGCAACATCATAGCCGGAGGCGACGGCTCCGTAAGCCAGGCCGACGCCTCGATTATCGGCTCGGAGCACGAGGGCCTGCTCATGATGGTGGCCCGTGTGGCCGCGGCCGACGACCTGGACCGCACCGAGTGC